>SFOL01000004.1 GCA_004552385.1 Bacteroidales bacterium | reverse complement strand
CGTTGAGGTAGAAATGCTTGAGACATCGGTAGCCAGAAGAATGGAACAGAATCATAATCAACATGATCTCAGGCACCGACATTTTGCCATCACGATGGTCGTGTCTCTTTTTTCGGTCGGTCTGTTCTATGCATTTGGGTGAAAAGCGTGAACATTTCTTCCAAAATTCATCCAATTTGAAGAAAATCTCTATAATTTAGTCTCTGTCGAACATAGGGGGTGGCTTTTGTTGATTTTTGTTTTGTACCTTAAATATACAAAAACATCTCCTATTTCGCTAATTTTCAGCCTATTACATATAGCTAAATTATGTGCGTGATTTGGTCGAACTCACGTTATTTATAACTTCAAAAACTTACGTGCCATGTTGTTGTGGATAATAATCGGCGCCTTCGCCATCCTGAGCATGATTGTGAGCTGGACGCTCAAGAGCAAGTTTAAAAAATACAGTGAGATCCCTTTGCAATATACTGGAGCTCAGATAGCCATGAAGATGTTGCAAGATAATCATCTCAATGGGGTAGCGGTTCGTCCTACCGACGGCTCCCTTACGGACTACTATGACCCGTCAAATCGGACTGTCAACCTCAGCTCGGAGGTCTACTCTGCCAGCACCGTCGCCGCCGCGGCCGTGGCGGCTCACGAGACAGGCCACGCTCTCCAGCATGCCCAGGGCTATAAGGCTATGGCGCTACGTACTGCTCTCGTGCCCGTGCTCAACATATCTAACACGGTGCTCAACGTCATCTTCTTTGGCTCGTTTGTCGCGGCTATCTTCATGCAGAACCTTTTCCCCTGGGATCTCGCTCTCAAGATTATAATTGCATCCTACACGATAATGACGCTCTTCTCTTTCATTACTCTCGGTGTCGAGATCGACGCAAGCCGACGGGCCATCAACTGGCTCACTGAGAGCGGAGTGATTACCTATGGCGTCACGCGGGATAGTGCTGTCGACGCGCTCAAATGGGCCGCCTACACTTATCTCGTGTCTGCGCTCTCCTATTTGGCCACATTGCTCTACTACATTCTTCAGTTCGTCGGCAGCAACCGAGATTAGCCTTACATTTGCAATGGAGCATTGACTTGCGCTCTGCCATTCGTAGAGCCGTGATTACAAAAAGACCGCCCGCACTTGGGGATTTCCTAAGGTGCGGGCGGTCTTTTTGTGAGTCTTGCTCTTTTGCTACAGCTTCGACTCTTGGCGTTTTAATGCCTCTCTGATGGCTCTTGTGACGCTTGCGGCATCCATTCCGCATTCCGCGTACAATTCGCTTACGCTGCCATGGCCGATGAATTCGTCAGGTACTCCTATGCGAATCACTTCGCCCTTGTAGCCCTTGTCTTTGGCATATTCTGTTATGGCTGTGCCTATGCCGCCTGTTTTCACCCCGTCTTCCATCGTGACTATCAGGCCGCATGTCGACATCGCTTCATCTATCAGTCGCGTGTCGATTGGCTTCGCGAAGCGCATATCGTAGTGGGAGGCGGATATCCCGGACTCAGCCAGAGCATCGCATATCTTTTCGCTCTCGGTGCCTATTGGCCCGTAGCTCATTATGGCTACGTCAGACCCGTCGCGCAGTTTGCGTCCGCGGCCCACCTCTATCTCCCTCATCGGGGTGCGCCAGTCTATCGTAGACCCCTCGCCGCGCGGGTATCGGATGACGACGGTGCCAAGCCCGCCCATCTGACTCGTGTACATCATGTTGCGCAACTCGGGCTCAGTCATCGGAGACATCAGTGTGATGTTTGGTATTGGGCGCAGCATGGCTATGTCGAAAACCCCGTGGTGTGTGGCTCCGTCAGCGCCCACCAGGCCTCCTCGGTCGAAGCAGAACACCACGCCGAGCTTCTGCAGGGCGACATCGTGTATAACCTGGTCGAACGCGCGCTGGGCGAATGTGCTGTATATGTTGCAGAAAGGCGTGTAGCCCGACACGGCCAGACCGGCTGCGAATGTCACAGCGTGCTGCTCGGCTATGCCGACGTCAAAGCAACGCTCCGGCATCTCGCGCATCATTATGTTCAGTGAGCAGCCCGAGGGCATGGCGGGCGTTATGCCGAGTATCTTGTCGTTCTGGCGAGCCAGCTCGAGGATTGTCTCGCCGAACACGTCCTGAAAACGCGGGGGGTGGGGGGCTGACGACTGCTTGACGAGGGGCTCGCCCGTCTCGGGGTCGAAGCTCCTGCCGACGGAGTGCCATTTGGTCGGGTCTTCCTCGGCCGCCTTGAAGCCTTTGCCTTTCACGGTGATCACGTGCAGCATCTTGGGCCCGCTTATCCGCTTCAAGTCGCGCAATATGCTCACGAGGTACTCCACGTCGTGACCGTCGGTGGGGCCGAAGTATCGTATGTTCAGCCCCTCGAACATGTTCGCCTGGTGACTGGCCAAGTTTTTGAGCCCGTTGGTTAGCTTGGTCAGAAGGCTTGTCTTGCCGGTGGCAGAGTCGTCTTTCCGGTCCAGATATTGGCTCAGCTTGTTTCTGAGCCTGTTATACAGGTTTGAGGTCGAGATGTCCAGGAGGTACTGGCTCAGCCCGCCCGTCACCTTGTCTATGGCCATGTTGTTGTCATTCAATATGACGAGCATGTCCGGGCTCGAGGTGGCCATGTTGTTGAGAGCCTCAAAGGCTTCGCCCCCGGTCAGCGCGCCGTCGCCTATCACGGCCACGACGTGCCTGTCCTTCTCGCCGTTCAGCTTGGCGGCAGTGGCCATTCCCAAGGCCGCTGATATTGACGTTGACGAGTGACCCACGCCAAAGGAGTCATATTCACTCTCGAATATGTTCGGGAAGCCGCTTATCCCGCCTTTCTTGCGCAGTGTGTGGAACGACTCCTTCCGGCCCGTGAGTATCTTATGCCCGTAAGCCTGGTGGCCAACGTCCCACACCAGTTTGTCATATGGCGTGTCATACACGTAGTGGATGGCCACCGTGAGCTCTATCACGCCGAGGCTCGCGGCGAAGTGGCCGGGAGCGTGGCTCATCTGCTCAATAACGAAGTGCCTCAACTCGTCGCACAGTTGCGGTAGTTGTTTCACATCTAGCTGCTTCAGGTCGGCGGGCGTCGTTATTTTGTTGAGCAAGTCATACATCTTGTTGTGGGCTTTGAGCCAGTGTCTTTGGGCTTAATTGCGCCGCGAATTTAACTCTTTTGGCGCACTTATGTGACATTTGCGCAGTCATTTGGGCTGTAAACGAACCCGCCCCGCGGATGGCGTTGTTCCTTCTGCGGGGCGGGTTGTCCGATTGTGGGCGACGCGTCAGTCTACTATTACTTTGAACGTCACGTCTTTTATCTTTACAAAGTACACTCCTTGCTCAATGGGGATTACCCGCTTGAAGGTCGTGGTCATCAGAGTGCCGCCAGTTGAGTAAACCTTGGCTTCGGCGTCCGTGCCGTCAATGCGGATGTGGCCGCGCTGACCGTAGGCGTTGTACGTCTCTATGCCGCTCCCGGCCTTGCGCCAGACCACTTTCACGGCTTTGCCTTGGTTGACGAATGCGTCGTCGGTGGCTCCGTCAACCTCGAATCTCCTCGTGCCGCTGACAACCTCCGTGGGTATGATTATCGTGCCCTCATAGTCCACGCCCTCGCTTGCCGGCGCCACGCGCGCCTTGCCGTCGTCGCCTACTTCATACGTCACTCCGTCGACGACGAATTTGTTCAGCTCCACTATGTTGCGGAATTTAGACCAAGCTGATGCCGAACGGTAGAGTGTCGCCGTCCCTGCCGGGACGTACAGCGTGGCCGTCTCGTAAGTGGTCGGCTCGAAGTCGCTCTCGTCTATAGCGAAAGGACGTTGCGCCATGGTGACGATCGAGTCAAGCTCCGTAGCCTTCCAGAAGACGGAGTCGGCCATGACGTTCATAGTCGAAGGGAAGTAGAACGAGCGCAGGCCCGTGCATCCGAGGTAAGCGTATTTGCCTATGCTGCGGATGGTGGCCGGCAACGCGGCGTCTGTCAGGTCTGTGCAGTGGTTGAACGCGCTGCGCCCTATGGCGGTGACCGATGCGGGTATCGTGCTCGCCTTGCACCCTGCCACCAGTGTGTTGGTGGCCGTCTCTATGATGGCGTTGCAGTCCTTGCGCGAATCGTATGTCTTGTTGCCTTTCTCCACGCTCATGCGCGTCACCTGAGTGTTATACGCGAACGGGTTTTGCTCGCTCAGGCGAGTGATCTGCTTTGGCAGGGTGATCTCCGTTATGCCCGGGTTGGAGCAGAACGCCACGGGGTTAATCTCCGTCACGCTCTCCGGTATGTCAAACTCCGTGAGACCCGTGTGGCAGAACACATAGTCGTCAATGAGGGTCAGACGTGCCTTTGGGGCGAAATTGACGCTCTTGAGGCTCTCGCACATCTCGAATGCGTATTTGCCAATCTTCTCCACGCTTTCCGGAATCTCTATCGAGCCAAGGCTCTTGCAGAGCAGGAATGCCTGTCCCCCGATCTCTTTCACCGACGCATCGCCCTCGAACGTGACGCTCTCGAGTCCGTAGCACGCCGCGAACGCATATTTGCCGATGCTCTCCACGCTCCGAGCTATGCTGACGCTTTTCAGCTCCTTGCTCTGCGAGAATGCGTATGGCTCTATGCCCACGACGTTATATGTTTTGCCTTCGTATGCCACTTTCGCGGGGATGTTTATCACGCCCTTGTAGGCGTCGCCGGCGCAATAGCACTTGCCTGCCCACGTCACCCTTGCGGTGCCGCTCGCAGCGTCGAGGTTGTAGTTGATGCCGCCGATTTCCGTACCTTCAGCCGATGCGTGGCCTGTCGTGATGATGGCGGCGGTGGCCACCGCGAGTGTTTTTAAGATGATTCTCATTTCCCGTTGCCTTTATTTATTAATGTGTTGTCGCGTTTTTGCGAGTTCCGAGTGCGCTAAGTTAGTCAAGATTGCCGATAAAGGGGTGGCGACCGCATGCCATCTTGCCACGTCGCTCCCCATGTTTTTTTTTACGCCATGACCGGAACATAGTTGTCTGTTTGGGCGTGTGTCTGTTTTATGGCATCGTTTGCGCAGATAATTTGCCCACGGGTGGTGTATCTAAATGGTTGTGTTATAGCGGATTAATTATTATGCCGAAAAAGTATTAAATATTTTTTAGATTAAATGTGGCAAACGTATTGCAATATTAGAAAATGTTCGTAAGTTTGCATTGTCAGACAAGGGGAAACGGCTTTGCTGGGGTTCTGCAAACGTTTTCGTTTTTCTCTTGCTTTCGTTAACGACCGCATCATTAGTATTTATACCACAAAAGACCAACGAGAGGACATCACACTCATATTTCTGTTTGTAATTTCGGTTCAGCGCCGTCCGTCGACAGCCTTTCAGGCTTCGGCGGACGGCACGCTTTTTGGCCCTTGCCGACCTTGTTGCTTTTCTCGTTTTCTGTGACTAACTTTACGACCTATTATGCGGCGTGCCATGCGCCTTCCGGGCGTCGCGAGGCACGTCATACGACTTTTTACAAGATTCTACAAATGAGCTTTCAAGACCTTAGTGAGCAGGAGGTTAATCGTCGAAACAACCTGCAAAGCCTCCGAGATATGGGTATAGACCCTTATCCTGCGGCCGAGTACCCCACCAACGCTTTCTCCACGGAAATAGTTGAGCAGTTCAAGGACGACGCCCCCGAGCGTCAGGTCTGCATAGCGGGGCGCATGATGAGCAGGCGCATCATGGGCAAGGCATCCTTCATCGAGCTTCAGGACTCCAAGGGGCGCATTCAGGTCTACATAGCGCGCGACGAGATTTGTCCCGCGGACAACGCCGACCTCTACAACGTGGTCTTCAAGAAGCTTCTCGACCTCGGCGACTTCGTGGGCGTCACGGGCTTTGTCTTCCGTACCAAGACCGGCGAGATCTCTGTCCACGCCAAGAGCCTGACCGTCCTGGCCAAGAGCCTCAAGCCCCTCCCAGTCGTCAAGGAGAAAGACGGGGTGCTTTATGACGCTTTCGAGGACCCCGAGCTCCGCTACCGCCAAAGGTACGTCGACCTCGTGGTCAACAAGGGAGTCAAGGAGACTTTCCTCCAGCGTGCCACTGTCCTCCGCACTCTCCGCTCGGTCCTCGACGGGGCCGGATACACCGAGGTCGAGACCCCGGTCCTGCAGTCAATAGCCGGAGGCGCGTCCGCACGGCCTTTTATAACGCATTTCAATGCGCTGAACATCGACATGTACATGCGCATCGCCACCGAGCTATATCTCAAGAGGCTCATTGTCGGCGGTTTCGAGGGCGTCTACGAAATCGGAAAGAACTTCAGGAACGAGGGCATGGACCGCACCCACAACCCCGAGTTCACTTGCATGGAGCTCTACGTCCAGTATAAGGACTACAACTGGATGATGAGCTTCACCGAGAAGCTCCTCGAGACTATTTGCACCGCGGTCAACGGTAAGCCCGAAAGCGAGATCGACGGCAAGGTCATCAGCTTCCGCGCGCCATTCCGCCGCCTCCCGATCCTCGAGGCGATCAAGGAGAAAACGGGTTACGATCTCGACGGCAAGTCGGAAGAAGAGATCCGCGCGATATGCCGCGAGCTCAAGATGGATGTTGACGAGACCATGGGTAAAGGCAAGCTCATCGACGAGGTGTTCGGCGAGTTCTGCGAAGGCTCGTTCATCCAGCCGACCTTCATCACCGACTACCCTGTCGAGATGTCGCCGCTCACCAAGAAGCACCGCTCTAAGCCCGGCCTCACCGAGCGATTTGAACTCATGGTCAACGGCAAGGAGCTCGCCAACGCTTATAGCGAGCTCAACGACCCGATCGATCAGGAGGAGCGATTCAAGGAGCAGATGAGGCTCGCCGACAAGGGCGACGACGAGGCTATGGTCATTGACCAGGACTTCCTCCGCGCGCTACAGTACGGCATGCCACCTACTTCGGGTATCGGCATCGGCATCGACCGACTCGTCATGCTCATGACCGGCAACAGCGCCATAGGCGAGGTCATGCTCTTCCCGCAGATGAAGCCCGAGAAGAAGGTCGTCCGCGACTCCGCCGAGGCCTTCGGCAGGCTGGGTGTGCCCGCCGAGTGGGTCGAGCCGCTCTACGCCGCCGGAGTCAACACCGTGGCCGATATGACTTCTATGAAGCCTGGCAAGGTGCACCAGATGCTCTGCGACATCAACAAGAAGAACAAACTCGGACTCGCGCCACTCAAGCAGGAGGAGGTCGCCGAGTGGTTCAATAATAAGGATTAGAATCGTGGACGCTTCCGCCATCAAGGCCGGGGCTATCCTCGGCGAACATCCGAGGGTCGGCCTCATAGGCAGTGGCAGCTGGGCCACGGCCATTGCCAAGATGCTCCTCTGCAACGTCAGGCATCTCAACTGGCATGTCCGTAACCCCAAAAACGTAGACACTTTCCGCCTCACAGGGCGCAACCCGTCTTACCTCTCGAGCATCCAGTTCGACACGGCCAAGATAACGTTCTCAACCGACGTCAACGAGGTCGTCCAGAACTCCGACGTCATCTTCCTCGTCGTGCCCTCGGCTTTCGTCCAGAACGTCATGAAAGACCTCAAGGTCTCCCTCGCCGACAAGTGCGTAATCTCCGCCATCAAGGGGCTTATACCAGAGACGGGAATGATTATCGGGACGTGGCTCAACCAGTGCATGGGCGTACCCATCGATCGCATCGGTGTCATCAGCGGACCGTGCCATGCCGAGGAGGTGGCCCTCGAGAGGCTCTCTTACCTCACCATGGCGTGCCAGGACGTAGATCTCGCCCGCCAGTTCGCAAAGCTCATCTCCTGCCACTTCATCAAGACGTCCATCTCCGACGATATCTACGGAACCGAGTATTCCGCTGTCCTGAAGAACATTATGGCAATAGCATCGGGCATCTTCCACGGGCTCGGCTATGGTGACAACTTCCAGGCCGTGCTCATCTCGAACGCCATCCAGGAGATCAAAAGGTTCGTCGACACCGTACACCCCATTCCGAGAGACATAAAGAGCTCAGCCTACCTCGGCGACCTGCTCGTCACATGCTACTCTCAGTTCAGCCGCAACAGGACGTTCGGAACCATGCTCGGCAAGGGCTACTCTGTCAAGGCGGCCCAGATGGAGATGCTGATGGTGGCCGAGGGATACTACGCCACCAAGAGCATAAAGGCCATCAACGAGCGCTACCAGGTGTCGATGCCGATAACCGACTGCGTGTATAACATCATATACGGCAAGGTCTCGCCTGTCATCGAGTGCATGCTCCTTACCGAGCAACTCCACTGACCCCGCCCCGCACGGCAGGCCGTCAGTGCCCCCCCCTCAGCAACCGGAATAACAAACATATCAATCAGAAGCCGTAGCGGCCGAAAGGCTGGCGGTCTCAAAACTATTCTTTACTAAGATGAAGATTGACATTTCAAAGGCGTCTGTAGACATCAAGCCTCTTCAGGCCGAGGTCGCCGCTGCCCAGGAGAAACTCGACAAGGGCACGGGAGAAGGTAATGATTTTATCGGCTGGCTCCATCTGCCCTCCGAGATCACCGAGTCTTTCCTCAACGAGATCGAGGAGAGCGCTAAGGTGCTCCGCGACAATTGCGAGATTGTCGTCGTGGCTGGCATCGGCGGAAGCTACCTTGGCGCCCGCGCCGTCATCGAGGCTCTCTCTAACAGCTTCGACTATCTCCAGACCAACCGCAAGGCGCCCGTAGTCCTCTTCGCCGGCCAGAACCTTGGCGAGGACTATCTCGCTGACCTCATAGCCACCCTCAAGGGCAAGAAGTTCGGCATCATCAACATCTCTAAGAGCGGAACAACCACCGAGACTGCCGTATCTTTCCGACTCCTCAAGGCTCTCCTCGAGAAGCAGGAAGGTAAAGAGGGTGCGCGCAAGCGCATAGTGGCAGTCACTGACAAGGCCAAGGGTGCGCTCCGAACCCTTTCAACCCAGGAGGGCTACAAGACTTTCGTCATCCCCGACAATGTCGGCGGACGTTTCTCTGTCCTCACGCCGGTCGGACTCCTCCCCATCGCCGTCGCAGGCTTCGACATCAAGAAGCTCGTCGCTGGCGCCGTGGAGATGGAGAAAGCCACCGCAAGCAGCGTGCCTTTCGAGCAGAACCCGTCTGCTGTCTACGCCGCAGCGCGCAACGTCCTCTACCGCAACGGCAAGAGCACCGAGATCCTTATCAACTTCTGCCCGAAGCTCCACTACTTTACCGAGTGGTGGAAGCAGCTCTATGGCGAGAGCGAGGGCAAGGACGGTAAGGGCATATTCCCCGCCGGCTGCGACTTCACCACAGATCTCCACTCTATGGGCCAGTGGATCCAGGAGGGGCAGCGCATCATCTTCGAGACAGGGGTCACCGTGGCTGAGCCCAACGAGAAGGTCGTCATTGAGAGCGACGACGACAACCTCGACGGACTTAACTACCTCGCAGGTAAGCGTGTCGACCAGGTCAACAAGATGGCTGAGCTCGGCACCCTCCTCGCCCACACCGATGGTGGTGTGCCTAACATCAAGGTCGAGATACCAAAGCTCGACGAGTTCAACCTCGGCCAGCTCATCTACTTCTTCGAGAAGGCTTGCGGCATCTCCGGCTACGTCCTCGGCGTCAACCCGTTCAATCAGCCCGGTGTCGAGGCATATAAGAAGAACATGTTCGCGCTCCTCGAGAAGCCAGGCTACGAGGAGGCTACCAAGGCTATCAAGGCAAGGCTTGGCAAGTAAGCCGCGGCCTCTGCTGGTAAACCAATGAGGCCCGCGGGTGCACAGGCGCCCGCGGGCTTTTACTTTTTAATATTATAATGGCGTGGCGGCCCTCCATTCGTTTTTTCTTGGGGGGCGTAACGTCGCCTTTCTTATCGTAGCACATGGCGCTTAACTACATATGGGTCTTCTTCATCATCGCGGCCTCGGTTGTCGCGGTGGCGCGTTTCGCCGTCACTGGCGACTCCGCCGCCCTTTCCGCCGTCGTCGACTCCACGTTCAGCTCGGCCAAGTCCGGTTTTGAGATTTCGCTTTACCTTACCGGTGTCCTTACACTCTGGCTCGGACTGATGAGGGTGGGCGAGTCCGGTGGAGCCGTCGGTGCGCTCAGCCGTCTGATAAGCCCCCTGTTCAGCCGCCTCTTCCCGGGCGTGCCTAAGGGCCACGCCGCACATGGGGCCATGACAATGAACATCGCCGCCAACATGCTCGGGCTCGACAATGCCGCCACGCCCATGGGGCTCAAGGCAATGGCGGAACTCCAGACCCTCAATCCCGACAAGGAGAGAGCCACCAATGCGCAGATAATGTTCCTCGTGCTGAATACCAGTGGACTCACAATAATCCCCATCTCCATAATGGCCTACAGGCAGCAGTGCGGAGCGGCAAACCCCGCCGACATATTCCTTCCGTTGCTCCTCTCCACGTTCGTCTCCACCGTGGCCGGCGTCGCGGCTGTGGCCGTGGCGCAAAAGATCAACCTGTTCAGCCGCGCTGTGGTCGTGAGCCTTGGCGGGCTTGCGCTTCTGCTCGCCGCCCTTGGCTTCGGCCTTCATGGCGCCAGCCGCGAGACTGTCCAGGCCGTGTCGGTGGCCGCGTCGTCCATAATTCTACTCTTTGTCATTTGCGGCTTCGTCATTCTTGCCATGCGCCGCCGCGTCAATGTCTATGACGCGTTCATTGACGGGGCGAAAGATGGTTTCAAGACAGCGGTGGGCATCATACCGTTCCTTGTGGCCATGCTCGTGGCGGTCGGCATGTTCCGGGCCTCAGGTGCGCTCGACTTCTTGCTCGATGGCGTCCGGTGGCTCACCTCCGCGGTCGGGGCCGACAGCCGTTTTGTCGATGCCCTGCCTACAGCTTTCATGAAGCCCCTGAGCGGCAGCGGCGCGCGCGGCTTTATGATAGAGTGTATGCAGACTTGCGGACCGGACTCTTTCGCGGGCCGACTCTCGTGCATGTTCCAGGGCGCGGCGGACACCACGTTCTTCATCCTCGCCGTCTATTTTGGCTCGGTCGGGGTCAAAGACTCCCGCCATGCCGTGGCGTGCGGGCTGATAGCCGATCTGGCAGGAGTCTTGGCAGCCATTGCGCTTGCATATTTCTTTTTCGGGTGAAATTTCCGGGTGTGGCCCGAAAGTAAGTTCTTTTTTGTAATTTTGCGGGCGGCGTGGGGTGGCCCCCTATGGGCAGCGCGCCGCAAACATTAAACATCAAATTGACAAGATGTCCGACTCAAAGAAGAAGTTAAGGCTGGTGCTCGAAGACGGCACGGCATTTGAGGGTGTCTCTTTCGGTGGCGAGCATTCGCGCGCGGGCGAGGTCGTGTTCAACACCGCCATGTCCGGCTATCCCGAGAGCCTTACCGACCCGTCTTACGCTGGCCAGATCCTGGTCTTCACCTACCCGCTCATTGGCAACTATGGTGTGCCTCACGATGACGTTGACCCCGCCACGGGCTTGCCCAAGTTCTTCGAGTCTGAGAAGATCCACGTCGCCGGTGTCGTAGTTTCCGACTACTCTCACGAATACAGTCATTGGAATGCGCAGAAGAGCCTCGCGCAGTGGCTCAAAGAGCAGGATATCCCCGCAATCGAGGGCGTCGACACTCGAGCCCTGACGCAGAAGATACGCGAGAAGGGCGCGATGCTCGGCAAGCTCGAGTTCGTCGATCAGCCGGTTGACTTCACCGACCCGAACAAGGAGAACCTTGTCGCGCAGGTCTCGCCCAAGGAGGTTACAACCTATGGCAATGGCAAGTATAAGGTGGTGATGGTCGACACGGGTGCCAAGTTCAATATCATCCGTTGCCTCCTCAAGAGGGACGTGACCGTCATCCGTGTGCCGTGGGATTATGACTTCACGCAGATTGACTATGACGGACTCATGCTGTCTAACGGCCCTGGCGACCCTCAGCAGTGCCAGACTACCGTCAGGAACATCAAGAAGGCTATCGAGATAGGCAAGCCTATCTTCGGTATATGCCTCGGCAACCAGCTCCTCGGCATTGCCGCCGGCTGCAAGACTTACAAGTTGCCTTATGGCCACCGTGCGCACAACCATCCCGTCATCAAGTGCGGAACCAACCAGTGCTACATAACAAGCCAGAATCACGGTTTCGCCATCGACACCACCACCCTCGGCCCCGATTGGGAACCCTCTTTCGTCAATATCAATGACGGGACAAACGAGGGCATTCGCCACAAGACCCTGCCGATTTTCTCCACGCAGTTCCACCCCGAGGCAAGCTCCGGCCCGACTGACACCGAGAAGTTCTTCGACGAGTTCGTTGAGAACATCGCCAAGAGCAAGAAATAACTTTCGGCCGGATTTCTGACAACACAATCGCCTCATTGCGCCTACTGTCGCAGTGTGGCGATTGCGCTTTAAGCCAAGCGAGTCAAAAGCCGCGACCTATGCCGCCTGTGCATGTCGCCAGAGTTTATAAACACAAAATAACGTCTTACTCCGATGGTAAAGTTTATCGTCCTGATCATATTCATCGCCATATCCATATATAGCAAGACGCGCGAGGCTCAAAAGACCGCGCAGGAGGCCAAGCGACGTCAGCAAATGACGCAGCCAGAGCCCGATGCAGAAGATGACGATGACGAGGAGCTGGACGAAGGCGGGCAAACTGTCCAACGCCCCGTGGCGCAGGAGGCCACAGCCCAGACTGAGGATGACTATGAAGCCGCATTGGAGCGCATGAGGCGCGAGCGCGACGAGATGATTGCACGCAGAGAAGAGGAGCGCAGGCTGCAGGAGGAGGCTGACAAGGCTCGTCGTGCATTTGAGGCTCACGCCAAAGCGGAGGCTTCCGCCGCTGCCAGTTGCGTTGACCAGAGGATGAACATGCCGTCGGCAAGACACAGGCGCAAAGCTCCTGCGTCTGAGCAAATCGAGGAGGGCGTAAGGTCCACCTCGGACTCCGCAATGGCTGACGCCGGCTCTGATGTCGTCGGCGCGCTCACTCCCGACGACGCGCGCAGGGCGGTGATCCTCGACGCCGTTTTCCGTCGTCCTGAATTCTGAGGCCGCTCCGCTAAATCCTTTAAAACATGTCAGAATTAAAAAATTTGTTTAGGAGGAAATAAAGTCTTACCTTTGCACAGTTAATTAAGCATTGTGCAAGTTCATGCAGATGCATCCTGTTTGAGGGTGAATGCGTGAGCTAAATAAAAGAAAAACAATTAAATAACCATATAACGGAATGAGGATCCTGAGATTCTATTTTCAGGATTCTCTTCTTTTATATGTTAAAAGAAAAGGAGGACACAACTATGTCATCTGTCAACTATGTAACCGAGGCTGGTCTCAAAAAAATCAAAGACGAGCTGGCTGAACTCGAAAGCGTCGAGCGTCCTAAGGTCATAGCTGCCATTTCAGAGGCGCGTGACAAGGGCGACCTCTCCGAGAACGCTGAGTATGACGCCGCCAAGGAGGCGCAGGCTCATCTTGAGACAAAAATCGCCAAGCTGAAGGGCATCATTGCCAACAGCCGCATCATAGACACCAGCAAGCTCGACAAATCTTCTGTCCAGCTCCTCAGCAAGGTCACCATCGAGAACACCAAGACCAAGGCCAAAATGACCTACACCATCGTCCCCGAGACCGAAGGCTCCGACCTCAAGGCTGGTAAGATATCTCTTACGACGCCTATCGCAAAAGGACTTATCGGCAAGAAGGTCGGCGAGGTCGCCGAGATCAAGGTCCCGGCAGGGCTAATGTCTTTCAAGGTCCTCGACATCGCGCTCTCCATCGAGTAATTCGCTTCAGCATTATAACATTTGGCTACATGTCTACGATTTTCACTAAGATCATCAACGGCGAGATTCCTTCTTACAAGGTGGCCGAGGATGAGTATAACTACGCTTTCCTCGACATCAACCCGCTCGCTAAGGGCCACACTCTCTGCGTCCCGAAGGTTGAGACCGACTACATATTCGATCTTGAGCCTGAGCGGATGGCCAGCCTGACTCTTTTTGCGCAAAAGGTGGCCAGGGCTCAAAAGTCAGCGCTCGGATGCAAGCGTGTCGGAGTCGCTGTCCTTGGCTTCGACGTGCCTCATGCCCACATCCACCTTGTGCCTATGGACAGCGAGGCCACTCTCAATTTCAAAAACGAGAGGGTAAAAATGACTGAGGCCGAGTTTAAGGCCACTGCGGAGCTAATCGCCTCTAAATTTGAGAAGTAACATCATTCTCATAAGGCCTGAATGGCGACATGCGCCCCGCTCCTCATGGCAGCGGGGCGTTTTTTTCGGCATCGAAAAATAGCTAACTTTGCGTGTATGAGAGTCCGCCCGCGACTTTGTCGTCCAACGTGTCGCCAGGTGTGATCTTGTTGCAACTTAGGCGGTTAGTCCATGCTCTATGACACTGTCTTAGCTACGTTGGGTGCCCTGTAATATATCGGGCGCACTTTTCCGCGTCTCCTTTTTTTCACTCACACAATGTCAATCCGATGAACGACGAAGAGGTACAGCATAATCAGGCCGCGGCCGAATATGGCGACGACGCCATTAAAACACTTGAGTGGCACGAGCATATTCGCCGCCGCCCGGGCATGTATATCGGTAAGCTCGGAGACGGCACTTATGCCGACGACGGCATATACGTCCTGATCAAGGAGGTCATCGACAACTCCATCGACGAGTTCATGATGGGCTTCGGCAAAAGGATCGACGTCGCTGTGAACCCGCAGGGCGAGGTCTCTGTCAGGGACTTTGGGCGTGGTATCCCGCTAAATAAAGTCGTAGACGTGGCTTCCAAGATGAACACCGGAGGCAAGTATGACAGCGCCGCGTTCCAAAAGTCCATCGGACTCAACGGAGTCGGCATCAAGGCTGTCAACGCTCTCTCCACGCGTTTTGTGGTCACTGCCGTCCGAGACGGGCAAATGAAGTGTGTGGAGTTCTCAAAAGGCATCGTGGTCCGCGAACACGACATTGAGCCAACCGACCAGAAGAACGGTACGCTCGTCGAGTTTACTCCCGATGCCGAGATCTTCGAGAACTACGCCTACCGCGACGAGTTCATCGTCCAGATGCTCAAAAACTACTCCTATCTCAATAAGGGACTCACGCTCTCCTACAACGGCGAGAAGTTTAAAAGCGAGAACGGTGTGGTCGACCTCCTCATGGACAACATGACCGAGGAGAGCCTCTACCCGATAATACACCTCGAGACCAGGGACCTCGAGATCGCGATGACGCATTGCGATCACTACGGCGAGGAGTATTACAGCTTCGTCAACGGACAGCACACTACCCAGGGCGGCACTCACCTCAACGCCTTCAAAGAGGCCGTCGTGAAGACTCTGCGCGACTACTACGGCAAGAATTACGACACGGGAGACATCCGCTCCGGCCTCACCGCCGTCGTGGCCATAAGAGTCCAGGAGCCGGTCTTCGAGAGCCAGACTAAGACTAAGCTCGGCAGTAAGGACATGAGCCCCAAAGACGGAGTCTCAATCCGTTCTTACGTCGGCGACTTCCTCTCCGAGCACCTCGACAACTACTTGCGCCGAAACCTCGACACGGCCGAGATCATCAACAAAAAGATAGTCGACAGCGAGAAGGAGCGAAAGGCAATAAGCGGAATACAGAAGGAGGCGCGGGAGAAGGCAAAGAAGGCCAACCTGCACAACCGTAAGCTCCGCGACTGCACCATCCACCTCACCGACGCCAACAACGACAGGCGCGAGGAGAGCTCAATATTCATAACCGAGGGCGACTCCGCCTCTGGCTCTCTCACCACCACCAGAGACGCCAAGACGCAGGCGGTCTTCAGCCTCCGAGGCAAGCCGCTCAACACTTTCGGACTCAGGCGCGATACCATCTACAAGAACGAGGAGTTCTTCCTCTTGCAGAGCGCGCTCAACATCGAGGACGGAATTGACGGACTGCGCTACAATAAGATCATCATAGCCACCGATGCCGATGTCGACGGCATGCACATCCGGCTGCTTATGATAACCTTTTTCTTGCAATACTTCCCCGAGGTCATCAAGAACGGGCATCTCTTCGTCCTGCAAACCCCACTCTTCCGTGTCAGGAACAAGAAGCAGACCATATACTGCTACAGTGAGGAGGAGCGTGACAAGGCCGCAGCCAAACTCGGTTCCGCCCGCGAGATAACGCGATTCAAAGGTCTTGGCGAGATCAGCCCGGGAGAGTTCAAGGAGTTCATAGGCTCGGGCATCAGACTCGACGCCGTGTCGCTCAAGAGCTCGGACGGGGTTCACGAGCTGCTCGACTTCTATATGGGCAAGAACACGTCAAGCCGCCAGAATTTCATCATTGACAACCTCGTGATAGAGGAGGATCTTATCGACAAGGATCTGCAAATCCTCGCAGGCGAGGAGTAGGAAATAATAGACGGACTGGAAACTTATTGTCTTGAGGAAATTGATTTCTCTGTTGGACATCGTCAAGATCATAGGAGATGGTCGGACAACGCATCGGATAAGAATAACGGCCGGTTGCAGATATCATACAAGTTCCGAATGGATAATCGAGTCCCGCCCGAAGAGGTCTCTTGTTCCAACACGTTTAAGATGATTGACGCCATGTTCCGCGGAAACCGATGAGGCATGTAGCGCGAGGCGTACTCTGTTTTTATAAATTACTCTTATGAGCAACGACACCACGGATAACGAAGACGAGAGGGAAGACAACCTCCCGCAAGACGATGACGCGGCGGGTGACGCCGACGTCCTCGCTCCCGAGGCTGCTGGCGACGCTCCCGCTTGGGACTCCGAAGCCGTCAAGAAGAGCAGGCTCCACGGCATGTACAGGCTGTGGTTTCTCGACTATGCCAGCTACGTGATACTCGAAAGGGCCGTCCCGCACATCGACGACGGCCTCAAGCCGGTGCAGAGGCGTATCCTACACACCATGCGCAAAGACGAGAATGGCCTCTACAACAAGGTGGCGGGCATCGTGGGAGACACTATGCACTTCCACCCCCATGGCGACGCCTCCATTGGCGACGCGCTCGTACAGCTCGGGCAGAAAGGGCTGCTCATCGACACACAGGGAAACTGGGGCAACATTCTCACTGGCGACGGGGCCGCCGCTCCGCGTTACATCGAGGCGCGCCTTACCAAGTTCGCACTCGATGTCGTTTTCAGCCCAAAGGTGACGGTATGGAAAGAGAGCTACGACGGCAGGAACGAGGAGCCTGTGACACTCCCCGTCAAGTTCCCCCTCCTCCTGGCGCAGGGTGTGGAGGGTATCGCAGTAGGTCTCGCGTCTAAAATCCTGCCGCATAATTTCAATGAGCTGCTTGACGCCTCCATCGCATACCTTGAGGGTAAGCCGTTCTCGCTCTACCCCGACTTCCCCACGGGCGGCCTCATCGACGTCTCGCGCTACAATGACGGGTTGCGAGGGGGGACGGTCCGCATAAGGGCTAAGATTGAGAAGAGGGATGCTAAGACGCTCGCCATCACAGAGATCCCATATTCCAAGACGACATCCGCCGTCATTGACTCCATCCTGAAGGTCAACGACAAAAAAATCAAGGTCAAGAAGATTGAGGACCTCACGGCGGCGCACGCCGAGATCCTTATCCACCTGCCAACTGGCGCCTCGCCAGATAAGACAATCGATGCGCTCTACGCCTTCACCGATTGCGAGGTCTCTATATCGCCCAACGCCTGCGTCATCATGGATCGCAAGCCGCATTTTATGGGCGTGTCGGACATCTTGCGCCACAGCACTGACCGCACCGTCGCGCTCTTGAGGCAGGAGCTGCAGATTATGCTTGACGAACTGGCGCAGCAGTGGCATACGCTCTCGCTCGAGAAGATTTTTATTGAGGAGCGCATTTATAAGGATGTAGAGTTTGAGGAGGCCGAGAACATCGACGCCGCCGTGGCGCACATCGACGCCCGCTTGAAGGCTTACTTCGAGGCCAATAACGTCACCCTTATGCGAGACGTCACGAGGGACGACATCCTCCATCTGCTCGACATCAAGATGGCCCGCATCCTTAAGTTCAACAGCCAGGCCGCGGAGGATAAGCTCGTCGCCCTCAAGGAGGAGATGCGCAAGACGCAAGATAATATTGACCATATCATTGACTTCGCCATAGCGCACTTCCGCCGCGTCAAGAAGCAATACGGTGCCGGCAAGCAGAGGCTTACCGAGATCCGCTCGTTTGACAACATTGAGGCCACAAAGGTGGCTGAGCGGAATAAGAAACTCTTTGTCAACCGCGAAGACGGTTTTATGGGTTTCGGGCTTAAGAAGGGCGACTACGTGGCCGACTGCTCAGACCTTGACGACGTCATAATCTTCTACACCGACGGCAGGTATGTCGTCAAGAAGATTGACGAGAAGGTGGATGTCGGAACTGGCGTCATGTACATCGCCATCTTTAAGAAGAATGACTCCCGCACCGTCTATAATGCCGTCTACACTGATGGCGAGACGGGTGTCACGTATGCTAAGCGTTTCAGCGTCACTGGCATCACCCGCGACCGCGAGTATGATGTGACGTCCGCCACGCCTGGCACTAAGCTCCGTTACTTCAGCGCAAACGCCAATGGCGAGGCGGAGGTTGTTAAAGTTCTGCTCCGCCCCAGGGCCAAGCTGCGTAACGTGGTCATCGACTTCGACTTCTCCACGCTCGCCGTCAAGGGGCGCGCCTCCAAGGGCAACGTCGTCACTAAGAATGACGTCCACAAGGTGGTTCTTAAGCGAAAAGGCGAGAGCACACTCGGCGGCCGTCAGATTTGGTTCGAGTGGGAGACGCTGCGCCTCAACCCCGATGGCCGTGGCGAGCTTCTCGGCGAGTTTGGTGGCGAGGACAAGATTCTCATCATAACGAACGGCGGAGACGCCGTCATAACGGGCACAGGCTTCGAGCAGCACTTTGAGGACAATATAGTCCGAATTGAGAAGTATGACGCCCGCAAGACGTGGACCGCCATATATGTCGATGGCGAGACCGGCCTGCACTACATCAAACGCTTTAAGATAACCCTCTCTGCCAAACCTGTCAATTTCATTGGTGACAACCCCAACAGCAAACTAATATGCGTCAGTGATGAGGATCATCCGCTCTTCTCCCTCACCTACGGAGGCGATGACAAGTGGCGACCTGCTGAGCAGATTGACGCCTACGAGTTCATTGCCGAGAAGGGCATCAAGGCCAAGGGCAAACAGCTGGCCAAGTGGCAAGTAGATGAGATTAAGGAGCTTGAGCCTGTCATCCCGACTATCCGCGAGGAGGATGTCCCGGAGCAGGAGATTGAGACTGCCGGAGACGAAGATCCGGAGCAGCCGACACTCTTCTGACGTTTATACCTAAAAGCCCCCCGCCAACGGCATTTGTCTTGGCGGGGGGCTTTTCTACAATCTCAGCTTTTGGCGGGCCACAACTCCGGTTGCTTTTTCCACCACAATTTCCACTGCAACTGTATTTTTACGTCGGTTCGTCTTGGCCCCGCCGTCTGCTCATACCCGGATCCTATCACGTCACGGTCGGTATACTTGGTGTGGGTGCACCACAGCCAGACTTTCATGCACTTGGCAAAAGCCAATGTCACCATTGCTGTCGCGCTTGCGCCTCGCCCGTAGCAGGCGGCGAAGGCCATGTCATACAGCACCATAGGGCGGCGCGTATAGGTGCGTGCGGCATAGCTGTCGGTGTCAAATAATGATCCGCTCAGGCATAGCGCCACCTTTTCGCTTTGGCTTTTTACTTTCATTGTTTGCGCTATTAGGAGGCCGGCCTCGTGTCCGCCGCCTGCGGGCCTGACGTCCGTTCGCTCTGCAATGGTGGCCATCTCAGCGTGGCGCGAGGGGTGGACCGTGAATATGGCCTTGCAACTTGTGCTTCTGGTGTCCACTTTCCGCCAGCCGTCAGTCTCGGATTCATCTTTTGTCGTGGCCTCCCTGCTTGTTACTTTGGCTTTAATGGTCAGTTGGCTTCGGCGTGATATGTCATACTGGGCGTCTATGCGTGCGCTCCATCCGTTGGTGGGGCATTTCGCATTGCTTTGCAGCCATCTGAGCTTCCATGCGTCTATGCTCAGCCTGACGTTCAGGTGGGGTAGGGGTGGCGCCTCATAAGCGGCGTATAGTCCGCTCTCGCTTCCTCCCCTGCTCGTGCGGCATACGGGTTGCTGCATTTGTGCGAAATACCTTTTGCTGAATCTTCTTATGGCCGCAGAGAATACTTTGCCGCCGCCCATGTCGTAGTCTATGCCCGCCACGCCGCCCGCCGCGCCCGCCCCCTGGGTGGCCACCTCGCCGTATATGTGCGCCCGTCCGATGAACACGCGCGCGTCATGGCTTATGGTCGTTATGTCTTTACCTGTCGGGTAATATCTTCTGTACTCTTGCCCGTTGAAGCCCAACGGTTTGCTCACGTGCCAATTGTTTGCGCCTATGCCCATGCGAAGGCGGCCTATGTCGGCTGACGCGTATGCTCCAATAGTCGTCAGCGTCACGTTGTGGCGGTAGCTTCTCTCGGTGGCCGTCCTGTGGTAGCCTGATGTGCGGATGGTTGTTATGTACGTGGTGCCGTCAGCCCTTCTTTTGGTTGTGGCGTCGGCGTCGACGAACGATGCGTAGGCGGTGAGCCTAATTGGCAGAATTCTTGCTTCTGCGGCTACTCCTCGCATGTAGTCGCTCTCTGCGGCCGAGGCCGACGGGGTGACCCCCATTGCCGTGCGCCCGTATGACGTTCCGGTCATTGTAGGAGCGAAGCCTAAGCCCGTCCATATGCCCAGGCCTTGGCCAAGGCGCACGTTATAGTGTCCCGCCACTATTTTGCGGATGGGGCCTCGGGCTGGCTCGTAGGTCGCGTATCCGCCATAGAAGTCCATCAGTCCGCTGCCGTTTTTCAGTTGCGGTTCGCCAGCGTCGTTGTCGCCTACCAGACCGAAGCCCAGCCGCCCGCCTATCTCGGCTTTGACTCTGAACATGGTTTTGAGTGCGCCTCCGTAATATGCGGCGGCCTTTTCTTCGCCCGATTTGTAGCCGTGCGCCAGAGGCCACCGCCTTCCCGCTCTCCATATTGCGTTTATTTTGACCGTCTGGCGCAACGTCGAGCTGTCAGCGGCAGGGGCGGCTGAGGCGATATGGCTCAGAATCAGTATGTCTGTCGCGTTCAGCTCTTTTATGGTCATCAGCTCTTGCGCCGTCCTTATTCCTCCCGCGACTCTGCGTCTGCGCATTATCGCCCGCGCTTTCCTCTCGTCTAAGAATATGAGGCTTGAGAGTTCGGTCTCCGTGGCGGTGTTCAGGTTTATGGGCGCATCTTCCTTAGCCCTGAGGTCGGCCAGGCCCTCGGCGGCTGCTTCGTCCAGCAGCCCCTCTTCGTCCATCTGCTCGGCAATTGAGTTGATTATGGCGTCGATCCCGCTTTCTTTCGACTCTGCGCCGTACAGTTCATTGTCTGCGCCGCTCTGCGCGAAAACGCCTGACGCAGGCGAGGTCAGCAACGCCACGATGGCGGTCGCTCGCCAACCCAGTTTTGCCAACATGCTGATTGTAATTTTCCCCTTTTGGGTCTAATACAACTCTTTCCACTCAAACCTGTTGCCCATCCGCTCAATGAACCTCATCAGGTCCTCTCGGCTGATTGAGAGTGACGCCCTGTTGTCGTTGGGGTGGAACGCCAGTTTGTCGGCAGTTTTAAGGTTTGAGTCGAGGAACAGTATAACCTCGTGGTTTGCGTCGTTTATCAGTCCGAAAGGGCTGACCGAGCCGGGGCGAAGCCCCAGGTATTTGTTCATTCTCTCCGCCGAGGCGAAAGAAAGTTTGCCCTCGCCCAGCCTGTGTTCCAGGTCGTGCATGTCGATGCTCTTGTCACAGTCTAAGACGACGAGGTAGTGCTTGTTGCCCTTGTGGTTTCGCAAGAAGATGTTTTTGCAGTGTTTGCCATCGAGGGCTGTCCAATATTTTCTCGCCTCTTCAATGGTTGGCGTGGGCGGGTGCTCTATGTATTGGAACTCTATGCCCATCTCGCTTAGCAAGTCGTATAGTTTTTCCTGGCCGATCATTCTGCGCGTGTGGATTTTGCTTTGCTCGTTTCTGCGTTTTACGTTAAAGCGGGCGCAGTCCGTCATGGCCTGCTCCCGCTTCATATTTATTTTGGCTAAGTCGGATTGCCTGTCGGCAGCGTTGCACGGCTGCTTTCGCGGCGTCGCCTTAGGGCTTCACGATGGTCTCGCGAATGACTTCTGACTCTTTGCGAATGCTCGCCATCTGCTCCTCGGATATGCTATTGGCTTCAACTTTCGAGTAGATGTCGTAGAGTGGTTGGAGGTCTTTGCGCAGGCCTGTTACGTTAGGCTCGCCCTTGACCTCGTCAAGAAGTTTCACGAGCTTCTCGAGAGGCTCCTTCTGGCTGAGGAGTATTTTCACCATCTCCTTGTTCTCGAACGTCTCTTGCGAGATGTGTGTGGCGATGTAGAGCCCCTCAACCCAGCTGCCGGCCACGATCATGAGGCTTACCGGGCCGCGGCCGTTGCGGTTCAGGTAGTCGTAAGAGTCGTAGAACGAGTTCGATATGAGCTCGGTCATGCCCTCCTTGTTGTTCTCGTTGTCCTCCATCTTCGAGGCGAGTTCGGGATCGACCGCCCTGGTCATGTCGAGGGCGTCAATCAGCGCGCGGATGGTCTGCGTGTAGTCCATCACGTTGCTCTGCTGGTTGTATGTCGAGGCGTAGCACAGGTCGGCGCTATACACGCCCATGTTGACGGCGCGCTTGGCCTCCGTCACATACTTGTCCACATTTTCTTTGGGGTTGCAGATGTCTATGATGTACGCGGCCTCGATTCTGTTCAGCATCTCGGTTACCTCAAATGCCGTCGGGAGCGGGTAGACGAATTCGCGCACGTTCTGCTCCACGTCTTTCTGGCTCATTACGCCGGTCTTGTCCTGGCTTCCTTTTACTGTGCATCCGGCCAGGACCACCGCCACCGCACCGGCGGCCAGCGCCGCCGTCAGGTTGTTCTTGTTCATATTCCGTGTTTGGTTTATGATTTATTTCTTGCTCAATACTTTCAGTTATCTCAACAAAAGTAATAAAAAGATGTAAAAGAGTTTGCGCGGCGGCTGATTATTTCAGCGTCTTGTCGCGAATGAAGCGGACAGCGCTTTGTGGTCGGACATGGGCATGTCATGCTCCGCGTATTCGGCCGTCGTCAATCCCCCGCTCGCTAATATGTAGTCAATGCGCAGTGGCGGCAGGTTGCCCCTGTATGTGCGGGCGAGGCCTACGCGTCTGGGGTTGCGCGCGTCGGTCAGGGGCTTGCGGCCGCAAGTTATTGTCCGATACGTGTATGAGATTGGCGTGTCGTTAAAGTCTCCGCACACTATAGTCTCGTTGTGCGTAAGGGGCAGTGATTCGGCTATTATTTCGGCCTCTTTTTCCCTTGCGGCGAACGCTATCGACATTTTGTCGTAGGCCTTGCGCAGTGTCGTCAACCTGTTCTCGTCCATCGTACGGTCGCTGCTTACCGCGTCTATCTGTTCGCCCGATAGGGCGAGCGAGGCGAGATGGCAGTTCACTATGCGCACGGTGTCGTCTCCCGCATAAATGTCGGCGGCAATTATCGACCGCTCGTAACCTTTGCCCATGCCGTCCAGCTCTGCTTTGCGCAACGGCTTTTTGGAGAGTATGGCCTGTCCGCCACCGTCTTTACCGCTCGAGACTATGTGGGGGTAGGTCTCCAGCAGCCGCTTTATCGGTTGGCCTGCCTGCGGCCACCAAACCATAGCTGACAGGGGTGGGGACTCCTGCAGGCATATGACGTCGGCGTCTGAACTCAAGAGAAACCCGCAGATGCTGTCGCGCACGTGCCCCGCAGTCATCTCGCTGGCGTAGTTCATGTAGTGGATGTTGTATGTCAGCAGCTTGAAAGACCCGCCTTCGGGCAATTCACCATCTCCTCCATGCGGGATGTCTATCACCCGGCCCGCACTGCCCCATGAGGCGGCGCAGGCTGCCACGCAGCAGAGAAACTGAAACCAGCTGCGGAAGGCGAACGTGATGATGGCTGAAGCCAACAGCGCAAGCCACATGTACGGGAAGGCGAACCAGCACAAGCATTGCGCCCCCAGCTCTGACGGCGGCATCCTGACGGACCATGCGGAGTACAGCGTGGCGCACGCTAACAGGACGAGAAGGAGCGTCACTATGTGCTTCAGTGCCTTCAGTATCATTTTTTGCGGCTTTGGTTGAATAGGGTCAGCTTCTCGTCTTCCGTGAGGCTGTTATATCCGCGTGCGTTTATCTTGTCGAGAATCCTGTCCACCTCGCGTTGGTTGTCTATTTTCCTCTTGTTGAAGTCCCAGTCGGCGTTGCCGCTGCCGCGGGTGATCTTCATTTTGGGCTTGCGGCGGAAGAGTGAGCCGATGCTCGTGTCGGCCTCGCTCCGTCCTCGCCAGCGCCTTGCCAGGAGCCAGCCGGCCAAAGCGCCGCCCAGATGGGCCAGGTTGCCGCCCATGTTGCTGAGCCCTATGAGCATTATGACCGAGAGCAGTATGTAGGCCAGGGCGACGTATTTTATTTTAACCTCGCCGAAGAACGTCACCCACACCCTGCGGTCCGGCGCGGCGGCGGTGGCGGCCACCATAAGCGACATTATAGCTCCTGACGCTCCGAGAAGGGTGTATCCGCCCATGCCCGCCATGAGCAGTGCGAACGAGGCGGCGCAACCCGCCAGGCCCCCGACCACGTACGCCTCCAATGCGCGCCGCTCACTGCCGAAGGTCTGCATGAAGAGCCGCCCGAACCAGTAGAGGGTCAGCATGTTGAAAATGTAGTGGAGTAGGTCGTAGTGGGCGAATATGTTTGTGGCCAAAGTCCATGGTTTCGTGAATACGCCGAGTCCTATGGGCATCCCGAGGTACTCCACGCCCCAGCCCGGGTATCTCCATCCGCCCAAGACGGCAACGTCCATGAGGCGCAAGATGAGGAATACGCCCGTGTTTATGTATATCAGCTTTATTATTATGTCGTTATACTTGAACGACTCGCGGATTTCGCTTGCTATGGATGCCAATGCCGTACGTCTTTAGTTGTATCTCTGCACTCTCCAGTAGCGGAGCATGATAAAGCCGAATAGCATGCCGCCCAGGTGTGCCCAGTGGGCCACGTTGTCGTAGTCGCTGCCGTGGATGCCGCAGAGGAGCTCCACAAGGCCGTATACGATCACGAACCATTTGGCTTTCATCGGGATGGGCGGGAACATCATCATGATGCGCATGTTGGGGAACATCATGCCGAAGGCCAGAAGGATGCCGAACACGGCGCCCGACGCGCCAACCGTCGTCTGAGCGTTGATATACATGTCTTGATAGGTCGGCAGGAAGTCTCTCGCTGCCGATGCCGCCTCCGCAGGGTCGGTGTTCACGACTCCGTTATATCTCTCTATGAAGCTGCTGACCAGCTGGCGGCTCTCTGACGAGAAGACGGCCACGTGCTTGCTTATGAAGGCGTTGACGTTCTCGAATGTCGGGTCGCTCATGGTCGAGTCTACCGCGCTTATGAGCGGGGCTATGTCGACTGCCGTGGCCACCTCTTGTATTATGCCCGAGCCTACGCCGCAAATAAGGTAATAGGCCACGAACTTGCGGGTCCCGAGCGCGCTCTCGATCAGCGTGCCGAACATCCACAGGGCGAACATGTTAAAGAAAATGTGGCTGAGGCTGCCGTGCATGAACATGAACGTGACGAGCTGCCACACCCCGAAGTCTTTAGCGCTGACGTAGTGGAGGCCGAGCCACTGGTTTAAGTCCAGGTCAAGGCTCCGCCCGAATACGAAAGTGGCCGCAAAAAAGAGTACGTTAAGTATCAGCAGGTTTTTCACTGCCGGTGTCATTCTCATTGTCTGTCTGTTTTAAAACATCGCGTCGATGTCCTCGTCGGCTATGACGCGTATTATCGTTTTGCCGCTTGGCGTGCTTTGCCTCTCGGCCGATGCCATCAGCTTGTCATACAGTCCGTTCATTTCGTCCTGCGTCATTTCAACCCCGTATCCCACGGCCCCGTGGCCCGCCATTTTGCGCGCTATGGCGTTTGCCACGTCGGCGTGTATGTCCACCTCGCCGGTGCGGCAGCTTGCCGTGAGGTCCTCTATCAGCTCGCGCGTGGCGGATACGCTCAGCATGGCGGGGACGGCTGTGAGCGCTACCGTGCCTTCTGCGTTGTTCACCTCGGCGCATATTCCCGCTTGGCTCAGATCGTCGACCAGTTCGCTTATTATGCACAGGTCCTCCGCCCCCATGGGCGTGACGTCCGGGAACAAGAGTCGCTGGCTCTCGACGGCCTGGCCCCGCGTCTGAGCCAATATGGCGTCATAAAGCACTCGCTCGTGCGCCCGGTGCTGGTCTATTATCATCAGCCCGCGGCTCGATTGGCACAATATGTAGCGCCTCTTATATTGGGTCAGGGTGGGGCGAGCGGCGCTGGCGCCTATGGCGTCCGCGTCGAATAGCCGCTCCGGCTCGGGCGTGGCTTTGCTCCACGTCGTCCCTGCTTGTAGCGCGTCGCCTCCCGCGGCTGCTGCCGACGAATATATGGTCTCCCATCCGCGTATGTCGCCTTGAGAAGGGCGTCCGGCCAGGCTGCCGGCATATTGCGCGGCTTGCATGCGCTCGGTGGCGAACGGGTTATAGTCGTCAGTGGTCTGTGAGGCTGTGGGGTCGAAACGCGGTATCTCTATGCGCTCGCCGCTGTCGAAGTCTATCTGGGGCAGTATGTTGTTGTCGTTCAGGCACGAGGCCACAGCGGCGTTCAGGATTTTCCAGATGGCTTGGTCGTCGTCGAATTTTATCTCAGTCTTCTGAGGGTGCACGTTCACGTCGAGCGACTGCGGGTCCACGTGCATGTAGATGTAATAGGCCGGCACGTGGTCCGAGGGTATTATGCCCTTGTAGGCGTCGGTGACGGCCTTGTTGAAATACGCGCTCCGCATATACCTGTCGTTGGCGAAGAAATACTGGTCTCCGCCAGTCTTGCGCGCGGTCTCAGGCGTACCGATGAATCCGCTAATGCGCACTATGCTCGTGTCCGCCTCCACGGGTAGCAGCTGTTTGGCCATGCTCATTCCCGCCACGCCCGCCACTCGCTGCTTGACGTTGCCTATGGGCAGGTTGTAAAGCGTGGTGCCGTTTGAGGCGAGGCTGACGCCCACGCCGGGGTGGGCAAGGGCCACTCGCAGGAACTCCGAGCAGACGTGCCTCATCTCGGCCGTGTCCGACTTTAAGAAGCGCCGGCGCGCCGGGACGTTGAAAAACAGGTTCTTGACGCAGAAACGGCTGCCTATCGGCGTGGCGCATGGCTCTTGGCTCACGACTTCCGAACCCGATATCACAAGCTTCACGCCCAGCTCTTCGCCCTCGCGTCTGGTCATAAGCTCCACCTGCGCCACTGCGGCAATGGAGGCCAGGGCCTCGCCGCGAAAGCCCATGGTGTTCAGGTTGTACAGATCCTGGGCCGATGATATTTTCGATGTGGCGTGCCTCTCAAAGGCCAGGCGCGCGTCGGTCTCGCCCATGCCGCAACCGTCGTCAATGACCTGGATTTGGGTGCGGCCAGCGTCTTGCACCATCACCCGGATGTCTGTCGCCCCGGCGTCGATGGCGTTCTCCATCAGCTCCTTGATCACCGAGGCGGGGCGCTGTATCACCTCGCCCGCGGCAATCTGGTTGGCCACGGAGTCTGGAAGCAGATGTATGACGTTCATTTATTTGCTGGACAGTACGCGCTCAAGTATCACGTCGAGGTTCCCGGTGAGGAAGTAGTAAGCCAAGGCGACGAGTATGCCCATTATGAAGAGCCGGCGCACCCGCCTGGTACGCGTGTCGTCCTCCATCTTAGGCTTGTAGGATGCGTGCTTGAGGCGCATGGCCCCGTTGCGCAGCATGCCGCCCGTGCCGGCCAGCTTCTCCACCTCCTCGGTAAGGCCGAGGGCTTTGCGGCGCTCGGCCACGTAGTCCTTATACGGGTTGTAGAACCAGGGCTTGTAGTTGAACTCCTTGTGCTTTGGCAGTTGTATGAAAGACTTCATGGGCTCTCGTTTTTGTTATCGTCACCCCTCTCGTCGGGGTTAAATCTCGTAGTCAGTGCAGGCACGCACGTCAAGCATCTCGCCCACCTGCTTGGCCACGGCCACGTGGCGCGGGTCGGTGGCGTAGGCCGAGAGGCCGTCAAGGTCGTCAAAAGTGGCGACAAGGGCCAGGTCGAACTTCTCCTTGGCGTTGCAGTTCAGGCCGATCTCTATGCTGCGAAGTGTGGGTATCTCGCCCATGAGGGCCAAAAACTGGTCGCGTATTGAGGGGAGGCGCGTAGCCTTGACGCTCTTGTCTACGTCGTCGCGGAGCTTGAAGAGTACTATGTGCTTGATCATCTTTTTTACCTGTTGTGAATCGGGTCTTTCGCGAAAATAGCTCCTTAATCTGACATAAGGCCAAGTCTCGCCTCTTTTGTTACCTCCATTTTCGTAACTTTACAGTGTGTTAGGCTGCGGCTGAAGCTCGCCCCGCTTGAGCCGGGCGCATAGGCCGCTCACCATTTAAAACGTTGTGACAGTGAAGATGTTCAATAAGGGCGCGGACGGTGAAGTGCGCCCAAAAACTCCATTCGTGCCAGACGGAACCATGGCGCTCCGTTCGTTATCTCTTGACGATGTTATTTTCGTAAACGTGGAGGGCGTGCCGGAGCTTGCCGACAGCTCATATCTCACCCCCGCCATGATGAAGTATTGGGATTCCGTGTCGGCGCCAATGCGGACCGACGGGCGCTCAGCATCAGACGCCTACGCCCTGGCTGGACAATTTGCCGAGTTCGGCAAGGTGGCTTGCATAACTGCCGGAGTCATTCGGCACAAGGATGACTGCGATTCGCCATATTTCATCACGACCAGCTATGCCGGCGACGACGAGAGGGAGATCCTCGGCCAGTTCGCCGACATGGTGAATAACTTCTTTTCCGGACGTTCCGGCCTGCATTACCTCTGCGGCCACGGCATCTGGCAGTATGACATTCCTTTCGTGGCGAAACGGATGCTCATCAATCATCTTGAGCTTCCCGCGCTTTTTGACATTAACGGTCGACGCCCTCTGCGCGCACAGCTCGTCGACACTGCTGAGTACTGGACTTTCTCCAACCACTCCGCGCCACGCGTCCCAGCCGATTTACTTGCCTCGGTCTTCGGCATTGACGCCGATGCCGCCGATTTCGATCCGTCCGTGGCGTCAAGGCTCTTTCATGAAGAGGCCGACATGGACCTTGTCAAGGCCCGTTCTGAGCGTAAGGCGCTGCTCTATGCGCAGCTGATGCTCCGTTTCAGGGGCCAGGGCGTCATAGACTCGTCTCGCCTGATCCGCAAGGATTAACGTCATCTTTTCCTATATGGCAAACATATTGTCGGTAAGGGGTAAGACCCCTGTTATAGGCAGAAACTGCTTTCTTGCGCCCACAGCGACGCTCATAGGAGACGTGACGCTTGGCGATGGTTGCAGCGTATGGTTCGGAGCCGTGCTGCGAGGCGATGTCGCGCCCATCAGGCTCGGGGACAATGTCAATGTCCAAGACAATGCCGTCATCCACGGCACCTATGAGCGCTTCGCCACCGAGGTGGGCGACGATGTCTCCATTGGCCATGGGGCCATCGTCCATGGCGCCACCATCAAAGACCGCGTACTCGTTGGCATGGGAGCCATAGTCCTGGACGGCGCCACCGTAATGCCTGACACTATAATTGCCGCGGGCGCGGTGGTCACGGGCGGAAAGACGGCCGAAAGCCACGGGGTTTACGCCGGAACGCCCGCCAAACGCATCAAGGAGCTCTCGCCAGAACAGAGTGCCGACACCATTGGACGCATAGCGTCGCATTACGCCGAGTACGCGTCGTGGTACGATGTCGGACACGTAAATGAAGACAAAGCCTAATTGCCGTAAACTAAAGCCACAAACCTCATGAGAACCAGCATTAAGATCGCCCTATCGGCTCTTTGCGTCCTGATGTCGTCCGTCGCCGTGTCGGCTCAAGACGAGGAATACTACAATAACGCGTGGTACAGCTGCGAACTCTCTGGCAACCAGACGGTCTGGCGCATCGAGAAGTTCAAGGTCAATATATCGAACGTTTTCCCGATGGTTGAGGACAAGGGCAAGCTGACCTTCTCGGACGACTGCGTGGAGATAAACTGCAATAACGTCCAGATGCATTTCCCCGTCAAGGCTTACAAGAGGCTCTCTGACAACTCTTTCTGCATTGAGCGTGATGGCGAGGATGATTACTTCGACTACATTGAGGTAATCTACGGTTCGCGAGGTTTCAAGAACTCATACAAGGTCCTTATGGCCATGCGCGACCCCGACGGCACAATGCAGAATACGCACATTTTCATATGTCGCGCCCTGTCAAAGCCTGTCGCGAAAAAGACCCCTATGGGCAACACTGTCGTCGTCTCCAAGTCCGGCATTTTCCCGCCACAGGTCCCTGACAAATGATAGCCCTTTTTGACTCAGGCTACGGCGGACTCACTATTTTCAGCTCCGTCAGGCATCTTTTGCCGCAATACGATTACATCTATCTTGGCGACAACGCCCGCACGCCCTACGGCACGCGCTCGTTCGATGTCGTCTATCGTTTTACGCTCGAGGCTGTAAAGACGCTCTTCGGTCTCGGTGCCGAGCTTGTCATATTGGCCTGCAACACGGCGTCGGCCAAGGCTTTGCGTACCATTCAGCAGGTTGACCTGCCTCGTCTTGACCCCACAGGGCGTAAGCGAGTGCTCGGCATCATACGCCCTTCGGTCGAGGCTCTTGGCTCGCTGACGCCGTCCGGCCATGTAGGCATCATGGCGACTGCGGGCACCGTCTCCTCGCAATCCTACGTCATCGAGATGAGCAAGTTTTGGCCGGGCGTGAAGGTCAGCCAGCAGGCGTGCCCTCTATGGGTGCCGCTCGTTGAGAATGCCGAGTATAACAAGCCCGGGGCTGATTACTTCGTAAGGAAGTACACCGGTGAGCTCTTGGCGCAAGATCCCGACATTGACACCGTCATGCTGGCCTGCACTCACTATCCGCTCCTTGCGCCTAAGATATCCGAGGCTTTGCCGGGCGGGATTAGGCTACTTACGCAGGGCGACATCGTGGCGCGCAGCCTTAGCGACTATCTGGCGCGCCACACTGAGCTTGAGATGTCTCTGCCGCGCGGCGGCTCGGCGCAGTTCTTTACCACAGAGAACCCCGATAAGTTCGCAGGCACGGCAAGTCTGTTCTTTGATGGCGGTTTGATTGTGAGACATATAGAGATGGCCTGAAGTATGAATTATCCGAGCCGCCCGTAAAGCAAACGCGATGCTTTACGGGCGGCTCGGATATGTCCTGCCCCTCCATAGCCCGGAGGTATCGTTTTTTTGCCTTAGTCGGCGTTTATCTCCCTGTCTCTGAAGCCTATAAGATAGAGTATCGTGTCAAGGCCGTTTTGCGATATTGAGTGCTGGGCCGTAGCTTTCACCTTGGGCTTCGCATGGAAAGCGATGCCAAGCCCCGCCTCTTGGATCATCGGCAGGTCGTTAGCACCGTCGCCCACGGCTATGCATTGCTCCAGGTGTATGTCTTCCTTGAAGGCTAAGAGTTTCAGCAGCTCAGCCTTCTTAGCCCCGTCGACTATGTCGCCCACGTGGCGACCTGTAAGCCTGTCGTCCTTCACTTCCAACTCATTTGCGAAAACGTAGTCTATGCCAAGCTTTTGCTTCAGGTAATTGCCGAAATATGTGAATCCGCCCGATAGGATGGCAGTCTTGTAGCCGCTCTTTTTCAGAGTCTTGAATAGTCTTTCGGCGCCTTCGGTCAGAGGCAGGTTCTCCGCAATGTCTTTCATGACGGAGACGTCAAGCCCCTTCAGGAGCCCTATGCGCCTCTTGAAGCTCTCTCGGAAATCTATCTCGCCGCGCATGGCCGACGCGGTGATCGCCGCCACTTCGTCATACACGCCCGCACGACGCGCCAGCTCGTCTATCACTTCAGTCTGAATTAGGGTCGAGTCCATGTCGAAGCAGACGAGGCGGCGATTGCGGCGGAAAATGTTGTCGGCTTGGAACGCTATGTCCACGTCGCACTTTTTCGACACCTCTATGAAGTCCAGTTTCAGCCGCTCCTCATCGGCCGGGACTCCCCTTACTGAGAATTCGACGACGCTCATCACGTGTCCGCCGTCGGTGTCTTTGAGAGATCGTCTGCCCGTGAGGCGCGATATCTTGTCTATGTTAAGCCCCTGTTCCTTTATTAGCCTGGTCACCTCGGCCACGTGCCGCCCCTCCAGCTTGCGCGCCATTAAGGTTATTATGTTGCGGCTCTTGCCCTGCTGCCTCACCCAATCCTCATAATCGGCGTGTGATATCGGGCGGAACTTTATCTGCAAACCGACCTCGTAGGCCGTGAAGAGCAGATCCTTCAGCAGAGATGACGAATCTTCAGTCTTGTCTGATATGCTTATGAGCATACCGAGGCTCAAGTCGTTGTGTATCACGGCTTGACCAATATCCAGGATGTCCACTTTGTGGTTCTCGAGAACCCCGGTTATCTTGGCTGTCTGGCCGGGCTTGTCGGGCCCTTGCAGGTTTATTAAAATGAGTTCGTTTTGAGTCTCTGCCATCTATGTTGTCTGTAGTCTGTTGCGCTTATGTCTTTACTCCGCTCTTCCTTTTGTCAGGTTCACTTGGATAATCTCTCCCGCGTCTCCGAGGGTGAATGCCACGATGCCGTCGCGCCCGTTGCCCAGGGCCACGCTGCCCCTCGCTTTGAACGGCGAGGCTGAAATCTCGCCGCCGTCGACCGACGAGTATACGTGTGCAATGCCCGCCTTGCCATCGAGGACTATGATGAGCCCGTTCTTGTTGTCCACATGGCTCAAGCTTTCAAGCCCGGTGCGCCAATGCGTGACGGTCTTTGGCTCATTGCCGCTTATGTCTGCTATGTATGCGTTCTTGGTGCCTATGACCAAGTATCTGTCGGCCGAGATCGGCATTGCGGCCAGCTCGCCGCCGACGCTGTCGAGCCTCAAGGTTGTCAGCGTGCCTTTGTCGCCGTCTATGGCGGCTATGTTGCCGTCAGACGTCGCCGTCACGAAGTAGCAGCCGTTTGAGCTAATCGTCATTTGGCCGTGTGTGCTTGGCTCCAGCGGCGGTGTGCCGAGCCTTCTGTTTCCGCGCCGGTCTGCGTAGTAATATGCGTATTTGTCGTGGTAGACAATGTAGTCTTTGCCTGCGCACACCATGTGGCGCGGCGCGTCTTGCATCGCGCCCTCAGGTTTGCTCGCTTTCCAGCCTTCGACCCTTTGCCCGTCGGGTCCGAAGAGGACGGGCCCGCTCTCGCAGCCTACGAAGATGCGCATCGGGCTTCCGTCGGAATATTGGGCGTGAGACGCTCCGCTTTCGGCCGTCGATGGCAGGCGCACTGGGAATGGACCCACGTCGTTGCCCAGCCGGTCTATTATGTAAAGGTATCTGTCGGTCGTGAGCAGATATTGCAGTTTGCCGTTGCCGTAATAGTCTATTTGGCTTACCTCGCCCACCACGTTGCCGTCTACGGGGCGGCGCCATAGCAACATCCCGTCGGCTCCTATCAGGCACAACTTGTCGTCGGCATCTTGCGTCAGGCATTCTGTGAGCTTAGTGTAGTGGTTCGTCACCGCCCATATTTTGCCGTTTTTGACAGAATCTACGCGGGTGCGCCATGCGGTCTCTATCACGTCGACGCTCTGCTCCGCATCGGTGTTTCGGGCATGCGCGAAGACGCTGATGTAAGGCAGGTTGCCTGTTCGGGTCATCTGGTGGCATGCCACGTCGAAAGCCGCGCCTGACCCTTTGCGTGCCGTGCCACTGCCTTTGGGGCTGGTGACGTACGTGAACATCGAGCAGTCGTTGCCGAAGTGTCTCATCAGAGACTCAAACTTGTGGTCGCCCTCCATGGTGTTGCCCGTCACGTAGTCTATCAGCACGCGGCGCAGGGTGGCCATGTCATTAGCGAAGACGATGGCGTCTCCATATCTGAAGAATAGGCGGCCGGGAATGTCCTTTCCGAACAAGGGCTTCAGGAAGAACGTGTTGTCACATTTGTCGAACCCGCCATACACGGGGACTGAGATGGCCGACACTTGCTCCGCGTCGGCGCGCCTGGCCACCACACCGTCTGGGACTGCGCCAGCGCCAGGCTGAATCTCGCCTATAACCATTGGTGAGGCGCCTCCGTGCATTGCGGTCAGGGCCTGGGTAATAACAGCGTGCGCCTTTGTCCCGCCACGCGTGTCCACAATAAGGAAAGAGCCGGGCCTCGCACCCGTTGAGTCTTGCTTCTGCCCATAGGTGCACAATGCGAGCTCCGCATCGAACACCTGTGAGAGAAGCGCCTCGACGTCCATGCCTGTCTGGGCGTAGCTTTCGCTCTGCGATGCGCGGTATCTGGCGCCTGTCGTGTCTTGCGCCAAGTAGTCCGAAAAGGAAGGTGACGATATGCCCCTTCGGCCTGCGCCGATTCGGTGGAAATAGCTGACACCCTTGGGGATTCGGCGTGCAAGGCCGAGTGCCGATGTGTTCTCTTTTGACGTCAGCATGGCCAGAGACGGCTTTTGAGCCACCGCGAAGCCATCGGCCGAGAGCCCTTCTTCACTAACGCCCAGGTCGAACGCCATCCAGTCGCTCCCTGCCCCCTCCTGCCTTATCATGGTGGCGAAAGCGCATGCCAGTATGTTGCCCTTCTTGCCCGCCGCCCTCATCCGACCTCCGTTTATGAACACCGACGCGGGGGCCGAATATGATATTGTGCGCTCTATTTGAGCGAAAAGCAGGTTGTCGCACATCGGTGTCACGCTGTCCTTGCCGAATGACATAAGCAGTTCCGGTTCCGTCGCGGCGAACAGGCAGCCTCCGCCAGCGGCCATATATAGCGGTGTGCTAAATCCTTTCTGCTTCAACAAGAAAAGTCCGTGGCCGTGAAACGAGGTGTCTGACACGGTAACTCCTTCGCGGTCGCGCAGCGCGCTCATCGCCTTGTGCCACTCCATCCTGTTGTTTAGGCAGAATGACGCTGCCATCTGGCTCGGCTCTCCGTCGTCTCTCAGCGAGAATGATATGTAAAGGTCTCGTTCCGAGAGGGCGGGGTCGCTTATCACGTCGGGGCCGAAAAGCGAGTCTATGCGTGCCGACAGGAGGCGGGTTTCGTTCCCTCCCAGCATGTCGGTCAGCTCGTCGCCCATCACGCCGCTTGTCACCTCGGCCAGAGTGGAGCGGTCGCCCAGTCTTGCCACGAAGGCTGTCTGGTCAGGCAGGCAACGCATGGGAGACGGCGCTTTGTAGCGCCTGTTCAAGCCTATCCATACCGTCGCGGCCGCCGCGGCCATGATAACCGCCATGGCCGCTCCTGTTATGATGATCCTCTTTACATGCGCTGTCATTGCACTTTTGCGTTCTTATGCGTCGCCGCCCTTCTTGCCCTTGACTATGATGGCCTTGACTATGGAGAAAATGGTGTAAAGGGCTATGGTGAATGCTATGCCGCCCAAGCCCAATATGATGATCGATAATAATCCGACCGTCAAGAGTATGACTTTCAGCTCGTTGCCGCTCCAAGTCCAGTGCTTTACCTTGAGCGAGAACATCGGGATCTCGCTAACCAGCAGTCCGCAGAACACCGCCACCATGACGATGGTCACAGTCGGTGTCATGTATGCGCGGAAGAAGTCCTCGTTGCCTGGGAGCATCCATATCAGCGAGGCCGTGAATAGACCGGTTGCTGTTGTCGTCAGCCCGAGGAAGCTCTCTGTCTGGCGTGTGTCAATGTTGAACTTGGCCAATCTCAGCCCGGCGAACACACCCATGATTAGCGGGGCGGCGGCGAGGGTTATCTCGCTCGCCGTCATGCTTGACAGCGGGGTCTCGTAGTCGCCCGTCAGATACCATTTGATGTATGTGGAGTAAATGGCCGCGGGTGCAAGTCCGAACGATATGTTGTCGGCCAGCGAGTCCAACTCCTTGCCCATAGGTCCGCTTACTCCGAGAGCCCTTGCCACGAATCCGTCGAAGAAGTCGAAGACAGCCCCCGCCACAATCAGTATGGCTGCCAGACTCAACTGCCCGCCAAACGCGCAGGCTGTGGCCATGACGCCGCAAAGCAGGTTCATTGAGGTTATCGTGTTCGGGATATGTTTCTTTATTGTCATCTCTCAGTTTTTTTGTCTCCAATTTTTGAAGTCAGAAGGGTAGAACCCTGTCTCTGGTGAACTCTATGGCCATTACCGACGTGTCGTCGAACGCCTTGCCTTTGCTTATCGTGTCTTCTGCCAGGGCGCATATCTCGTCCATCGTCCGGTCTATGCCCATGCCCTTTTTCATGATGGACATCAGCTTCTCGGCGTTGCTGCCCACGCCTGTGGTATCCTCAATCTCCACCAGGCCATCGGTATACGACACCAGAAGGTCGCCTTTACGCACTCTCGTGTCGCCCTCGTCGATGCCCGGCAGCTCGTCGAGCATGCCAAGGCCTATCGAGCCGCTGACGAGCTCCATCACGTGGCCGCGCTTGTAGAGGAGTGGTGGCAGGTGGCCGGCGTTGACGTAAGTCAGGTGGCCCGTCATGTTGTCGTATCGCCCAACGAAGAGGGTTATGAACTTCTCGCCCTTGGTGTTTTGGCAGACGCGCCTGTTAAGCTCTTTCACCAGCTCCTTAAGGCTCACCTTGGCGGTGAACAGTGCGCGGACCATGGCCTGGAAGTTGCTCATCAGCAGGGCGGCGGCCACACCCTTGCCGCTCACGTCCGCAATGCAGAAGCCCACCATCCGCTTCGACAGTTGCATTATGTCGAAGTAGTCTCCGCCCACCTGGTCGTGAGGGTGGTAGTAAGACCTGGCGCGCGTGTGGCCTGTCTGAAGCAGCATGCTTTCGGGCGGGATGAGACCGGACTGTATGCGCGAAGCCAGGGTTAGCTCTTGCCTTAGAGACTCCTGCTTTATGAGCTTGGTCTGCATCTTCTTGTTCTCGATGGCGACAATTATGAGGTTCGAGAGCGCCTGTATGAACTTCAGGTTGCGCAACGTCGGGCTCACCCCGTCTCCAAGGATGCCGTCGCCTATCAGGACGTAGCCCATGATATGGTACTTGTGCCTGAGCGGGATTACGGCGTCGAAACCCCTTATCGAGCTCGTCTCGTCCATGCCCAGGCTCTGGATGGCCGTGATCTTCTTTAGGTCGCGCTCTATGTCAATCGCCTCCCGCTGGGCGTCGCTGACGTTGCACTGCAATATGCATTTCCACGTGTCGTCGGCCAACGTGAAGACGAGGATCTTGCCCACTTGCAAGTCCTCTTTCAGCAGGATCTCAAACTCCTGCATCAGCTCCTCTACTGTGCTGTCTTCGTTTATTGTCTGAGTGACGTCAAGGAGAAGGTTGATCTTCTCCTTGTAGAGGCGCACTACGTTCCTCTCGTTTGCCATCTTACCCTGTGTGGTTTCGCTGTTCTGACTGTGCACAATCCAAAAGGCCGCGGGGTCGTGTCTTAACACTTGCCCCGCGGCCTTTATGTTTGTTCTTCCAAATATTGAGGCGGGAGCCTCCTGCGAAGCCTCGCCGTGATTACTTCACGCGCTCTACGTATGAACGGTCGCGCGTGTCAACCTTGATCTTGTCGCCTGTGCTGACGAAGAGGGGAACCATGATGGTTGCGCCGGTCTCAATGGTGGCAGGCTTCAGAGAGGTCGTTGAAGACGTGTCGCCGCGGACACCCGGCTCGGTGTAGGTGATTTCGAACACCATGTTGACGGGAAGCTCGGCGGTCAGGACCGTCTCGGTCTCAGCATGGACGAGGACCTGGATGTTCTCGCCCTCCTTCATAAGGTCGGCGTTGGGAATCTGGGTCTCGTCGAGGATGATCTCCTCATAGGTCTCTGTGTTCATCAGGTGGTAGCCAGTGGTGTCCTTGTAGGTGTACTGGTACTGACGGTGCTCCACGCGCGCCTCGTTCACCTTGACGCCCGAGTTGAACGTGTTGTCGATGACCTTGCCGGTCTTGACGTTCTTGAGCTTGGTGCGGACGAAAGCCGGGCCTTTGCCAGGCTTGACGTGGAGGAACTCAACGATGAAGTACAACTGGTTGTTGTACTCGATGCACATGCCGTTGCGGAAATCTGCAGTAGTTGCCATATTTTATGTTTACTCTGAGTAGTATTTTACAAGTTCACTTGCAAAACTATAAAATCAAAACGAGAAATCGGCATTTGCCATAGCTATTTATTTAGCCACTCGACGTTTTGTGTTAACACCCCGTCGCTCTTTTCGCCACTTAGTCCATCGATTCTATTCCCTTCTCCGTTTTAACTACGTAATTTTAATTCCTTGTGCATACGTTTGTATAAGAAAAATTGTTAAATTTGCGCACTCATCATCTTATACCACACTTCTCCCATGGAAAGTTTTTTCTCCTATATCATAGGTCTCGGCGCTGCCGTCATGATGCCTGTGATCTTCACAATCCTCGGTGTTTGTATAGGCATCAATTTTTCAAAGGCTCTTAAGAGCGGTCTTTATGTCGGTGTCGGTTTTGTAGGCCTTAGCATCGTCACGGCGTTGCTCACGAGCAGTCTCGGTCCGGCGCTTGCAAAGGTGACTGATATTTACGGGCTTGAGTTGCAGGTGTTTGACATGGGGTGGCCCGCAGCGGCGTCTGTAGCTTACAATACGCTTGTCGGTTCGTTTATCATCCCCGTCTGTCTTGGTGTCAACTTGCTTCTCCTCCTCCTGGGGTGCACTCGCACTGTGAATATTGACCTGTGGAACTATTGGCATTTCGCTTTTATTGGCGCCGTGGTCTACTTCATGACTGGCAGCGTCGGGCTCGGTTTTTTTGCAGCAATCGTTTGCTATGTTGTAACCCTCGTCCTTGCCGACATGACCGCCAAGAAGTTTCAGCATTTCTATCCCGGAATGGAGGGCATCAGTATCCCTCAGCCTTTCTGCCAAGGCTTCATGCCTTTCGCGTTGGCTGTCAACAAGGGGCTCGACTATGTGCCGGGAATTAACAAGGTTAATATCGACTCCGAGGGCATGAAGAAGAAGTTCGGGCTCTTTGGCGAGCCGCTCTTCCTTGGCGTCATCATCGGCATTATTATCGGATGCCTCGCTTGCAAAGACTCCGCCGAACTTGTCGATAACATCCCGTCGACACTCGGCCTCGGCATAAAGATGGGTGCCGTCATGGAACTCATACCGCGTATCACGAGCCTTTTCATTGAGGGCCTCAAGCCCATCTCCGAAGCCACCCGCGCTCTCGTGGCTAAGAAGTTCGGCGCGGACAAGGAGCTTTACATTGGCATGAGCCCCGCTCTCGTCATAGGCCACCCGACAACTCTTGTCGTCAGCCTCCTGCTCATCCCGGTGACCCTTGTGCTCGCTGTGGCGCTCCCTGGCAATCAGTTCCTTCCGCTTGCCAGTCTTGCGGGGATGTTCTATGTCTTCGTCATGGTGCTGCCTTTCACTCGGGGCAATGTCTTGCGCAGTTTCATCGTCGGCCTTGTCGTAATGGTGCTCGGCCTCTACTTCGTGACGCTCATGGCTCCCGACTTCTCAATGGCTGCGTCTGACGTATATGCCAATACGCAAGACAAGGCTGTGGCCGTGCCCGATGGTTTTCTCGCCGGTTCGCTTGACTTCTGCTCGTCTCCTCTCGCCACGGCAATCTACGCCGCCATGCGCTTCCTCGGCTCTGTGGCCGGCGTCGTATCGCTTTCAGCCGCCGCTCTGGCCATGATCGTGTGGAACAGGTGCCGCATAAAGAGTGGCAAGTGACATGCGCTCGATTATTTGAATATTGTGACAACTCATAAAGTATACCAAAAATGAAGAGTATTCTAACCCTGGCAGCTTTTGCCGCCCTGTCGGTCTCTGTTTTTGCACAGCAGAACTGCAAAGTTCAGACGGCTTGCCACCCTGACGACGTCAAACACTACGACACAGAGAAGCTCCGTGAGCGTTTTATGATGGAAAAGGTCATGTCTCCTGACGAGATCAACCTCACTTATACCCTTTATGACCGACTTATCTATGGTGGAGCAATGCCTGTATCAAAGGCCCTTAAGCTCGAGACATTCCGTGAGCTCGGTCCCGAGATAACCTATTTCCTTGAGAGGCGCGAGCTTGGCGTCATTAATGTGGGCGGCGACGGCGTCGTCTCGGTTGACGGTGTCGACTACGATCTCGACCACAAAGACGCCATATATGTCGGTTGCGGACACAAAGATGTGATTTTCAAGAGCAAAGATGCAACCAAGCCGGCCAAGTTCTACATCAACTCGGCGCCCGCCTATAAGCAGTTCGTCACGCAGGTCATAACCCTCGACAAGAAGAAGTTCGAGAAGAACAAGAAGAAGTTCACCCTCGGCATCACCGACCACTACGGTAAGCCCGAGGATAGCAACGACCGCTACTGCAACCACATGATTACCAAGAAGGTGCTCGAGCAGGTTAAAGACGGTGGCACCAATCAGCTCCAGATGGGCATGACTGAGCTCATGCCTGGCAGCGTTTGGAACACTATGCCCGCCCACACTCACACGCGCCGCATGGAGGCTTATTTCTATTTCGATCTCCCCGAGGGACACGCCATCTGCCACCTCATGGGCGAGCCTCAGCAGGAGCGTCTCGTATGGCTCCACAATGAGCAGGCCATAACTTCGCCCGAGTGGAGCATCCACGCCGCGGCAGGTACAAAGAACTACACCTTCATCTGGGGTATGGGTGGTGAGAATCTCATGTACTCAGACAAGGATGAGATCAAGTATGTGGACATGAGGTAGGCCCTCTCCCCCCATTTTTCTCGCTCGCATGGTGTCGTCGCCGTGCGAGTTTTTTTTATTCGTTCAAGCCATACGCCCCGTCATTGCAATATAAATCCGCCCCGCCGAAGATGCGTTCTGTCTTCAGGCGGGGCGGCTTACTTATCCCTTTTTTACTCTCTAACCTATGGTGACCATTGTGGCTCCAAAGCCATATTCGCGGAACGAGGCGTCCTGATATGGGCATTTCGGGTATTTGCGCTCAAGGAATCTGCGCAACTCGCCTTTCAGCACGCCTGCGCCCACTCCGTGGATGAAGACTATGCGCAGACCCTGCGTACGGCAATTTTGCTCCATTATGGTGCGGACGTGCTTCATCTGAACCTCAAGCATGTCCTTGTTGTCCAGCCCGCGCGTGTCGGACAGCAGGCTGTCTATGTGCAGATCCACCTCCATCAAGTCCGTTGAGCGGCTGGGCTTTGACACCTTTACCGGCTCGACATGCCTCCCGCTGTTTGAACCCTTGGCTATCTCCTTGTCTGTGAGCTGCTCAAGCTTTACGGCGAACTCGTCTTTTATCACGGGCATGAGGAGGGCCTTGCAGTCGAAGAAGTCGTTGTCCGTGAAGCTGCCGTCTCGTAACATTTTGACGCCCTTGGGCTTTATTTCGACGTTGTAGACCGGCTGCGGCGCGAAGCTGCGTATCTTCTTGTACATGATGAGCTGCACTGTCCACGTCTGCCCGTCGACCTGCATAGTTCGGCTCTATGGTCGAGGCGGCCATGAGTGTTGACTGCCCTTTGCCGTCGGTGCGCATTATGGCGTAGCTGCTGAAGTAGTTCGAGTCGTTGACTACGTGGATGTCCAGTGTGCCCGTGTTTCCGCCGTCGGTGCGGGTCAGGGCTACGTAGAAGTGCGGGTCGTTGTCGTCGGTCGCGTCGGCGTCAAATGTGTATTTGGGCGCTTTCGGGGTCTCGTCTTTTTTCTGCGCCGAAGCTGGCCTCGTGGCGGGCAGGATTACCTCGGTCTCCTCCTCGTCGTCCTCTTCCTCCTCGTCCGCCTTTATCCTCTCGCGCCAGCTGCTGCCCTCGGGCAGGCTGCTTTTGGTCTGCCTATGGGCCGCCTGGTTGCCGGACTTTTGGGCGTTCCTGGCCGACCTGCTGTACGCGTCGCCTTGCATCTTGACTTCGGCATCGTCTATGACCACTATGCCGCTGTCTAACACTGGTATCTGGAATCCGTCCTCGTCTTCTACGTAGACTGTGTGGCCGTCTATCCTTGCCACTTTACCGCCGCCCTCCTGGTTCAGGAAGCGTACGGTGTCTCCTATTTTCGTCTTCATCTTGTTTGCTTGTTTTTGCCTCTCTTATAACCCTGTTTTCCAGTTGCCGCCTTACACTGCCACTTCGCCCTTTATATGGGGCCAGCACTGGTAGTCCTCCAGCTCAAAGTCCTCATATTTGAAGCCGAATATGTCTTTCACGTCGGGGTTGATCCTCATTGTGGGCAACGGGTATGGCTCGCGGGTCAGCTGCAGTTTTATCTGTTCTATGTGGTTGAGGTATATGTGCGCATCTCCGAGCGTATGGACGAACTTGCCCGGCTTAAGCCCGCACACCTGCGCCACCATCATTGTCAGCAGCGCGTATGACGCTATGTTGAACGGCACGCCCAGAAACACGTCGCCCGAGCGTTGGTACAGTTGGCAGCTCAGTTTGCCGTCAGCCACGTAGAATTGGAACATCGTGTGGCATGGCGGAAGCTTCATTTGGTCAATGTCGGCCACATTCCATGCCGATACTATCAGGCGGCGGCTCTCCGGGTTGCTCTTTATCATCTCCACCACGTTCGTTATCTGGTCGATGGCTCCGCCGTCGGGCGTGGGCCACGACCGCCATTGATGGCCGTAGACGGGGCCGAGGTCGCCGTTCTCGTCGGCCCACTCGTTCCATATCCTCACGCCGTTCTCCTGCAGGTAGTGCACGTTCGTGTCTCCACGCAGGAACCACAGCAACTCGTATATTATTGATTTCGTATGGAGCTTTTTCGTGGTCAGCAGAGGGAAACCGTCTGACAGGTCGAACGTCATCTGATGTCCGAAAACGCTCATCGTTCCCGTGCCGGTTCGGTCTCCGCGCTTGTTGCCCTCGGTCAATATCCTCTTTGCGAGGTCAAGGTATTGTCTCATTTTCTGAATCTCTTTCTTGCCTGCGCCTTAATCTCCGAATGTCCGCTGCCACCAGTTGGCGGGTTTCAGAGCACGCCCCACCGCCTCGAGCTCTTTGAGCATCTCGGCGGCCGAGGCGTATCGCCCGTTCACGCCTTTTCTGAGGGTCTCTTCAATCTCCTCGGAGCTTAGCCGGCGCGGAGGCAGTCGGAATGATGCTTTGTATGTGGCGCGGCTCAAGACGGCGAACAGCTCGTCTGTCATGCGTGCGGGTTGCTTAACCGGGTAGGTCAGCTGCAGGTTTATCAAGACTTCGGGGTTGCAGTCGGTATAAGGGGTTTTGCCCATCACGAGGTGGAAAATCGTTATCCCGAGAGCGAAGAGATCAGCCTGCGGCCCCACCAGCTCGTTGTGCTTCAGCAGCATTTCAGGCGGCGAGTATATCAAGGCGAACTGCGTCCGCTGCGACGACGTAGCGGGGTGGGGTTGACCCTGCTCGAAGTCTATCAGGGCGATGTCCGCAAAGTCGCACTTCGTCACGTCGGCGCCTGCTTCGTGTCGCAAGATTATGTTGGATGGCTTTATGTCTCTGTGGATTACTCCCGCCGAGTGCACAGCCTCCAGGGCCTTCAGGACTGCGCAACCCATCTTTACGAAGTTGTTCTCGTCAATCTTGCCATATATCTTTTTGTCGGCGTATATGCTCTTGAGGTCGGTCCCCTCAACCATCTCGCGCACCACGTAGTCCCGCCCGTCGTCTCCCGTGAAGAAGTCCGTCACGTGCGCCACGTCCCTTCTGTCCATGCCGCGCACGCGGTCTATGACCTCGCTCAGCCCCTCACGGCTACGGTCCAGGGCTTTTATGGTGACTCGCCGCCCCTCAGAGTCTCTTCCGGTCATGACGCCGCCAAACTTCGTGCCGCGTCCCATGTTGCCATCCACCGTGTATGTCCCGGCGGCTCCGTGGAGTGTCTTGACGTCGCCCATGCCCCGGTCGTCTTATTTGTTGTAGCCCAATATGCGGAGCATGTCCTCCGGCCGCTGCTCTTCGTTGAACAGGTAGTCCTTTATCTGCCCGTTCTCATCGCGGTCTATGACCACGTGCTTCGGGCTCGGAATCAAGCAGTGCTTGATGCCGCCATATCCGCTTATGGAGTCCTGATATGCGCCTGTGTGGAAGAACCCTATGTACAGAGGCTCGGGGTCGTCCGGCTCCACGATGGGCATGAACACCTGCTGGTTGAGGTCCTCGGTGTTGTAGTAGTCGGCGTGGTCGCACGTGATGCCGCCTATGTTAATGCGCTGGTAGGGCTTGTCCCACTTGTTGATGGGCAGCAGTATGAACTTTTCGGCTATGCCCCAGCTGTCCGGTATCGTGGTCATCAGGCTGTTGTCTATGAGATACCACAGCTCGGTGTCGTTCTGCCTCTTGGCCTCGACCACTTTGAATATCACCGCTCCGGTCTCGCCGACGGTGTATTTGCCGAATTCCGTCACGATGTCGGGGTCGTCGATATCCTCGTTCTGGCAAACCTCTTTGAGTGAGCGCACGAGCTCGTTGACCATGTACTTGTAGTCGTATTCGAAGGCGAGGTTGCTGCGGATGGGCATTCCACCGCCGAGGTCGATTATGTGAAGTGTGTCGCACTGCTTTTTCAGCTCGGCGTAGAGGCTTATGGCCTTCTGATAGACGCCCCAGAAGTAAAGGTTGTCTTTGATGCCTGAGTCTACGAAGAAGTGGAACAGGGTGAGGCTGACGGCCGGGTTGTCCTTGATCTTCTCATTGTAGAACTTGATGATCTCGGTCGGCCTTATGCCCAGGCGGCTTGTGTAATACGCTGCCTGAGGCTCCTCTTCGATGGCCATGCGTATGCCGATGTTCACGTGCTTGCCGTCCATCACCGCCGTGAGCCTGTCAAACTCGTTCATGCTGTCCAAGACGGTTATGCAGTTGCTGAAGCCCATGTCTACCAGCTCCTTTATCTTCTGAAGATAGAGGTCG
>SFOL01000037.1 GCA_004552385.1 Bacteroidales bacterium | reverse complement strand
TTGCTGAGGCCCCGCTGCCCCTCGACTTGCATGTGTTAGGCCTGTCGCTAGCGTTCATCCTGAGCCAGGATCAAACTCTTCGTTGTATGACTTTGTTTTGTTTCTCTTTCAGGGCCTGCCGCGTCGCCGCGGCGGGTCCCCGCCTATTTCTTGTCTCCCGCCTCCCCGGCCCCGCAGGGCGGGGAGGCGGTGGTGCTGTCCATCATGTCAATGTGCTTCGCTCCCGGAGGCTCGACCGCCCGCCCCGGAGGGCGGCGATTTCGTTTCCGAAAGCGGGTGCAAAGTTAAGGGGACTTTTTGTTTTTGCAAGGGGCGGGCGTCACTATTCCCCCTGGAGGGGCGGGGGCTAAAGCGGGTTCGCTCTGAGTGTCAGGACGTTGAGAGGATTGTTAAAAGATAATAAAACAAAAACATATAGGATATGACGAGACGGAAAAGACCCCCATCCGAGGATAGATGGTCTCGAATGGGAGCCTTTGAGGGATACGCTATCAGTCGTTACTCAGAAAATAACGAGTAGAGGAGATGTGTTTTCACACTTGATTTGCTTAGAAAGAAAGATCCACTCCAAGACCGAAAGCCTTGTTTGTTCTTGTGAAAGAATCGGAGCCAGCCAGAGCACCACTTTGCGCAAGGGCAGATCCCGCCTGGCTTGAAGTGAAAGAATTGACGAGCAGAGAAAGGTTATTGTAGTCGGAGGTAGACTTGTCGTAGGTCTTATAGTTGGTCTGGAAATAGGCGACATTAATCTTCACACGGTCAGAGACCCTCACGCAGGCGCCGCATCCGACGGTGTAGGAGCTGACATTGAAACTGATATCGTTCATATAGTCGTCGGAGAACTGATAATTGGTGCTCTGAATGCCGACGCTGAGCATGAGCGGCTTACAGACATCGAACTCCAAACCAGCGAGGAACTCATTGGTGTCGCCGTCAAGTTTCTTCTGCATATCGGCGTAGAGCTTGGCATCTTTATCAAAAAAGTGGTGATAGCCTACAGAAAAGCGCAGAGGCTTAATAATCTGCCAGCTCACGCCTGCCGTAAAGAGCGCGGGATTGTCCTCGCGGATCTCATTGCCATCGGCGAATTTACGTAGCGAAGAGATAGACTCCGCGCTCTCACTATTGGCAGACACATTCTTAAGCGTCATCTTGATGCGGAAATCATATTTGACGGCGAAGTCGAGATGCCATAGCTTGTAGTGCAGCCCGATGGTGGGGGCAGCACCGAAGCCCGTCTGGTCGCAGTTGAGGGTCACGTCGGTCGTAGCCTTTGCCATGGCCCCCGCAGCCTCTCCCTGGCCTTTGAGCTTGAGCGCCATAGCCTCATATTGCAGTGCGGTGGCCTCGTCGCCATTGGCACGGTAAAAAGCGGCGGCCTCGGAGCATTGCGCCGATCCGGCGACAGCCTTTTCGTAGAGCTGAGCGAAGAAAGACGATGCGCCGATATAGCCGTTGCCCATATCGACCTGAATGTCGCGCAGGTAGCCGTGGTAATTGCAAGACCCGTATGTAAGGCGGACGCCAGCGTAGAGGGAGAGATTGTCAGTAATCTTATAGGCGGAGCCGAGCTGAAGACCAAAATAATACTGTCGGCCCTTGAGGTAGCTGTCGTAATCGTAGCCCTTGACGTCAAGCCCAAGGCTTGGACCAAGCATAGGCAGGAGACTGACAATGCTCTCGAACGAGCCTAAACCGTCATCGAAGACGCACTTACCACCGCCACCAGTGACAGCGAAGCCGGCTTGCCAGCTCCACCTGCCCTTGTTGTAGGCGGCCTGAACAGAGGGGACGACAGGCGCATGCGCCTCACCCTCGAAAACCTTACGCGACTCGCCGCCATTATCCTTGCCGAAGGCGAAGCCGGCGAAAGTAGACGTCACCGTGCGAGTCTGGTGCGCACTCTGTATGTTGAGCGAGAGGTGAAATCCCTCCGGGAGGAAAAGCACGCCTGCGGGGTTGCTGTAAACGCCGTCAATGCCAATAGAGGCATCGCGACACGGGTTTCTCAGAAATGCCACATTCTGATTAGTATTAGTCAGCAGACCGCCGGCGGTAGCTGTCGTCAGGCTCATGGCCATCAGACAAATTGCGATAAAGTGTCGCTTCACTTTTTGGAGATATTAAAGATTATATTGGAACAAAGTTACACATATCATAGAACTTGCCATATTTTTATCCCCCAAAAAAGATAGCATGCTTGACCTATATCGGATTGACGAGTTGAGAAAAGAATGAGGCGGAAAGGGTTAAGCACAGTCAAAAAGAGCGATTGGCGGGAGCGACATTGAAATCGCCACCGCCAATCGCGCATCGAGACAAAAAGTCTGGCAGAAAGAGCCCCACCCTATTTCACGAGGTGGAGATTATGCCCCATACGCACTTTCTTGGTGTGCATATAGTACTCGTTATACATATTAGGTTGAATCTCAATAGGCACATTCTCAACAATTTCGAGACCGTAAGATTCAAGTCCGACGCGTTTGACGGGGTTGTTTGTCATGAGCCTCATGCGGTGCACACCGAGCTCCTTGAGAATTGACGCGCCGACACCGTAGTCTCGCTCGTCGGGGTCGAAGCCAAGGTGGACGTTGGCGTCGACAGTATCAAGTCCTTGCTCCTGAAGCCTGTAGGCCTCGATTTTTGCCATAAGGCCAATCCCTCTCCCCTCCTGGTTGAGGTATACGATGACACCCTTACCCTCCTTGTCGATGGTCTGCATAGCCTTATGAAGCTGCTCGCCACACTCGCATCGCATGGAGCCGAAGATGTCGCCAGTCATGCACGAGGAGTGAACCCTCACGAGGATGGGCTCATCGGCCTGCCACTCGCCCTTGATGAGGGCGATGTGCTCCTTGCCGTTACTCTGCTGTCGAAACGGGATGAGACGGAAGTCGCCATATTGAGTGGGGAGGTGCACCTCGGAGCCGCGCGAGACGAGAGTCTCGGTCCTGAGCCGGTAGGCGATAAGATCCTTGATGGAAATGAGCCTCATATTGTTCTCCTTGGCAATCTGCCTCAACTGAGGGAGGCGTGCCATAGAGCCATCCTCATTCATAATCTCGATGAGCGCGGCGGCAGGCTGCAGACCGGCGAGCCGAGCGAGATCAATAGCCGCCTCGGTATGCCCAGCCCGGCGAATGACTCCCCTGTTCTGCGCATAGAGAGGGTTGATGTGTCCAGGTCGGCCGAAATCGGTGGGGCGTCGCGCCGGGTCGGCCAAAGCCTTGATAGTGGCGGCGCGGTCATGGATTGAGACACCCGTGGTGCAGCCGTCGAGGAGGTCGACGGAGACGGTAAAAGGCGTTCCGAGGATGGAAGTGTTATCGGCCACCATGTGTGGCAGCTCAAGTTGCTCGCACCGGTCGATAGAGAGTGGCGCGCAAAGGACTCCTCGACCGTTTTTGAGCATGAAATTGACCTTTTCGGGCGTGATGAGCTCGGCGGCAGTGATGAAATCGCCCTCGTTCTCGCGATCCTCATCGTCGACCACGATTACGAACTCGCCACGCTTGAACGCCTCGATGGCGTCCTCAATCTTATCGAGACGCTCGCGGGCGTCGGGATTATTAATATCCATTGTATATGGTTAAATCAAAATCAGTTTCGAAACAGAAGATGAAGTATCGGGCGCTCGACACACGGGAGCGTCAGAAAGCCATGGGGTCGCCCTCGTCTCGTCGTTTCTTGAGCTTGGCGAGGCGCCTTTTCCGGATAATGTCCTTAATCTTGTCAGCCACTCGTCCATAAGCCTCGGAACGGAAGAGCGCAGAGTCGGTAGCCGACTTGTATGTAAGGAAAGAGCCGATGGCGGCGAGCACACCCGTTGAGAGCCACATGCCGCACCAGACGGGCCACACGTCCTCCCTGGCCATCTTGGCCCCGAAAGTGTCAATGACGTAGTAGAAGATGAAGAAGATGATGGAGATGACGATAGGCGTCCCGAGACCACCCTTGCGTATGATGGCACCGAGCGGAGCTCCGATAAAGAAAAAGATGAGGCACGCGACGGGAAGCGAGAACTTGCGGTGCATCTCCATAAGATGCCTGTTGACCTTGAGCTTCTCGTTCTCGAAATTCATGACCCGTTCGTCGACAAGTTGCTTGTTGCCCTTTGCGAGTCGGAGCGCGTTCTGCATTGCAGTGTGCACCTTGCGCGGGGTAAGCGCCTTGGCGACGCTGTCCACATTAATAACGCAGGCGGTGTCGAGAGCAAGAGCGAGGAGAGAGTCGTTCTTGAAACGGAAATTGGCCTTTTTGAGCGTAAAACCTTTGACGTCTGTCCGAAGGAGGTTTGTGATCGAGTCGCAACGGAAGCGGATCGAGTCGCCGTCCTGGTTGAGCTGCGCGAGGTTCTTCATCCTGTCGTTGGTCTTAAAGACATCCTCGCTGGTCCTGGAGAAGTCCAGGCCGTCGACCTTGATTTGGAAGACCTCTTGTGAGAAGGCATCATGGCGGTAGAGCTGCCTATCCCTGTCAGTCATCCTCTTGTTTCCCATTGTCACCTTCTCGTCATAGGTGACGCCGCTGTAGAGGACGAGCCTGATCATGCCGGCCTTGTTGTCGATATCCATCTTGCCGGAGTCGGCCATAGTGACATTGATGTTTCTGTTGATGCGGTCGCGATGGTCGTGAATAATAAGGTCATAGAGCATTCCGGTCTTTCGATCCTTGTGGCCGATCTTGATACGGAAGCCGTCGATGCCGTCATAGTAGACGCGCTCTTTGAGCTCGAGCTCGGGTCGCTGCTGGCGAACGCTGTAGAGGAGCGTATAGAACTTGAGATTGGCTACGGGCAAGATGTTGTTGGAGAACCAGAAGGCCATGACGGAGACGACACCTGTCACTATGATAAGCGGCTTCATGATACGGAAGAGCGAGATTCCGCTGGCCTTCATGGCTGTGAGCTCATAATTCTCGCCAAGGTTGCCAAACGTCATTAGCGAGGCGAGTAGGATGGCGAGGGGGAGAGCCATAGGCACAACCTGAAGAGCGACGTAGAAAAGCAGTTCGGCCATGACGCTGACCTCCAGCCCTTTGCCCACAATATCGTCAACATACCTCCACAACCCTTGCATGACAAGGATGAAGAGAGAGATGAAAAACGTCATCGCGAGCGGCCCGGCGTAATTGCCGAGGACAAACATATGCAGCTTCTTCATATTAGCCTATAGGGTTTCAAAGTTAGTGAAAAAAACGTCCCAATTCAACAATTAGCGCCCCTCAGGAGACGAGCGAACAGAGAGTACAGAAAGGAGGGGCGGCACCGCCCCCCCGAAAAGGAAGATCAGTGCCGCCCCAAAAAGAAGTCATGAGGCGCGCTATCTTGACGCGCCGTTAAGAAAATCGGCGAAAGCGTCCACATCCTCGTCATAAGACCTGGAGGGCGAGAGCGGGTTGCCTAAGGAGTCGACTACGACATAGAACGGCTGCGTGTTGGCTCCGAACTTGTGCGCCTGGAGAAAGCTCCACTTATCGCCCACGGTTCGGAGAGTGCGCTTGCCCCCGTTATCGTCCACGACCATGGGCTCGGGGAGCGGGGTCTTGTCGTCGACAAAAAGGGAGACCGAGACGAAACACTTGTCGATAAGTGAAGAGACGCGCGGATCGGAGAGGACGGCCGCCTCCATCTTTCGGCAGTTGACGCAACCGAAGCCAGTGAAATCGACCAGGACGGCTTTGCCCGACGACTTAGCGGCCTCGATGGCGGCATCGTAGTCGGTGTATTGAGGCTCGAAGCTCCTCTGGCCAAGACGGAAATCTTGTGTGCTGGACGGCGGGAGAAAAGCGCTGACCGCCTTAAGCGGTGCGCCCCACAATCCGGGCAACAAGTAGACAGCGAAAGCCACAGAGACCGCACCGGCAAAGAAACTGCCCACGCCCACGGCACGGTCGGGCGAATCGGCCTTGAAGCGCAACCAGCCAAGGTGGTAAGCGCCAAGCAGGCCAAAAATAACCACCCAGAGGGCAATGAAGACCTCGCGATCCAAGATCCTCCACCCATAAGCCATGTCGGCCACGGAGAGGAACTTGAGGGCGAAAGCGAGCTCAACGAAGCCGAGGGTTACCTTGATGACATTCATCCACCCGCCAGAGCGTGGCGCCCTCTGCAAGAGGCTTGGGAAGAGGGCGAAAAGAGTGAACGGGACGGCAAGCGCGAGGGCGAAGCCGAGCATGCCCACAGCGGGAGCAAGGATGGAGCCCTGAGTGGAGACCGCGACAAGCAGGAAGCCGATTATAGGTCCGGTGCAGGAGAACGAGACGAGCGCGAGAGTGAACGCCATAAGGAAAATGGCGGCCAGGCCTGACGCGCGGCTCTTTCGGCTCTCGACCTTATCGGTCCACGAGGAGGGCAGCGTAATCTCGAACGCGCCGAGGAAAGAAGCGGCAAAAACGACGAGCAGGAGGCAGAAGAAGATATTGAACAACGCGTTGGTCGCCAAATCGTTGAGCCTATTAGCCCCCCACAAGCCAGTGACGACGAGACCGAGGGCGACATATATTACAACAATGGCGGCGCCATAAGTCAGCGCCTCGCGGACGGCCTTGCCCCTCTGCTTGTTGCGCTTGAGGAAGAAACTTACCGTTAGCGGGATGATGGGCCAGACGCAAGGCGTGAAAATGGCCAGCAGGCCGCCGAGCAGACCCTCGAGGAGAATCTTCCAAAGCGGCATGTCGGCGGAAGCGGAGAGCGCGTCGGCATGAGCCTTAAGCTTGTCGACGACGGGGCTCCATGTGGCCGAAAGAGTTGCCGAGTCGGGCACGTCGGGTTTGACGCGTGCGGGAGCGGGCGGCGGCGTCTGCTGAGCAGAATCGGCGACGTCGTCTTGTGACAATGGCGCGTCGCAATGGCCGGACGTCTTGAAATCGACGGTAGAGGGAGGGGTGCAATTCTGGTCATTGCAAGCCCCGTATTCAAGGCTGACATCGATAGAATAATCGGCCGCTACGAATCGTACAGGCTGAACGAAAGTTGCTTTGCCCTCGAAATAGCGCAGCTCCATGCCGAACATATTGTCGAACTTCTTGATCTCGCCTCCTTGGGGCAGCAGAGGGCCGTCAAGTTCGACACCCTGCAGCTGGTTCACGATGACGGAGGCGGAGATAGGCCCATCGTCTCCCAGGCTTGTGGAATAGACATGCCATCCATCGTCAATGGTGGCGGAAAAAACGATCTCGGCTCGTGACGGCGCGACCTGACGGAAAGACGTCTTAAAGTGCGCGGGCTGAACCATCTGCGCGAAAGACGCGTGGCAGACGGACATAATTGCGACAAGGAGCGAGAGCAAACGGTAGAAAACGCTCATATATAATAAGTGATGAGACAAAACAGGAATTGAACTCGATCAAAATTAGGACAAAACAGACAAAAAAGGCGTAGACTTATTTATTGTTAACACATTTTGCAATATGCAGATAGCAAAACGTCGTAACTTTGGCGCAGTCCAAAAACAGTTTTGGGAAACTAAACCAAAGACACACGTAATGTTACAGAACTTACTGGAACGCAAGCGCGGTATAATCTTCGGCGCACTGAACGACAAGTCGATAGCCTGGAAGGTTGCCGAGAAGGCTAAGGAGCAGGGTGCCATCTTCACCCTATCGAACACCCCAGCCGCCTGCCGCATGGGTGAGGTCATAGAGTTGAGCAAGAGGACTGGCGCCGAGCTGATACCCGCCGACGCGACGAGCGTAGACGACTTGAAGAACGTCTTCGAGAAGTCTCAGGAGATTCTTGGCGGCAAGATAGACTTCGTCCTCCACTCAATAGGCATGAGCCTCAACGTCCGCAAGAAGCGCGAATACACCAACCTTGACTATAACTTTCTGGGCAAGACGCTTGACATCTCGGCCATCTCGTTCCACAAGATGCTGCAGGTGGCCTATCAGATGGATGCGATAAGCGAGTGGGGCTCGGTAGTCGCCCTCTCATACGTTGCCGCCCAGCGCACGTTTGACGGCTATAACGACATGGCAGACGCTAAGGCCCTGTTGGAGAGCATAGGCAGGAGCTTTGGCTACATATATGGTCACGAGCGCCACGTCCGCATCAACACGGTGTCGCAGTCTCCGACGGCGACGACGGCCGGATCTGGCATCCAGGGCTTCGGCGGACTGATGGACTTCTCGGACCGCATGAGCCCACTTGGAAACGCGACGGCCGACGAGTGCGCCAACTTCGTCGTGACGATGTTCTCTGACCTGACGAAGAAGATCACCATGCAGAACCTCTTCCATGACGGCGGCTTCTCATCGATGGGCATGAGCGCACGCGCCATGGAGCAGTACAACAAAAGCTTTGAAGGGAAAGAGTAAGCCCCGAAAGCGAACTTGAGACATAAAAGGGAAAGCAGCCACCCGTCATTAGCGGGATGGCTGCTTTTCCTATTAAGCGTTTGTGAGACGGGAGCGAGTCAGATTACCGAGAAATTCCAATCAATGGTCCGAACATTTCCGCAAGAGTCCTCAACCTCGGCCCTCAGCTGGTGTCGCCCCTTTGAGAGTCGGAGGTAGCCGGGTGTGGCTTTGAGGCGGTTGTTCTTATAGTCATATTCGAAGACCTGCCATTGCCCGTCGATGAGAACTGAGTATTTGGAGATGCCGCTCTTGGCGTCGGACACGCCAATGGATATGACATCTGACATGCGAAGAGATTTATACTTGTTCCTGACCCTTACTGACGGCGGGACGGTGTCGACGTCGAGAGTATAAGACCCGAGCGACATGACTTTTGCGCTGATGACAAGCACTGACGAAGAGCCAAAATCAGTCCTGACAGAGCCTCCACAATAAGAGAGTCCGGAGGCAGAGACGCGTCCCACATAGACCTTGTCGGCAATAGGCTTCCATACCTCAGGGACCGCCATGGTTAGCGTAACCGGTTTTTGTATAGGCACGCAACGGTCTCCGACGTTAAAGACCGGCATGAGCGGCTTGGCCCTGTCGGTGCGGCTGATGGCGACGAATTGATCGTCATAAAACGTCTCGCGAGGGATTAGAACGTCAACGCCAAGGGTGTCCTTGGCCCAGGTGCGCTGCCAACGTACCAGCTCACCTTGTGGGCGAGGCTTGGGCTTCGCCCCGTCGTTTCTGACACCGCGCAGAGAGAATGAGACCTTGCTGACATTACCCGCGAAGTCCTTGACCTCATAACGCATGTGGCGGACCTCACCACTCTTGACGCAGGTGGGTGTGGAGACGACGCCATAGATAGGCAACTTATTGCCCGGGCTGACGAAGCTTCGCTGAATGAAGCGGTTATGAAGAATTTTCTCGGCAAAATCGATATGGCTGTTCACGTGCCGATTCAGCGAAAACGGGAAATGGTCAACCCTCGACTTGTAGACAAGAGCGTCATCCGCAAAAAGCGCAATCTCGACGACTCCGCACGGACGACCGCCACGCTCAAAGAAATCTGTGCAATCAATGCCAAGTCCGACCGTCCCGCAACACTCAATAGTCCTGCCGCTGACGGCATTGAGCTGATAATACCTATCGGCCGAAGCACCCGCCACCTGCGCATCGGGTTCAAGCGCGTAGATCTTGACGCCATATATGGTCGGGGGCGTGACATCTGGTGCAATCTTTATGAAACGCAAAGGGTTAAGAGGCTCCTCCGTACGCGAGTCGCGCACCTCGAAATGGAGGTGAGGCCCGCCAGAGCCACCCGTGTTGCCAGAGAGCGCCACGACCTCGTCTCTCATGACGGGGACTTGCCCCTTGGGCAAAAAGATCTCGACATCATACGATTTGAGCTCATACTGACGCCGGCGCACGAGGCTGTCAATCTTAGGAGCGAAGCCGTTGAGGTGGCCATAGACCGTAGTGTGTCCATCTGGGTGGCTGAGATAGAGCGCGCGTCCGTAGCCATAAGGGCCGACCTTGACGCGGCTGACCCACCCGCGTTCGGCGGCGTGAACCTCGACATTTTCAACACCCGCCGTGCCCATGTCGAGGCCGGCGTGGTAGTGGTTGCCGCGAAGCTCACCAAAAGAGCCGCTGAGGCTGTAGGCCGTCTTGAGGGGGACAACGTATTGCGGGTCCGCCGCACCCCCACCCTGTGCAGAGAGTCCTGGGCATGACGCAAGAAAAAAGACGGCTGAAGCAAGGAGAATACGGGGGAAAGACCCTGCGTGAAACGAACGATGTATGATCATTATCTTATTCCATTCATTTTCATGCCGATAAGACCACTCTCATCTTATAATGCGATGCGGTCGCAGAGCTTGTCGAAAGTAGTGTCAAAAAAAAGCGTAATTAACCAGCCCTGATCCGGGTCTATCGGCTGGTAGTCTTGGTTTTGCCAACGAGCACGGCGAAGCTCGGACGTCAGACTCAGGAATTCGCCATCGTCATAGCACACCTACGTGCTACAGCACAACTTGGCGGCGCCAGGTTCATCCACTTATCGCCGCGGAGACTCCCAATTACCCACATCGCCCGGGCGGAGCGGGAAAGCCCAAATGTTAACATTATGAATGGTTCTGTTGAACCACGACACAGCGACATCGGCAGACTCGGCGCCACCGGGGTAGAGTACGCACCACCCGACGGCATCTCCCCTGAGATTTCCGGCTTCTTAGTTAAGTTAACATCTGGTGTCGCGGCAGCGTCGGATCTAATCGAGGCATCGCCTGACGGCTGCCCCACCCCGCCGCGGCCGCCGACTACGCATTGCCAGGCATCAGAGAGAAAAAAGAAAATCTTCCGCCACGCGAAGCTTCTCGACAGTGCCGACATCGAACCAATAGCAGCCCTGCGGGATAGGAGAGCGGCGGATGCGGAAAGAGGAAGCGGCAGAGAGGTACGCACTGATGACAGGCAGTGGGCGGAGAGGCTCTCCGGCAGGCAGGAACGAGCGTATGAGCATCTGCTCGATGACGTGGAAGCCATTGAACGCCTCGCAGAAGACGGCTGACGAAGACCGCACATCGCACCTCTTACGGTTCTTTACATCCTCCCAGCCGCATAGCAGTCCGTCGGCATCAAAGAGGAGATGTCGGGTCGAAGTCCTGCCGCTGGTCATGAGCGTGGCATCGTCCCCATTGCTGACATGCGACTGAATGAGCCGGGCGAGAGGGGCGTTGCAGACGACATCGGCATTGCCTACCACCACAGGCCCGTCATCCGGGAAGAGAGACAGAGCCTTGACGAGGCCTCCGCCAGTATCGAGCAGGAGATCGCTCTCGTCCGAGACCACGACATCCGCCTTCCACTTGGCCTTGTTATCGTCAATGAAACCTACGACCTGGCTGGCGAAGTGGTGAACATTGACAACTATATGATCGACCCCCGCATCGGCGAGATGATCGATGGCGCGGCTGAGGAGCGGCACACCGCCCACCTCGACAAGAGCCTTTGGACGCGTGTCGGTTAGAGGAGCGAGGCGCGTCCCGAGCCCCGCGGCGAAAATCATACCGTTCATAGCTGCTCGACGTGCTTAAGCTCGACATCGACCATAGGCCACTCGGACCGTATCCATCGGGCCACGGTCTCGGCGCAGTAGACCGAGCGGTGCTGCCCGCCGGTGCAACCGAAGCTCACCATGAGATTGGCGAAGCCGCGGCTTACATAATTATTGACGGAGATACGCACAACACCCTTGACAGCCTCGAGGAATGGAGTCATTGCCGCCTGCCGCTCGGCGAAAAAGGCAATGACGTCGGCGTCGCGGCCCGTACTGTTCTTATACCTCGCCTCGCGGCCGGGATTGGGCAATGCGCGGCAATCGAAGACATGTCCGCCACCATTGCCTGAGACATCGGCAGGTATGCCATGCTTATAAGAGAAAGAGAAGACCCTGACCTTCAGACGCGCTCCAGCGGCCACCTGGCGCAGCGAGGCGGAGTCAGCGAGCTCATCCCACACACGGTTGAGCTCGGGCATGTCGAGTTCGGGCCGATGGTTCGAAAGAATGTCTTTGAGATTGTCAAGCGCAAAAGGGATGCTCTTGAGAAAATGCTCCTTGCGCTCAAAATAGCCGCGGTAGCCGTAGGCTCCCATGGCCTGCATGATGCGGATGAGGCAGAAGCTGTAGAAGTAGCGCAGGAAAGCGTTGACCTCGGTGGCTCGGAGTCGCGAGACGTAAAAAGCGAGCAGCTCGTTGCGGACCGGGTTTGGAATGTCCGCCTTGGCATCATAGAGCAGAGACGCGACGTCATATTGCCTGGCCCCGCGGCGTCCGCCCTGATAGTCAATGAACCATGGAGTGCCGTCGGCAGCGAGCATAATATTCCGGCTCTGCATGTCGCGGTAGAGGAAATACTTTGCATTGGCCTCGAGAAGATGGTCAATGAAAGTGTTAAAGTCATTCTCAAGCTTCGCCTCGTCAAAAGCGACTCCCGCGAGACGCAAGAAGTAGTATTTGAAATACTGGAGATCCCACATCATGCTCTGGCGGTCGAAATCGGACCTCGGGTAGCAGAGCGAGAAGTCGATGCAATTGCGCCCCTTGTTCTGAATGTCGGCGAGCGCGGCCAGCACCCTTTTGTAGACCTCCTTGAGCTTGGGGGAGAAAGCCGCGCCACAGTCTTTGCGCTCGGCGTTAATCAGGTCGAAAAGGGAAGTCTGTCCAAGATCCTGCTGAAGGTATACACCCGCGTCGGTGTCGACGGCATAGATTTGCGGGACGTTTATCCCCGCCTTTGCGAAGGCGCGGCTGAAAGATATGAAGGCGGCATTCTCGCGGTCATTCTCACCGACAACACCTATGGCAGTGCGTCCATCGGCGGCGGCGAGGCGGAAATACGCCCTATTGGAGCCCGAGGGTGGCAACTTCGCGACAGAGGACGGGGCGCACCCCGCCCAGGACTCGAAAAGCGTTGAGAGCTTCAGCTCTGATGAATTGTCAAGGACGTTGGGCATAGCCGGAAGAGTTTAGGCTTGGCCAGAAAGCGCAGGCAAAAAGAAACGGGAGACTGGGGATAAACCGGAGCAGGACAGCAACTCAGCGGAGAGCAGAGAGCTCGGCAAAGAGGCGTTGAGTGGGCAAACCCATGACATTTTGGTAAGAGCCCTCGATATAGTCAATGCCGACGAGACCTATCCACTCTTGGATGCCATAGGCTCCGGCCTTGTCGAGCGGGCGGGCGGAGTCCACATAGAAGTCAATGACCTCAGGAGCAAGAGAACGAAACGTCACCTTAGTCTTGACGGAGAACGAGTAGATCCCGCTCGTCGTCGCAATGGCCACGCCAGTTATGACGCGGTGCGATCGTCCGCTCAGCATCTTGAGCATCTGGCGGGCCTCAGTCTCGTCCTTTGGTTTGCCAAGTATCTGCTTGTCAACGACAACCACGGTATCGGCCGTGATGAGGACATCGTCCTCGTTAAGGTCTGCGATGTAGGCCTGCGCCTTCTCGCGGGCGATGAACTCGGGTACGTCTTTCGCACTAAGCGTGTCGGGGAAAACCTCGCTGACACCGGGCTTGGTGACGACATCGAACTTGACGCCCATGTCGCGCAGCAGCTCTTGACGCCTTGGCGAGCCGCTGGCAAGCATAATATGTCGGTTTGATAGATTATTCAGCATGTTGGAATATGAGCTGTTAAAAACGTAGTCTCGCGCAGAATGATATCAGAGCGCGAAAATAGGCAATTCGGCCGAAAATAGGTAGCCGCCGGCGCCTCTTTGCCGGTGATGGGAGACTCGACTCCTCGTGCGCAAAGCGACCTAAGGCACAATTCGATCCTCGATCATCCTCTCCATATATTGCTGAATGACAGCCTTGAGACTGCGGAGCATATCGTCCTGCTCCGGCACTTGTCCGAGGATGTTGTCCGTAAGAAGCCAGTCGGTCTTGATATTATAGACGGCTCTCGGAGCCTTTCCATCGAACTGCAAGAGGTAATCGCCCTTGACATACTGATAGATGCCGTTATTATAATTGACGGCCCAGGTGGCGGAATCGGGCGTGGCGAAGAGATTCTTGCCGAACGAGACGTATGGTTCATCATAGCCCAAGAGTCCGAGGATGGAGGGCATTATGTCAATCTGCTGAGCAATGCAATGTCTGCGTCCTGGCTCGAAGAGCTCCCTGGAGGGGTCGAAGAAGAGGATTGGCGCCCCGAAGCTTCCGAGGTCGGTCTGATACTCGGCGTGATCGCTGATGTTGGTATGGTCGCTGGTGAAGACAAAAACAGTGTTCTTGTACCAAGGCTGACGACTCGCCGTCTGGAAGAAGCGCCGCAACGAATGGTCGGTATAACGGATGCACTTGTGGATGACGTTGACGCCATCGTCCGGGAAAGTGTCGCGATAGGCCTCGGGAACGACAAACGGGTGATGGCTGGAAGCCGTGAAGACCGCCGTCATGAAAGGCTGTTTCATCTCGGACATTTTTGCGGCATAGAACTGGAGGAAAGGCTCGTCCCAAATGGCCCAGGTGCCGTCAAAATCGTCCTCGCCTCCGAAACGGCTGTCGGCATCATATTCAGTTCGCCCATAGTAAGCGCCGAAGCCCGAAGAGCGAGCGAAGGCCTGGAAGCCCATGCTGCCGTTCTGCGCCCCATGGAAGAAAGCCGTCTCATACCCCTTGTCGCCAAGGCTGCGCGCGAGCCCGCCGACACGGTTCATGGATGCCGGGGTGAGGAAGAAAGGCTCGACGAACATGGGGATGCCGCAGAGCACGCTGGGCATGCCGTCAATGCTCTTGCGGCCATTGCAGAAAGTGTAGTCGAAGCTGAGGCTGCGAGAGTAGAGCGAATCGACAAACGGAGCATAGCCTTTGTAGGCCCCACCCTCGAGACGCTCGTTGTACGCCCCGATATACTCACGCCCAAAGCTTTCGACAATTAGCACAACGACGTTGCGGGGTGAGAAAGAGGCGGAGTCGGCCGGGACGTGGAGTGGCGTGTAGATGTCGTCGAGCTCCTCTCGGGCGAAGTATTGAGGGTCGGAGAAAGACTTCTTGCTGATGGTACGGATGAGTGCGAATGGCGTGTTGAGGACAAGTGCGGCGTCGGCCGGGCGATTGACGTACTGATTGGCGTTGCTGATGGTGATGGGCCGCGTGGCTGTGGTGAGCCCGCCGCGCATACCGCCTATCATGAGCGGGATGTAGATCACGAACGCAATGACCGCCAAGGCGTAATAACGGAACCAGGCGAGTCTGGACTGCGGGCGCGAGAAGGCCGAGGGGCGCACGTAGGCTAAAGAGAGGAGCGCGGCGATGGCAATGCCGAGCAGGACTAAGTACCAGTGGTTGACAATCTCGTCGAAGAATATCGAGATGATGTTGCCCTCGTTGCTGAACTCCTGGAAGACGCTGCACGTGGTGCGGCGGCCTGTGAACTTGAAATAGACGGCGTCGCCGAGATTGATGAACGCGCAAAGCGAATTGACAGCGACGAACATCCACTTGGCCACAGACTGCCACGCGCGAGACTCGCGCAGATGGCACGGGAGGAGCATGAGCAGGGCGTAAAGGACGTTAGTGTAAAGCAAGGCGGACGTGTCAAAGAGCAAGCTGCCTTTGGCGATGTTCGGCAAGGCAGCCCAGGATATGCCCTGCGAGAGGACGGGCCAGTTCTCGAAGAGATAGGCGAGGCGGCAGACGAAGCAGACCGCGTAGGCGAGCAACATGTTGCAAATGAACGCCAGTGCGGGAGATTTGAGACGGAGAGTCATTTTTTATGTTCTTATCAGATATGTTTGCCAACAGAGCTAGCGGTGCGAACCACCAGGCCCAACATGCGGGTGCTTATTCGGGGGCGCCGCCATCAGCGCGCAAAGATAAGGTATGGAGAGACAAACAACACCACCAGACTGCCTAACAAAAACTACATAAAATCTGAGTATTCGCAATATTCGGCATCGAGACTTTTTACCGCATTCATATTATAGGGTTTTGAAAAACAAAACGATTTTAGTAATTTTGGGGTCACAGAATACGTAAAAATGAATAGTACC
>SFOL01000136.1 GCA_004552385.1 Bacteroidales bacterium | reverse complement strand
GGAGAAAAAGAAGATGGAATAGCCATAAAAGAGTGGACAGCGAGACAACAAAAGCCGCAGTCCCGCGTTGCAAATGTGGAGACACCATGCGCAGAGACAATCAGTCGCACGCAAGCTGCCTCTCATAAAACATTATGAGCAACCTTTGCTGATAGTTTACGAAAAAGGAAGATACAGGAGGTTAACCAAATCACCGTAAGACATAAACACTTCACTTATAAAGAACAATGCACAAAACAATGTTGCTATGCATCGTGGCTTTGGCTATTGGCACTACCGCTCATGGTCAGCGAAAGCCGAGGGTGCATAAAAGCGAACTGCTGACCGAGGAGACGGGCAAAAAAGAGGCCAAATCGGGACTGAAGCAAGGCGACCGCCTGTACCGTCGCGGAGCGGCATATTACGAGGAGGCCGCAAAGAGATACGGGATAGCCTACGCATATAACCCGACCAACAAGGCCCTCAACTATAAGCTTGGCAAGTGTCTGCTGACAGGCGATGACAGAGCATCCGCGCTTGCGCCTCTGCTCGCCAGCGACCCGGACATAATGCCTGATTATTACCTGCTACTGGGCCAGGCGTATCAATACAACCGCGACTTTCACAGAGCCGTAGACGCTTACAACAAATATCTGGACAGCTCGAAGAAATACATACGCAGGAAAGCCGCAGCCAAAGTTAGTCAATACATAAACGAATGCGTGTTTTCGCAGGAGGCGATGAAAGACTCAGCCTCGGTGTTCATCACAAACCTCGGCGTTGGCGTGAACTCATATTACGACGACTACACTCCCACGCTCAGCACCGACGGCAAGCGTTTCTTCTTCACGTCGCGCAGACCAGAGCGGGAGCCGCGCAAAGTGGTGACCAGATATGGACATACGGAGCAAATATACGAGGCGACCAACCCCGCCGACGGGCCTGTGACTGACATCTGGCGACACGGGCGCCTGATAAGCATAAGGAATATGGCCATAGCCGGCTACAGCAAGACGGAAGAGCGCCTTTTCTTCTACAAAGGGAAAGCCGAGAATGGCCGACTACGCACAACGACGCTGAACAAAAAAGGCGAGAGCTGGAAGGGCGGGCGCAGAGTGAAACGCCGCGTGAACAAGATGGCGTATAAAGAGGGCTCACTGTCGCTCGACGCAAAAAACAACATGTACATCGTCAGCGACCGCCGTGGAGGCGAGGGCGGTGCCGACATATGGTTCGCAGAATACAAGCGCGGCAACAGCTGGCACAGGCCTGTGAACCTCGGTGCGACAATAAACACTCCGCACAACGAGGTGAGCGTCTACGTGTCAGCTGGCGGAGACACGCTTTTCTTCGCCTCGGACGGTCACCCGGGCCTGGGCGGATATGACATCTACATGTCAGTGCGCCAAGCCAATGGCGAATGGGACGAGCCCGTCAATATGGGCTACCCGATCAACACCGCCTACGACGACCTCTTCTACACGCCCACGGGCGACCCCGACGTGGCGTACCTGGCCTCATCTCGCCCCGGCACCCTGGGCGGGCTGGACATATTCAGAGTCGTGGCAGACAAGAGGATGCCATTCACCTTGGCATTCAGAGGAGTGGACAAGGACAACAAGAAGAGCATAGCCATAGACTACAAAGTGCGCGACACGGCCAAGGGAGAGGACATAAAGGCGGGCGAGACAGGGACAGGCGAAACGCTTACAGAATGCCAATTTGAAGACCACGGTAGCTACATAATAGAATATACGGCAGACGGTTACCACTCTTATGCCGACACCGTGGAATGCCCGGCCGAGAAAGGCGCAACAACGGAGCTCATACTTGAGCTGGAGAAACTGGCTCACCCGTTCACCCTCTCAGGCATCATCACCAACAGCAAGACCGGCAGAGCCGTGGCAGCCAACATCGAGTTTCGCGACACGAAAGGCGCGCTTATAGGCTCCACGACATCGAGCGGCATGACCGGCCGCTACTCGTTCGACTTCCCTGACAAGGTCGACCTCGCGATTGAGGCCCGCGCCACGGACTATAACGACGCACGAGCCACAGTGAGAGCCACCCTGAGTGGAGACACCGAGATAACCCAAGACCTGGTAATGGCCGAGACCCGCGTGACATTCACGCTTATGGGCACTGTGATGGAAGAAGACGGCGTCACACCGGTCTGCGCCCAACTGCGCATAACGCCGGCCGGCAAGACCGAGGCAGAGACAGTCATCATGACCGACAGCCTGACCGGCAAATACACCGCCAGCCTCGATGGCGGCGGCCCTTATTGGATAGACATAGAGGCCAAGGGGTACTTCTTCGCCAACGACGCTCTCAACTTCGGCACTCAACGCTTCGCACAGCGCAACTATACGCTTAAGAAGATGAAGGCGGGCGCAAAGATAACGCTTGACAACATATTGTTCCAGACGGGCTCGGCCAAACTGAAAAAGTCGTCATACGAACCACTTGACAAGTTCGCCGACCTCCTCAAGAAAAACCCGGAGGTCCGCATAGAGGTGTCGGGCCACACGGACAACGTCGGGAAAGCGGCAGTGAACAAGCGGCTCTCGAAAGCCAGGGCCAAGAGCGTGCGCGACTACCTCGCGGGTCAAGGTGTGGCAGAAGACCGCATAGACTATGAGGGCTATGGAATGGAGCAGCCCGTGGAGAGCAACAAGACAAAGGCCGGGCGCGAGAAGAACCGCCGCGTGGAGGTCAAAGTACTCGAATAGCCGATTATAAAGCACAAGAAAAAGAGTATGCACAAAACAGGATATATAACAGCCGCGGCTCTGACTATGATGTCCATGGCAAGCGGATGTAAGGAAGACGAGATAGAGCTGAACGACGACTATAACCGCCCATTCAACATAGCCGCCCCGATAATCAACGCAGAGAGCTCGGCCAAAGCACTTGCGGAGAAGTGGCTGAGCGGCACCTCGTGGACGACCGATGAAGACGGCGTGCTGATGACCACATACACATCGGCCGACAGCGCTAAAGCAGAGAACATACTGAAGCTGAACGACCTATCGTTCTACGCCAGCGGGGTCCTCGCCCCTGCGCCTGGCGAGACCTCTGCCACAGCCACCTTTCAGACCTCCTATTGGGACTCGGTAGAGGGGCAGAAGCTGGAACACATGAGGACCCGAGGCGGCCGACTGCACATATACCCGCAAGTCTTAGGTAGCCGGTCAAACGTGGCGACCATAACCTTGGCCGACAAAAACGGAGCGATAAAGGACGATAGCGGAAAAGAGCTGAAGGTCGAATGGAGGATGGATCAGCCCACGATACAGGACGTTGACCTGAACGGCTACACGATAGAGCCCCTTGAGACGGCCGACGGCAGGTGGTACCTCAACGTCATCATAACAGTAAACGGACTAAGCGGCTCGGAGACCGCCTACATGGAAATTGACGGGGGCCTGTATGACGTCGACGTGTCCGAGGCTTACGGCTACTTTGGCAACCACGTGGTCATAAACGACATCACGAGCGTGAGAGTGGTGGCCTTTGACCGCGGCGATTTCCCGA
>SFOL01000001.1 GCA_004552385.1 Bacteroidales bacterium | reverse complement strand
CTGCGAATAAGTCGACAACATTCATTTCTATTCAAAGATTTCTGGACTTGCAGCAAGGACTGCGTCAAAACGTCGCTCGGGGCTAAGAAACTTCTGTCCTCCGCCCAATATAATGTATTTAATCTCTTGCCTTTTGATTCTCGGGCAAATAAGTTCTCTGCTTTTCAAATATGGGTTCGTTATTGCACCATTTACCGCAAACGCCTTATCGTTTGCGAAGTCATACGAATGCAATTTTATGATTCTTACATAATCGAACTGACCATATACGCTGTAGTCGAAAAGCATACGATAAGTCCAAATCACGGTGCGCTTGAATCGGCTCATGCCTGGAGTGCCGGTTTGAGCTATGCATAGGTTGAGCAAGGCGAGGTCTGACCACACGAAGCAATCAAGGCAGTCTTCCGCAAGCCGCATTTTCGCCCCCTCTGTTTTCCAAATGGGTTGCAAGACGAGGGGCTTCTGTCTGTCTTGCATATCGTTGGAGACGGCAAGCACTGCTGCTTCAATCTTATCGTAGTGGGGAGAAACCTCGTCGGCTTCCTCCCAATGGTTGATTTGGGGTACTGAGTTCAACAAGTTTCGCAAACGGTCTCTACCCTCTCCCGTCGGGTAACAAGAGCATATGGAGCAGGCGAGAAAGCATATAGTGGGCGGTCGCACAACTATCTCGCAGCCTTGCTCGGAATTCTCCCTGTTCTTGGTAGAGTTGTCGGGTAGCGCAGTCAATTTTATCTCGAGCCCAACTAAAGGCATATTTCTGTTGGATTTGTCAGCAACCACAAGGTCTATCTTTTCCCTGTCTCCTACGTAGAAATCTTCATAAGGGGCAAATCCCGCCTCGTAGTTGTAGTACGTGTTCTCGTCCAAAGGATCCATGCCGAGCAATACGTCCGCACCTATTTATTTCATCGTGCTCTATCTCGTTGTCTCCGTTGGTGCGCAGATATGCCAACTTCAACGCCTTGCTATGCATGTAAGCCACCAGGGACACAGGGAAGGAACTGTTGAATTGGTTCTTTCCCCAAAAACGCTCTTTCGTGTAGTCTCTGCTTGAGCGTCCTTTAGGTTGCCCGAACAGCCCAGGTATCGAAGTTTTCGCCGCCATCGTTTCACTTTAATCTTTCTCCCACTTTAGTCTATCGGGTATGTGTCCAGATTTTTGTTGCGGTCGGGGTAGTCGAGCGTGTAGTGCAGGCCGCGGCTCTCGTGCCGCTTCTGCGCCATCTTGATGATAAGGTAGCCGATGTTAATCTTGTTGCGCAGCTCGCACAGCTTCTGGCTTATGTGGCTGTTCTGGTATAGCTCCTCCGTCTCGCGGTATATTATCTCGAGGCGGTCGTGAGCGCGCTTCAGGCGGACGTTGCTGCGGACGATGCCCACGTAGTTCCTCATGATGGTTTCCACCTCCTGGTTAGCCTGGGTTATGAGCACCATCTCCTCGTTATGGACGGTGCCGTTATTGTTCCACTCCGGGATGTCGTTGCGCCACTCGGTGTTCTTCATCACCTCTATCGAGTCGGTGGCTGCCACGTCGGCGTATATCAGGGCCTCGAGGAGAGAGTTGGATGCCAGCCTGTTGGCGCCGTGCAGGCCTGTGCAGCTGCACTCGCCGGCTGCGTAGAGGTGGTTGATTGACGAGCGCCCGCGCAGGTCAACCTTTATGCCGCCGCAGAGATAGTGGGCGGCGGGGGTCACGGGTATGTACTGTTTGGTTATGTCAATGCCCAGCGAGAGGCACTTCTCGTATATCATCGGGAAGTGGTGCTTCGTCTGCTCGGGGTCTTTGTGCGTCACGTCGAGGTATACGTACTCGTCTCCCGAAATCTTCATCTCGTTGTCTATGGCGCGCGCCACGATGTCGCGAGGGGCGAGGCTTCCGCGGCTGTCATATTTCTCCATAAAGGTCGTTCCGTCGCGCCTGCGCAGCTGGCCGCCATATCCGCGCATGGCCTCGGTTATCAGGAAGCTCGGGCGCTCGCCGGGGTTGTAGAGGCTCGTCGGGTGGAACTGCACGAACTCCATGTTCTGAATCACGCCCTTGGCGCGGAACACCATGGCTATGCCGTCGCCCGTCGATATGGTCGGGTTCGTCGTCACCTGGTAGACGTTGCCTATGCCGCCCGTGGCCATCATGGTCACCTTCGAGAGGAAGGTCATAACCTCGCCAGTAGCCTCGTCAAGCACGTATGCGCCATAGCAGTCTATGTCCCTCATCCACGGCTCATTATTCCGACCCAGGTGGTGCTGGGTCAGTATGTTGACGGCAAAGTGGTTCTCGTAGACGTCAATGTTCGGGTGGCTCTTTATCTGGGATATCAGGGCGCGCTGAATCTCGGCGCCCGTGCTGTCCTCGTGGTGCAGGATTCGGAACTCCGAGTGGCCGCCCTCGCGGTGCAGGTCGAACTGGCCGTCGCTCTTCTTGTCAAAGTCTGTTCCCCACTTCAGCAACTGCTCTATCTGGGCGGGGGCGTGGGTCACCACCATGCGGACGACGTCCGGGTCGCATATCCCGGCTCCAGCTATGTGTGTGTCCACTATGTGCTTCTCGAAGTCGTCCACGGTGCTCGTGACGGCGGCTATGCCGCCCTGCGCCTTGCTTGTGTTCGTGACGTCGAGTGTGGTTTTAGAAATGAGGGCCACCTTCCCGTGTGGCGCGACTTTCAGCGCGTAGGTCAGGCCGGCAGCGCCGGAGCCAATAACCAGAAAATCGTATCGCTTGATCATTTGTGTGTAACAAATCTTCTCCATCTCAAAGTTAGCTACATTTCGTTTAATTAGGTGTCGGCCCGCACCATAATAATTCCTCGCGCCTGCTTGCCGTCAAATGTTCACCTGTTTTTGCCGTTTCAACACTAAATAGCCTCATTAATGAGTGGCAAGGACGAAAAAAGTGTGTCATTGCCGTCCGGCTTGAAGTTCTCGAGTCTCGTGCACGCCGGACGGCCGAATTGCGGAGGTCGATGGCGAAGCGCGCTTGCGGCGTTTTATGGCTGTCGCTCCGGTCGCTCGCAGACAACTTGTTAATATGCGTCCAACCCTTTGACGGCATGATTTTTGTTGCTAAATTGTGCTCACTTATCGTAAATCAATCTTATGCTATCTCGAAAATCTGCCATTGCCGCGGCTCTCGCCATTGCCGCCTCAGCTATTTCCTCTTCGTGCATCGAGGAGAAGAGCGACTCGGAAAAGTTCCAGGTTGTAGTCCAAGGCTACGTCATCCAAGATTACGCCGCCGACTCGTCTCAAGTCTTCAAGCCCTACATCACTGTCTCGTCAAACCTCTATAGCCAGCCGCTCAAGAGCGTGACAGTCTCGGGGCTCAACACAATGTTCAAGATGAAAAAGGCCACCGACTTCATCTTCGAGACCGACCCCGATTATGAAAAGACGGCCAACCTCTCGCGCCTCAACGGCACTTATACCGTCACCGCCACCTCGACCAACGACCTGGTGGCAACATCGTCCATCACCATCTCCATCGCCGACAAAGACACGCTCGCAAGGCTTAAAACCAAGAGCATAGACTACGATGGCAACAATATCAACGTCAAGGTGCTTAAGGCTGGCAACGCCACTGCCTACGGAGTCTCCATCTTGCCGTTCGACATGAAAGATGTTCCGCAGCGAATCAATTCTTACTACAAGGTCGCCCAGTACCCCGCCATCACTAAGGTGGATAATGACACTGTAGTGTCTTTCTCTATATCATTCTTGCAGAGCCAGCTCGGCAACGATTCGGCCATCATCCGCCCTTACATCTCCGGAGCCTCCGGGCTTTTCCAGGAGTCCGACTCCGTGCTCCGCGTGGCTAAGCAATAAGTAGCCCACTGAATAGTCTTATATAAAGCGGCGCGCCCGCGGCTCTACTCATGAGCCGCAGGCGCGCCGCTTTGCAAGCCTAAAACTGGAAGTAGATGAATTTCTGCAGATCCGCCGTCACGAACTGATACACCACGAGCACTATCACGACGGTGGCCAGCGCCATCAGAGGCAGAGGCATTGAGGCGAAGCATATTCTATATCTGCGCTTCAGCCTGTCTGGCAGCCAGTGGATTATCATTCCGATTATGAAAAGAGCGAAAACCGTGGCGTAGCCCTCCACGATGGCGGGAATCTGAGCCACGTTCCACGGCGAGCCTATCTGAGCCACCATCTGCGTGGCGGTCTCCCACGCCACCTGGTTCGCTTCGGCGGGGTTGAGGTTCGAGCCGGCGCGGAAAAAGAGGCGCGTGAACGTCACGAATACGAAAGTCTGCGTTATGGCCCATCCGCGCTCCAACCACGTCAGCTCCCACGGTGCGCGGCAGGTGTTATACAGGCTCCGCAATATGCTGCAAGCTGCTATCACGCCCACCCACACGGCACCCATCCGCAAGACGGGCCACCCCGTGGCCGCTGCGCCCCACGCCATGAGGACGGTCGCTATGGCTGACACCGCCGCGCGGCCGGGGACGCCTATCGTGCTCCACTTGCGCCATATAAGTATGCCAAGGCCGTTCAGGCCGCCCCAAATCATGAAGTTCCAGCTCGCCCCGTGCCACAGGCCGCCCAGAAGCATCGTGTTCATCCTGTTCACGTTGCTCGTGATGCCCTTTTTCTTCTCAGGCCTCAATATGGCCTCTATCACGCACCAGCCAGCCACCGCAACAACCGCCACGGCCACCCACACCGAGCCGGATAATATCGTCCCGATGACAGCCACCGAGGCTATCACCGCATAGGTCCCGGCGGTGGCCTTGCGGTTTCCGCCCATCGAGATGTAGAGATAGTCTTGCAGCCACTTGCTCAGCGATATGTGCCAGCGCTTCCAGAAGCCGCCGCAGTTTGTCGCCTTATATGGCGAGTTGAAGTTGCGCGGGAGGTGGAATCCCATCACCATCGCCACGCCTATGGCTATGTCAGTGTAGCCCGAGAAGTCGGCATATACCTGCAGGGAGTAGACAAACAGGGCCGAGAAGTTCTCAAAGCCGCCATACATCGTCGGGTTCGAGAACACGCGGTCCGCAAAGTTCACTGCCAGGAAGTCTGCCAATATGATCTTTTTGGCCAGGCCGTTCAATATCCAGAAAACGGCAATGCCGAACCACCTCCGCGACAGGAAGTAAGGCTTAGATATCTGACCGACGAACTCGTTGGCGCGGACTATCGGGCCCGCCACGAGCTGAGGGAAGAAGCTGACGTAGAATCCATAGTCCGCCACGTTGCTCAGCGGCTCTATCCTGCGGCGGTAGATGTCCATCATGTAGCTGATGCACTGGAACGTGTAAAATGATATGCCGACGGGCAGCCATATGTAGTCGATGCTGAACTTGTTGCGTCCGGCCAGGGCGTTGCCAAGCTCGGCAAGATAGTCGCGCACCTCGATGCTCGTGCCCAGAACGTGGTTCAGCATGTCCGCCACCAGATATGAGTACTTGAAGTAGAACAGCACCACGAGCTCTATCACGATGCCCGCGCCCAGCCACGCCTTAGCCCGCAGCGGCGGGGTATCTGAGCCTTTCATGGAGTCGCTGATTTTGCGGCCGACCAAGTAAGACAGTGCCGTCGCCACGATAAGCAGAAGCGTGAAGTCGCCCGACGTCTTATAGTAGAAAAAGACCGAGACGAGGAAGAGGAATGTGTTACGCAGCATTATGCGGCTCTTCCCTATGGCGGCCAGGACTACGAGTACGCAGGCGAAAAAAGCCCAAAAGTAGAACTGGGTGAAGATGAGGGGGTGGTCGGAGTCGAATGCGAATATGTTGTGCGCTATGTCGCCAATGACGCCTGCGAAGTCGCCGCCAGCCGATGCCGTGTGAGGTGTCTGAGCCAGGGAGTCGGCCGCCGCGCCCCCGCTTGCCAATATCTCGTCGGTTGTTGCCATTTTTCCTGTTTATTGCCTCCGTTCGCGCTTCGCGCCGTCAGGCCTATTTTTCCGTTTTCTGTTTTTTGATGGATTGTCAATCCGCCTGGTGGTCAAGCGTCTCGCCCGCTGCGCATTCCGCATCCTGGTCCAGGTAGAAGTTGAGGAAGGCGTCGTAGAACAGTGCGCCGACCACTTTGTAGCCGAGCCGGGTGAAGTGTATGTTGTCCCGGCCGGCCAGGCCGGCTTTCTGCCACTGGGCCATTGAGCCGAGGCCGCCCATGACCTCGAAGAGGTTCCACAGCCCCCCCTGCCATTTTGTGGCAATCTGCGCGAAGGCGTCCTCCGCCAGGGGTCCGTTGCGGTTCACCACGCGTCTGCGCCGCCCGGCTCTCCTTTTCGAGTCGTTGTTGGTTATGAAGATGAAGGCGCAGTCCGGGTTCACGCGGCGGAAGAGCCTTATGAGCTGGTCGTAATTGTCTTTGAAGTTCTCGGGCGAGAAGTTGGGACCCGACGCGTCGTTTATGCCTATGGCCATTATCACAAGGTCCGGCTTCAGGGCGCCCATCTCGCTCTCGAATCGTTCGCAGCGCAGGTAGTGCGGAACAGCGGCCCCGTTGACGCCTATCGTGTGATACGTTATGCCGTCCTCGTCATTGTCCGCGATGACGCCGTCCACGTAAAATGTCGGGAGCGCCGCCTCCGCGGCCATTGCCGTGTCGGCCTCGGCTTTCTCTCGCTCAAAGCGAAGGGTGAAGTTTGTCGTGGCCTGCGGCAGGCTGAATGTGTATGTCATTGTTGATGGGTCGTGGCTTTCGGCCCGGGTGTCTGCGCCGCACGCTCTTATCACCGGGGTCAGCCTCGAACCTTTGCGCCCGACATCGCTCCTGCCTAATATCTTGACCCTGCTGGTCTGCCATCGCCCCGTCATCTTTGGGTCGAGGTCGAAGCTTATCCACGCCTCGGGGTCGCTTGTCCATACCGCTATGCCGTTCACCCCGAGCGCCGGCCTCGGCTTGCGCACCGAGCATCGGGCCTTGTCCCATTTGCCGCCGCTCGACACTCTGTACCCCTGCGGGTTGTTGGTCTTGGCCACCCGGTAGGGGAATAAGAACCCGCGCGGCGGGCGCAGCCCGTTGTTGAGCGAGTCTATGCGGATGCGTATCTCGTCGGTATACATGTCTGCCTGCACGTGCGAGCCGCCAATGTGGACTATCGACACCCGCCCATGGCCGAAGAGCAGGACCGAGTCGAGCTTGTCCACGAGTATGCTCATCTCCCGAGAGACCCCTCCTGGCAGTGATATGTAGTTCGAGTCGGGCCGGGCGCAGTCAGGCAGCAGTGCAGCCCACCCGCTTGCCGGTAGGCTCAGCGTGTCGGCCTCGTTGGCGGCGGCTATGTCGGGGTCGAGGCGTTCGGCCTCGTCAGCCTCTTGCGCCGATGCGCTGTCAGCCGACTCTTGCGCCGCGCCGCGTGTCGCCGCGAGTGCCACGGCCGCCACAGCTATGGCTGTATAGCTTATTCTCATTTCTCGTCGGTCTCTTTGCACGCCTTGTCACGCAGCTTCATATAGTCGTAGTTCATCTTGATGGCTTTCCATAAGATGCCGGCTATGCGGTTGGCTCCGCGGGTCGTGAAGTGGACGTAGTCCGACCCCGCCAACTGTGGCTGGTGGTCCACCCATGCGATCATCGAGTTCCACCCGCCCATCACGTCATACATGTCCCAAAAGGCCACGCCGTGCTCGTCGCACGTCTGCGCCAGCTTGGCTGTCAGGTCGGGCAGTTGCGGGTGAGTCTGCAGGGTGCCGTTGACTTTTATGCTCATGTCGGCGGGGCCTATGAATATTATGCGTGCTTCGGGGCATACCGTTTTCATGCGGTCTATCTGGGTTCCTATGCCTTTGCAATACCGAGTCACGTCGGCCGTGTCGTTTATCATCGGCAGGGCGTTGCCGCCAAACTCCATTATTATGAGTCGGGTGCGCACCTTGCGCATCATGGCGCGCAAGAGGCTCTGATTCATGCGGTGCAGGAAGAGGCCGTCGGCTCCGCGCATGGGTATGTTGGTGACTGTCACGCCTTTGCCTCCGTCAATCTCTATGCCGTACACATCGCCGCGCCCTTGCAGCGTCAGCCTGAACGTGTTGCGTGACGGGAGTCTCCACGTCGCCGTGGCAAGACCGTCGGTGGGCCCTATAGCCTTGGCCGGCAAGCTGTCGAGCGTCAGCCTCATGGTGTCGGTCACGTTGCCGACGAAGGCGGTCACGCTCTTGTAGCCGCCATGCCCTTTGCCCAGGGCCTCCACGCGCATCGTCACTCTCTCGCCGCGCATCTCCGCCATTTGGGCCATTGCTCCGTAGCGGTCATGGGTGGCGCGGCGGCCCATTATGCCCGCCGCGTAAAAGGTCGCGACGCTGTCCGTCAGTGTCTGAGACACCGTCCGGCACGCTATTGGCTGCCACAAGGGTATCATGCCGGGCCCCGCGCCGCCAAACAGGCTCTGGAGGCTGTCGCGTATTATTTGCGTTATGCGGTCGCCCTCTATCTGCGAGTCGCCATAGTGGAACACGTGGACGCATGCCGAGTCGGCGCCCTCCATGGCGCGGTATGCCGGGAAGAGGTACGTGAAGTCCCCCCCGGGGAAGCGTAGTGAGCTTTCGCTCCTGCCGAATATGCGCTCCATGCGGCGCAGGCTGTCGGCCCTCGCGCTCATTACCGAGTCGGCGGCCGCTATGCTGTCGGCGTTAAGGTTCATCGATTCCTCCATCCGGCTCAGCTGCTCGTCTACCGAGACGCGCGGACTGCCCGCGCTGGCCAGCATTGTCTTGAGGTCTGGAAAGTGCAGCTTGGCGCCCGCCAGCTCCACAGGGCCTTCGGGGCTTATCACAGCCACCACCCCGAGTGCGCCTATCACGCTGAAAATGAAACCGACCGTGGCCCAAAGCCCGACACCGGTTTTTCTATCGTGCCGTTTCAATGTCTCTCAACTTGTGTTTCTGTTCAGTCGGCAAAGTTAGTCATTTTATAGTGTCACGGCCGGCCTACATCGTCACGCTCATGGTTATCGCGCCCTCCGATTCGTCTACGAGCCTCATGGCCTTTGCGCCAAGCTCTACGCTATACGTCTGGCTGCTCATGCCCAGGTCGAACCTCCGCGTCTTGTCCACGAACTTGAATTTGACCGGGACCACTGGCGTGGTCGCGGCGTCAGGCAGGGCGGGCTTCCGCTTGTTGCTGACCAGGACGTCGCCTATGAGGTCCACCATGCTGTTGTCCATCTTCTCTATATCCACCACGAACGTGACGCTCTTCACCATGCCGTGTTTCAGGACGTCTGACAGGAACTCCACTTTTATTATGGAGCGTCTCAGATTTGGCCCGCCGAACTTGCCGTGGTCCACTTCGCCCGTCACGCATACGAACGAGTTCTCGGTGAAATAGGGGCTGAATTTCACATAGTCGTCGCCGAAGAGGGGAATCTCGCATTTGCCATACATGTCCTCTATAAGTGCTATCATGTAAGGCTGGTTGCGTTTGGATATTCCAGTGCGTTTCACTGACGCTATGCCTGCCACCACGAACGTCTTGCCGTCCAGGTTCGGCAGGTTGTCGTCGGTCATCTCCGTCGACTTGGTGTTGACTATGTAGCGGAAGACGAAGCTGTATTGCGCCAGCGGGTGAGACGAGATGTAGATGCCCACCACCTCTTTCTCGCGGTTCAGGCGGTCAAGGTCTGTCCACAGGCTGGCGGGCGCCGGCAGCGCGGGGCGGGCTATGACGCTGTCCAGGACGTCGCCGAACAGAGACGTCTGCCCGTTCTTCTTGTCGTTCTGGAAGCTGTTGCCGTAGCGGATCAGCACTTCGCTGCCCGCCAGTCCGTCATTGTTCTGGCAGAAGAACTGCTCGCGCTTTATGTCACCGAGGCTGTCGAATGTGCCGGCCATGGCCAGGCTCTCTATGGCCTTCCTGTTGCAGGCGGAGAGGTCCACGCGCTCCACGAAGTCATATATGGAGGTGTAGGGGCCGTGACCTGCCATCCACGTCAGCGTCACGTCTTGCCCCTGCTTGTCTTTCACGATCTTGCTGAACCCGTCAGCCTGCCCGACCATCGAGTCTATGTCGTGAGCCGCCACGCCGCACGAGTCGCCGAGCATCGGCAGGGTGCGTGTCTGGAACGCACGGCCACTCTCGTCCTGGCGTGTTATCATGACGCAGCCGTCACGCTCGCCCACGATGGCGGTGACGGCGCCCTCGCCCACGCCCTTCACTCCGCCCATCCCGAACACCACGGCGCCGTCGTGCGAGACGCTGAAGTTCAGGTGGGAGTTGTTCACGTCTGGTCCCAGAACCTTAAGCCCCATGCTCTTGCACTCGTCCATGAACTTTGACACCTCGGAGATGGCGTCGCGGTTGCATGTCAGCAGCGCGGACATGTATTCCGCCGGGTAATGCGTCTTGAGCCAAGCCGTCTGGTACGAGACCCATGAGTAGCACGTGGCGTGCGACTTGTTGAACGCGTATGATGCGAACTTTTCCCAGTCCGCCCATATCTTCTCCAGCTTGTCGGCGGGGTGGCCGTTAGCCTTGGCTTGGTTTATGAACTTGGGCTTCAGCTCGTTCAGTACGGCTATCTGCTTCTTGCCCATGGCCTTGCGCAGCTTGTCGCTCTCGCCGCGGGTGAAGTTGGCCAACTGGCGCGACAGGAGCATCACCTGCTCCTGGTACACCGTCACGCCGTACGTGTCCTTGAGGTATTTCTCCATGCAAGGAATGTCGTACGTTATCGGCTCCCGACCCTGCTTTCGGTTGATGAACTGGGGGATGTAGTCCATCGGGCCCGGGCGGTAGAGGGCGTTCATCGCTATGAGGTCCTCGAACACCGTGGGCTGAAGCTCCTTGAGGTATTTCTGCATGCCGGCCGACTCGAACTGGAATATGCCCACCGTGCGGCCATCAGAGTAGAGCTTGTAGACGTCGGGGTCGTCTATCGGCACTTTGAATATGTCAATCTCATCGCCCGTGTGAGCCTTGATGTTCTTCACCGCCTCTTTCATTATCCTGAGGTTGATGAGGCCGAGGAAGTCCATCTTTATGAGCCCGACGCTCTCCACGTAGTGGCCGTCATACTGGGTCGCCTGCATCTTGAAGCCCGACGCCTTGTCCTCCACCACGGTTATCGGGGCGAACTTTTTCAGGTCGTCGGCGCCTATTATTATGCCGCAGGCGTGCACGCCCGTCTGGCGCACCGTACCCTCCAACTCGCCGGCGTAGCGCAGCATCGACGAGACGTTCTCGTCCGGCCCGTTGAGAGCCTGCTTCAGCTCGTTCACGTACTTGAAGCAGTTCTTCAGGTTGACCTTCGGGACTTTTTTCGTTTTCGGGTCGGCAAGGTCGTCTGAGAACTTGTCGGGTATCAGGCCCGTCATCTGTTTCACAACGGGCAGCGGGACGTCTTGCACTCGGCCCACGTCAGACACCGAGCTCTTCGTGGCCATGGTGCCGAACGTGATGATGTGCGCAACCGCCTCGGGGTGATACTTCTGCGTCACCCATTCTATGACCTTCTGGCGCCCGTCGTCGGCAAAGTCGGTATCGATATCAGGCAGCGATATTCGGTCCGGGTTCAGGAAACGCTCAAACAGAAGGTCATATTTCATCGGGTCTATGTCCGTGATGCCCAGGCAGTACGCCACAACCGAGCCCGCGGCCGAGCCGCGACCGGGACCCACCCACACGTCGAGCTCCTCGCGGGCCGCCCGGATGAAGTCCATCACTATGAGGAAGTAGCCCGGGAAGCCCATCGTCTTCATGATGTGGAGCTCGAATGTTATCTGCGTCACCTGGGCCTCGGTAAGGGTCTCGCCATACCGCTTGTGGGCGCCCTCCCATGTCAGCTTCGCCAGGTAGTCCGCCTCCAGCTTTATTCTGTACAGCTTGTCATATCCGCCCAACTTCTTTATCTTCTTCTTGGCGGCCTCCTCGTCCATCACCACGTTGTGGTTCTCGTCTTGAGTGAACTCGTCAAAGAGGTCTTTCTCCGTCAGCCGCTCGCGGTATTCCGCCTCTGTGCCGAACTCTTCCGGTATCGGGAATTTCGGCATTATGGGGTCGGAGTTCAGGTTTATCGGTTCCACCTTCTCCGCCACCTCCATCGTGTTGGCCAGCGTCTCGGGCAGGTCTTTGAACAGCTCGCCCATCTCGTCGGGGGTCTTAAGCCACTCCTGTTTTGTGTAGTGCAGCCTGTCGGGGTCGGTCATCACCTTGCCCGTCGAGAGGCACAGGAGGCGCTCGTGGGCGTCTGCGTGCTCTTTGTCAAGAAAATGCGAGTCGTTGGTGCATATCACTTTCACGCCGGTCTTCTTGGCCAGTTCCAATATTGCGGGCGTCACCTCCTGCTGGCGTTCCCACACGTCGTGGGCCGGGTCGCCCGCGCTGGTCGGGTGGCGTTGTATCTCAAGGTAATAGTCCTCGCCGAACACGGACTGGAACCATCTGACGCTCTGCTCAGCCTCGTCCATCTTGCCGGCCATTATGAGTTGCGGTATCTCGCCGCCCAGGCATGCCGACGCGCATATCACGCCCTCGTGATACTGCTCAAGGAGTCGTTTGTCTATTCGCGGTTTGCCGTAGAAGCCGTCAATCCACGATATTGAGACCATCTTGCACAGGTTGAAGTAGCCAGTCTTGTTCTTGGCAAGAAGGATCAGGTGCCAGCCCGAGCGGTCCAATACGCTCGCGCGCCCGGTCTCGGGGTCGGTGGCTTTTATCGAGCCGTCTTTGTCTTGCAGCGTGCGCCGGGCGCAATACGCCTCCACGCCGAATATCGGTTTGAATATCTTCCCCTTAAGCTCTTCAGCCTTCGCCTTGGCCGCCTCGCGGTCTTCGGGGCTCGCCCCCTCGTCGGAGGCTATGGTCTCCTGCTCTTTTATGGCGTCTTTGGTCTTGCCGTTCACTTTGCCCACGTAGTCGTGGAACTCTTTTACGCCATACATCACTCCGTGGTCCGTCAGAGCCACGGAATACATGCCGTTCTTTATGCATTTGTCCACTATGTCCGGCACTTTGCTCATGCCGTCGAGTACTGAGTAGTGCGAGTGGACGTGCAGGTGCGTGAATTGCGTCATCGTAATGTATGTTTCTTGATGGGGAGGTGGCGTTTGTGGCTGGCTTTCCGCACCACGCGGAGCCTTTGGCAAATGTAAGCCGTTATTATGTATTTTATGCTCTGCGTTTTCTTGATATTTTTCTTACGGTCTCTGTCTTAGTCGTTTCTCGCGCTGGCTCTCGCGTGAGCCCCGCCTAATTATAGAGCACCGCCCCGGCAGGCTTGTGCCTGTCGGGGCGGTAAATCTTGAGTCTCTTGCCTCAGCTGGGCTGGGCCTGCCTCTACTCAGCTGCTGGAGCTGCCTCCTCGGCGGGGGCTGCTGCCTCCTCGGCTGCCTTGGCTGCCGCCTCAGCTGCCTTGGCAGCCTCGGCCTCAGCCTTCTTCTTGGCTATAGCCTCTGCACGCTCTGCGTTGATCTTGACCTCCTGATCCATGAGGGCCTTCTTGGCTGCAGCCTTCTCGCTGTTGGTCTTGTCGGCCTTGGCGGCGAGCTTCTTTGCGCGCTCCTCTTTCCATGCGGCGAGCTTAGCCTCTGCGGTAGCCTCGTCGAATGCGCCCTTCTTGACGCCCTCCAAGAGGTGCTTCTTGAGGAGGATGCCCTCGTGGCTGAAGATGCTGCGGACAGTGTCGGTGGGCTGCGCGCCGTTGGCGATCCAACGGAGTGCGGCGTCAGCGTCGACGCTTACAGTTGCAGGATCTGTGTTAGGGTTGTAAGAACCAATGCGCTCGATGTACTTGCCATCACGTGGCGACTTCACGTTTGCTACCACGATGTGGTAGAATGCATAGCCTTTGCGGCCATGACGAGCCAGGCGGATTTTTACTGCCATTTCTCTGTTTTTGTTTTATTTTTAATACCTAACTTGCGCCAACTCGTGGCGCGGGGCGAAGTTAGTCATTTTTATCAACTTGAGGCGGCTTCCGGACCCATTTCTGCTATTTTTTGTCTCGGTATCTTCTGCCGGGCGGGCGAGCATCATGCACTTGTTCGTCTTCCGGGTTGCGCTTTTTTTGATTTTTTGCAACACTGCCAGCTTTGAGGTGACAAAAAAATATCCTTTGGCCGCCTGGTTGCGTCAAATCGTAACATCACTGCTCCACCTCGCCGCCCTAAAATATTCTATTTGCTTTTTTCGAACCACTTGCTTTTCACGGCCTCGCGCCCTGTATACGCACCCTTTCGCCCCGCTGTCATGCATACTTTTGTCTTTTTGATGTAAATTATTGTGCCATAGCTCTTTGCTTGCCTTGCTTTCGAATAGGAATGTGCTTTTGAGATTGAACATCCTTGTTGTTAAGAGTTTTTTTCTTTAGAGGTCTGGTGCTATATTCGCAGAGCAAAGAAGCGGAGCACGGGTGCGACGCGGGAGGCCTCTGCCGCGGTTCTCGTAAGATAGTAGACCTTCATGCGTATAGCACCTTGTGTAAGTCTCCCGCCCTGTATTTGAAAATACCTTTTTACAATGATACTCTGCATCGAGACGTCCACTGACGTATGCTCAGTGGCTTTGTGTTCCGAGGGCAAAACCCTCAAAAGTCTTGAGTATTTTGGCGCGCCGCAGCATGCCTCGCGTCTCGCGCCCATGATCCGCGACCTCATGTCGCAGGCTTGTCTCAACTATCGCGACCTCGATGCGGTCGCGGTGAGCCAGGGCCCGGGCTCCTACACAGGCCTCCGTATCGGTGCCTCCACAGCCAAAGGTATCGCGTATGCGTCGGGGATAAAGCTCATCGCCGTCCCCACGCTCTCCATTATGGCAAGAGCCATTTTTTACGCCGACCCCGACTGCCGCATAGCATGTCCCATGATTGACGCGCGCCGCATGGAGGTCTACACCTCCCTCATAAGCCGCGACGGCCAGATAGTCAGCCCGACGCAGGCCCTCGTGGTCGATGAGGACAGCTTTGGCACGGAACTTGCTCATAACGAGATAACGTTCGGTGGAAACGGCGCTCCCAAGTGCCAGCCGCTCCTCACGTCGCCAAACGCGCATTTTGTCCAGGGCGTCGTCCCGTTGGCAAAAGACATGGCGGAGTTGGCCTACGACAGGCTGCAGGCAGGCCGCGTCGAGAGCGTCGCCTACTTTGAGCCGTTCTACCTCAAGGAGTTCATTGCCACCACGCCTAAGAATAAGGTCCTCAACTTTTAGACAGCCGGCGGGCCGCGCTGGTTAAGATCTGGGCTCGGGGACTGGTTCGCTCAACCTGTTAAAACTCTTGGCCATGAAGATCTTCGCCTCCGTAGCCGCAGCGGCTCTTGCCGCCTCCGTAGCTTGCATGTCTTTAGCTCAGCGGACACATCGTCCGCAATATGAAGTTCCGGTCTATAACGCCTTCGCCCCTGGCGAAGACCTCGTCTATACCGTCAAATATGGATTCATAAAAGGTGGCGAAGGACGCTTCACCGTGGTCGACACTGTCATTGACGGGCACCGCGTCAACCATGTCACTGTGGCCGGGCGGACGACCGGGGTGGCGGACCTCTTCTACGAGGTGCGAGACTCCTACGAGTCCTTCCTTGACGCGGAGACGCAGCTCCCCGTCCTCAGCAAGAGGAACATTAGCGAGGGCAGATACCGCTATAACGACGTCGTGTCATACGACCGACAGAACAATCAGCTCAGCAAGAGCGTCAAGAGGCGAAACAAGCCCCTCGAAGTTAAGACTCAAGATGCGCCACGTGACATCGTCGACATCATCGGCGCGTTCTATCACGCCCGCAACAACGCTTTCGACAGCCGCCTCGCCGTGGGCGACACCGTCTACTACAAGACTTTCTTCAGCAACGAGGTCTACGACCTTAACATAAGGTATGACGGGCTCGAGACTCTCAACACCATTTTCGGCCCTACGGCGTGTTACAAGTTCACACCCGTAACCGAGGTCGGGCGCTCGTTCAAAAACAAGGACGACATGCATCTCTGGGTCACGGCCGACTCGCGACGGGTGCCCGTGCGCATAAAGTTTGACATGAAGGTGGGCTCTTTCACAGTCGACCTCGCCAGTGCCAAGGGGTTGAAACAGGGTAGGCCTTAACGCCCTATGGCCCTCTCGCCCATCTCCAGCGAGAGCTCGCGCTTTACCTTGTTCAGGTCGTTCAGGTCGTTCATTACTTTCTCTATCTCCTCGTCGCTCGCGCCCTCTTCCGTGAGCCTGTTCAATGTGGCCATCGTCTCGTCCCACATCCTGTACACCTGCTTTATCTGCAACTCTTTAATGGCGCGCGGCACGAACTCGTCCAGCGAGTCTTTCTCCATCTCCACAGGGCTGTATTTGCTGTGAATTTTGCTTAAGGCGGGCCGTCCGCCTATGGCTTGCGCCACGAAGGCCACCACGTCGGGATCCGCCATGCCCAGGTAGTGCTTGTCGTCTATGGCACGGCGGTCGGGCGCGTCGCGATACTCGTCGAGTATCTTCACTAGGGTCGGGCTTTGCGGGGTCAGGCCGTCGGCGTCGAGCATTGACAGTATGTAGTCGCCCACCGTAATAACCCCTTCGCCAACGTGCAGCTCGGCCTGCGTATACGTCACCAGGTAGCGCATGATCTCGCGCATCTCCACCTCTTGCGGCATAGCGGTGGCGGCAGGCTTCGGAACCGACCGTGGCGGGGCCGTCATACCTTGACCTTGCAGCATGGCCATCTCCGATGGCGACAAGTCTGGCGGCAGATCCGGCGGCATCTGCGCCGCAGCGGGTGCCGGCTGTAGGGCGGCCGCCTGCTCCTCTTGCCTGCGTTGCTCCTGGAACTGCCTGAGCCTCTGCTCGCGGATGTCGCGGTCTCTCTGCTCGGTGGCGTTGCGGACCATCTGTTTTTGCAGTTCGCTGAACACCGCCTCCTCCGAGATGCCCATTATGCGGGCGCACTCTTTCACGTAGAACTCGCGCTTTATGCTGTCTTGCACCTCGGATATTGACGCCACTATGGTGTGCGTGGCCTCCGCTTTTTTCAGCGGGTCGTTGCCGCTGTCGGCCATGAGGGTTTCGGCCTCGTAGCGGATGAAGTCGGTCTCGTGCTCATCCACGTAGGCCTGGAACTCGTCCGCGGTGTGCTTAAGCGAGAACGAGTCCGGGTCGTCGCCGTCCGGCAGCAGCAGGACGCGCACGTTCATTCCTTCGCGGAGGATCATGTCTATGCCGCGCAGCGAGGCGTGTATGCCCGCCGAGTCGCCGTCATAGAGCACCGTTATGTTCTCCGTGAATCGCTTTATCAGCCTTATCTGGTTCGTAGTCAAGGCTGTGCCGGACGACGCCACCACGTTGGCTATGCCGCTTTGGTGCATCGATATGACGTCCGTGTAGCCCTCCACCAGGTAGCATTTGTTCTTGCGGCTTATCTCTGTCCGTGCCTGGTATATGCCGTATACTATGTCGGTCTTCTTATACAGCTCCGTCTCGGGCGAGTTCAAGTATTTCACGTTGACGCCCTTGGTGCGCGCGTCGAGAACTCGTCCGCCGAAGCCTATGACCTTTCCCGTGGCGTTCTGTATGGGGAACATCACGCGGCCGCGGAAGTAGTCGTATTTGCCGCCGTTGTCGGGGTTTACGCGCAGGAGGCCGTTTTTTATGAGGCCGTCTTCCTTATATCCGTCAGCAAGGGCCTTGGCGTGCAGGCCGTTGCTCTCGTTTAGCGCATAGCCCAGGCGGAAGGTGGCTATCGTGTCGTCGCGGAATCCGCGGTGTCTGAAGTACGTAAGCCCGTAGGCCTGGCCCTCTTCGCTTTCGCGCAGGTTGGCCTCGTATGCGCGTGCCGCATATTCCATTATGGCGTATAGCCCATCCCTCTCGCGTCCCGCGCGCTCCTCCTCGGGGCTCTGCTCTTCTTCCGGCACAGCTATGCCGAATTTTTTGCCCAGGTGGCGTATGGCGTCGGGGAAGCTGAGTTTCTCCAGCTCCATGACGAAGTTCACGGCGTTGCCGCCTTTGTGGCAGCCGAAGCAGTAGTAGAAGCCTTTGGCGGGGTTTACGCTGAATGACGGCGTCTTCTCGTTATGGAATGGGCAGCAGCCCATGTATGACGCGCCTTTGCGCCTCAGCGACACGTATTCGCCCACTATGGACGCTATGTTCGCCGTGGACGCTTCTGTCACTTGGTCTACTATCTGTCTGGAAATCATTTTGTCTCCTTCCGCCCTGAGGCGGTCTCGTTTTGGGGCGAAAAAAAAGACCGCCAACCCGTGGAGTGCACGGCGTGGCGGTCTAAGTCTTGTGGCGGCCCGTATAGCCGTCTTTTCCGTTTATGCTTATCGGCCGTTCTCGCCCGAGTTCGTTATCCAGCTCTCTATGTGGTCCGGCCCGTCCACTATCTTCTCTTGGTACGCCTCGGCCTGGGTTATGTCCGTGAAGTCTTTTATGACGGCGACGAAGTAGTCTTTCCTTATGCCGACGAAGGCGTCGGTGTAGCCTTTGGCGTGAAGATTCTCCACGCGCTTTATGGCTGTGGCCTCCTCTTTATATGAGCCGACTATCACGTTATACCTGCTTTCCAAGGCACGGGCCACGGTCGGGGCTGGCTTCTCCTTCTCCTTGACCTTCTTTGCTGGTTTCGTCTCCTCCATCACCACGGTGTCTTTCTTAGCCGCCGTGGTATCGGCCGGCGCGGGTGCTGCCACCTGCTCGGTGGCTGGCTTGGGCGTGCCGTGGAAGAATCGGTAGACGGCGTTGTCTTTGAAGAAGACGAAGAGCAGCAGCCACATTATGATGAGCAGCAGGACGATGACGAGCACCGCAAGGGGCCACCTCTTCTTCTCTGCCGCGCCCTCATATTCGTGTGAGCCTTCATCTTCGGGAGCCTTGTCGTCATTCGCCTCCGAGCTTTGCTCCTCAGCCTGGTTCTGCTCCTCAGCCTGGTTCTGCTCCTCAGCCTGGTTCTGCTCTTCAGCCTGTTTCTGCTCCTCGACGGTGGTGGCAGCATCGCTTGCCAGGCCCAAGCCCATCCCGAGCGAGATGTCTCCGTCTCCGCTCTTGTAGTCCTCAGCCTGGTTGAAGCTCACCACGCCGTCATCTGATTTGAATGAGCCTATGCCTGCTATGCTTACCGTCTCGCCGTCCGACAGCCTGTTGTTGTATTTGTCTACGATCTCGGCTATCTTCTCGATGGCTTGCTGCGTGTTAATGTTCTCGCCTGCTGACACTGCAGCGGCCAGTTTGCCGTCTTCGTAGTTCAGGTAAGCGTTGAACGCGAGTTTCCCAGGCTCTTCTTTTGACTCTTCCACGCATCCGAAGCGCGGAATGATTACCCTGTTGTCGGCCGCAAGAACGGCTTTAATGTATTTGTCCATGCCTATGGATGTGTGGGTGCGCGCCCTCTTCTTTGCGTCTCGCCGCAGTGCGTGACGCCTCTGGCTGGCGTCGGGTGGCGTGCACGGTTTTCCCGCAAAGTTATGCTAAAAATCGAGAAAAATAAATTTCATGCCGACCACTTTGCCGCGGCCTCAATCTTTTTCAGACGTAGGCCATGATGTCCTCACGCGTCACCCTCTTCTCGTATATCGCCTTGCCGACGATCACGCCGGGTATGCCGGCCTCGCTCAGCCTCTTAAGGTCGTCGGCGCATCCTACTCCGCCGCTCGCTATGAGGTGAAGCCCATCCACTTCGCTCATCATCTTTTCATACAGCTCCAAGGCCGGGCCCTGCAACATTCCGTCGCGGCTTATGTCGGTGCATATGACTTTGTCAAGCCCTTTCTCTTTATAAGCCTTTACGAATGGGATGAGGTCTTGTCCCGAGGTCTCTGTCCATCCTGTCACGGCTATCTTGCCGTTTTTTGCGTCGGCCCCCAAAATTATCCTGCCCGGGCCGTAGGTCTTTATCCACGTCTCGAACTCCGCGGGGTTCTTTACGGCTATGCTGCCGCCGGTCACCATCGCCGCGCCGCTCTCAAAGGCTATGCGCAGGTCTTCCGTCGTCTTGAGTCCGCCGCCGAAGTCCACGGTCATGTCGGTGTGGCCGCATATGCGCTCCAGGACTTTATGGTTCACTATGTGGCCGGCTTTTGCGCCGTCAAGGTCCACGACGTGTAGCCGTCTCAGCCCCCAGTCCGCAAATTGAAGGGCCACTTCGAGAGGGTCCTCGTTATATATTTTCTTCGTGTCGTAGTCGCCTTTGCTCAGGCGCACGCACTTGCCGTCTATGACGTCTATGGCCGGGATTATTTCCATTTCTTTGTGTATGTTCCTGCGCGAATATAGTTATTTCGAGTCTCGCACCTTTGGGCTGATGCCTATAAATGAATTCCCCGCGGCGCCACCATGTCGTGTGGCACCGCGGGGAATGCTTTCACCTCGGCGGCTGTCTGGTTGCCGCTGCGCCTTGTCTACTTCTTGCCGAAGTAGCGCTGGAAGAGGCCGTAGAAGCCGCGGCCGTGGCGGGCCTCGTCTTTTGCCATCTCGTGGACGGTGTCGTGGATGGCGTCAAGGCCGAGCTCTTTGGCGCGCTTGGCTATGCGGTTCTTGTCGGCGCAGGCGCCGGACTCTGCGTTCATTCGCTTCTCAAGGTTGGTCTTAGTGTCCCACACCACGTCGCCGAGCAGCTCGGCGAACTTGCTCGCATGCTCTGCCTCCTCGAACGCGTAGCGCTTGAAGGCCTCGGCAATCTCCGGGTAGCCCTCACGGTCAGCCTGCCTGCTCATTGCCAAGTACATGCCGACCTCGGTGCACTCGCCGTTGAAGTGGGCGTTGAGGTCTTTGATCATCTCGTCGTCGCAGCCCTTGGCCACGCCTATCTCGTGCTCGGTCTCGAAACTGATGGGCGCGCTCTCGTCAAGTTTTTTGAACTTGCTTGCGGGTACGCCACACTGGGGGCATTTTGCGGGAGCCTCGTCGCCTTCGTATACGAAGCCGCACACTGTGCATATGAACTTTGCCATATTTGTTGTCGTTTTTTGGGTTTTTGACCTTGTTTCTGGGCGAATTTACGGACATTGGCGCATCTTAGTTACATCGTGTGCGATATTTGTTATCTGTCTAAGTAAAAATCGATTGCAAGCTCTTGATATTCAGTCGTGTTGCTACCATCAGGGTTCAGAAGAGTTAGCTCATTTTCTTTCACCTCAGGCTCGCCGTCTATTGTCTTTTCGCCCTTTTTCATGAAGTGGCACACCGCCCTGCGCGGCGGTTTGCGCCTGGTGCTGAATATTGTCGTCTTGCTTGTCAGCGTCAGCCCGGCCTTGTCGGCCTCCGCCGCCAGGGAGGGGACCGCGTCGTGGGGCAGTATTATTGCCACACGTCCGCCGTCGTTCAGCAGGCGGGCCGCGGCGGCTGCCAGTTCGCCCAGGGTCAGGCCTACCGCATGGCGAGCCATGTTGCGGCGGCCGTCCGGGCATTGCAACGACTGCGTGAAGTACGGAGGGTTCGACACTATGAGGTCGTACCCCGCCCCGTCGGTCGGCGCATAGTCTTTTATGTCGGCCGAGACGATAGTCAGACGGTCGGCAAATGGCGACTCCGAGCAGTTTTCCGCAGCCTGTCCCGCCGCCTCGGGGTCTACCTCCACCCCGGTGACCTGAGCCTCAGGGTAACGCTGCGCCAGCATTATAGACACGAGGCCGGTGCCGGCTCCAATATCCAATATGCGAAGCGGCGAGCCGCCACCCGCTCCCTCTGCCGCTTTGGCCAGGCAGCCGAGCAGGACGCCGTCTGTGCCAACTTTCATCGCGGTCCGGTCTTGCCAGACGGCGAACCTCTTAAAACGAAATACTGGGTTTGATGACATGCCGCAAAGTTACGCATACTATCCCACCTCTCCCTTAGATCTTGCCAAAACTGATTACCTTTGCGCACAACCAGTATACACGTTAAATATGCGCTTCGCCAATTACATTCCACTCTTGTCTGTCGCGATCGCCTCGTGCTCTTCCCCCTCGGCTGAATATGACGGTTTGTCCACGCCGAACCCCTCTGCCGAGGCCGTCAGGGTCTATGAAGTCCTTCGCTCGTCATACGGCAGCCGGATTCTCTCCGGCACCATGGCCAACGTTAATTGGAATGACGCCGAGGCGCGGCTCGTCTCCGATGCCACAGGCCGGTGGCCGGCCGTGATCGGTCTCGACTTTATAGACATATCGGCCACCGACTCCGTCTCGGCTTGGGACTACAATCCCTACTCCGACTTCTCTGTGGCCGGCGACCAGTGGGCTAAGGGAGGCCTCGTCTCGCTCTGCTGGCATTGGAGCGTTCCAGCCGCGCCCGACTCCTCGCGGCTCGTGTTCCGGACCGACACCCGGTTCCGCGTAGACAGCATGTTCGCCGCGGGCTCGTGGGAGAACAAGGTTATGAATCATGACCTCGACCTGGTCATCGCCCAGCTCCTGCGTTTCCGCGACGCCGGAATACCCGTGTTGTGGAGACCGCTTCACGAGGCCTCGGGCAACCGTAAGAGCGGCGGTGATGAGTGGTTCTGGTGGGGCAACGGGGGCCCCGACTCCTTCGTCAAGCTGTGGAGGCTTATCTATGACCGTTTCCAGGCCGCGGGGCTTAATAACCTCATCTGGGTGTGGACCACGCAGACCGGGTATGGCGACGACCAGTCGATGGGAGTTCTCTCCGACGCCGACTGGTATCCGGGAGACGAGTATGTGGACCTTGTCGGCCGCGACGCCTATGGCCGGACGGCTGAGCAGCTGGCTGATGAGTTCCGTGCCATATCGGCCGCTTTCCCTCGCAAGATGGCCGTCCTAAGCGAGTGCGGTGATGTGGGTAAGATATCCGAGCAATGGGAGCTCGGAGCGCGCTGGGGGCTTTTCATGCCATGGTACACGTATAAGGCCACGTCGCTCGACGGCCATCTCTACGCCGACCGCCAGTGGTGGCAGGACGCCATGGGGTGCGACTTCGTGGTCAATAGGGGAGGTCTGTGGTGATTTCGCCGAAATCCCGCCCAATTGCATTTTAATACAGTTTCGTCCTGCTTGTCGGTAAATTTAACCCCTGGCTCCTTATGAGTTGAATTACCCGATCAGTGGCTTCTTTATATTCCTAAAAATAGCCATTCGGCCGTGACCGCGGTTTGAATTTTTATCTATATTTGCGCTCGTCAAATGAGGCAATGAATGACCAGAGTTTTCAACATATCTCTTCTCCGAGTGGTTCTCGTACTTCTTGTGCTAACGGCATGAGAGGCGGTGAGGAGTGTGCGAAAGCTCGTATGTGATGCATATAGAAAGCCCTTCTCACCACGAGAGGGGCTTTTTTAGTGTAAGACATCCAACCTCGTCCGGCGCGAGGAGTCGGGGCCGCAGGGCTACCAACGAAGCGCCGGCGGCTTAGCAAAGAACGATATTCACAATATTAGGACGGCCCGAGGCCAAGCCCACGCGTTGGCTGGCCCGAAGCCCACTAACTTCTATCTCCAACCTATGTCAGACTACAAGATCAAGCTCCGTAGCGCGGCCACCACCGAGGGCCGCCGTATGGCCGGCGCCCGCGCACTGTGGGTGGCCAATGGTATGAAACGCGAGATGATGGGCAAGCCCGTTATCGCAATCGTGAACAGCTTCACCCAGTTCGTGCCAGGCCATACTCACCTCCACGAGATTGGCCAGTACGTCAAGAGCGAGATAGAGAAGCGCGGGTGCTACGCCGCCGAGTTCAACACCATAGCCGTCGACGATGGCATCGCAATGGGGCATGACGGCATGCTCTACTCGCTCCCCTCGCGCGACGTCATCGCCGACAGCGTCGAGTATATGGTCAACGCCCACAAGGCCGACGCCATGATCTGCATCTCCAACTGCGACAAGATCACACCGGGCATGCTCATAGCGGCCATGAGGCTCAACATCCCGACCGTCTTCTGCTCCGGCGGGCCCATGGAGGCCGGGGTTCTCGGCTCGGCAAAGCTCGACCTCATCGACGCCATGATCAAGAGCGCAGACCCCACGCTCTCCGACCAGGAGGTGGCCGAGGTCGAGAACCACGCATGCCCGACGTGCGGCTCCTGCTCAGGCATGTTCACCGCCAACTCTATGAACTGCCTTACCGAGGCCATCGGTCTGTCGCTCCCGGGCAACGGCACCATTGTCGCGACTCACGAGAAGCGCAAGCAGCTCTTCGCCGATGCCGCCAAGCTCCTCGTCGACAACACATACAAGTACTACCGCGACGGCGACGAGAGCGTCCTCCCGCGCAGCATCGCCACGCGCCAGGCCTTCCTCAACGCCATGACGCTCGACATCGCCATGGGCGGCTCCACCAATACCGTCCTACACCTCCTCGCCGTAGCCTTCGAGGGCGGAGTGGACTTCAAGATGGCCGACATCGACAAGCTCAGCCGAAAGGTGCCGTGCATTTGCAAGGTCGCGCCAAACACGCAGAAGTATCATATACAGGACGTCAACCGCGCGGGCGGAGTCGTCGGCATCATGAACGAGCTCGCCAAGGGCGGACTTGTCGACACCTCACTCAAGCGTGTCGACGGGCTAACCCTCAAGCAGGAGATCGAGCAGTTCTGCATCCTCAGCCCCAAAGCAACCGTATCGGCCAAGAACAAGTACAAGGCGGCACCCGGTGGCAAGTTCTGCATCCAGCTCGGAGCTCAAAACACGTACTACGACAGCTTCGACACTGACCGCGCCGAGGGGTGCATCCGCGACCTCGAGCACGCCTACACCAAGGACGGCGGACTCGGTGTCCTCTTCGGTAACATCGCCCAGGACGGCTGCGTCATCAAGACCGCCGGCGTCGATGAGAAGATATGGAAGTTCGCCGGCCCCGCCAAGGTCTTCGACTCTCAGGAGGCGGCGTGCGAAGGCATACTCGGCGGCAAGATCAAGAGCGGAGACGTGGTCGTCATCGCCTACGAAGGACCGCGCGGAGGCCCTGGCATGCAAGAGATGCTCTACCCGACCAGCTACATCAAGAGCATGCACCTCGGCAAGGAGTGCGCGCTCATAACCGACGGACGTTTCTCCGGCGGCACGTCAGGCCTCTCAATCGGCCACATCTCGCCCGAGGCGGCCGCAGGTGGCAATATCGGCCTCGTGAGGGACGGAGACGTGATCGAGATCGACATCCCCAACAGGACCATCAACGTGCGCCTCACAGACGATGAGCTCGCCGCCCGCCGCGAGGAGGAGATGAAGCGTGGCAAGAAGGCTTTCACGCCACCTGTGCGCCAGCGCGAGGTCAGCAAGGCCCTCAAGGCTTACGCCGCCATGGTCAGCTCGGCCGACAAGGGAGCGGCGCGCGTCATAGAGTAGGCGACGGGCGAGCCGCTCAGCGGGTCGCCCTCACGACAGTCAATTACAGAAGGTTTCAGTTATCATTCTCTGCCAATGAGCTCAGAACAGCAGATGACAGGTTCGGAGATTCTTATCCGCTCCCTGCTCGCCGAGGGTGTCACAGACATCTTCGGCTACCCGGGAGGAGCCATAATGCCTGTCTATGATTCCCTATATGATTTCGCGGAGCAGCCCTGCGCACCGAAGCAGGGCGGGGAAAAGTCGCGACTCCGCCACGTCCTCGTGCGCCATGAGCAGGGCGCAGTGCATGCCGCGCAAGGTTACGCCCGCGTAAGCGGCAAGACAGGCGTAGTGTTCGTGACATCCGGCCCTGGAGCCACAAACGCCATCACGGGCATTGCCGACGCGATGATGGACTCCACCCCGCTCGTCGTAATCAGCGGGCAGGTAGGAGCGGCGCTCCTCGGCACCGACGCTTTCCAGGAGACGGACGTGCTCGGCGTGACGCTCCCCATTACCAAGTGGAGCTATCAGATTCGCCGACCGGAAGACGTCGCCTGGGCTGTCGCACGGGCTTTCTACATCGCGCGCTCAGGCCGTCCGGGCCCGGTAGTGCTCGACTTCGCAAAGAACGCGCAGACGGGCAAGGCCGTGTTCAACTACAAACCTGTCAACTTCATCCGAAGCTACGACCCGCAGCCCGAGATTCAGGACTCAGTGGTCCGCGAGGCCGCGCAGGTTATCAACCAGGCCAAGAGGCCCATGGTCATATATGGCCAGGGTGTCATACTCTCCCACGCCGAGGACGAGCTCGCCGCCCTGCTTGACAAGGCCGGCATCCCGGCCGCATCAACACTGCTGGGACTCAGCGCCCTCGACAGCGGCAACCCTCATTACAAGGGAATGGCTGGCATGCACGGCAACATAGGCCCCAACGTGAAGACCAACGAGTGCGACGTCCTCCTGGCTGTCGGAATGAGGTTCGACGACCGCGTGACCGGTGTCGTGTCAACCTACGCACGCCAGGCGCGCATCATACACATTGACATCGACCGCGCTGAGCTCGGTAAGATCATCCCTGTTGAAATAGGCATCCACGGAGACGCCAAGAAAGTCCTCACAATGCTCATCGGGATGGTCAACCCCGCCAAGCATGACGAGTGGGAAGCCAGCTTCGACAAATGCAACGCCGACGAGGTCAGGCTCGTCTCCGCCTCCGAGACCAACCCCGGGGCCGGTAACATCAAGATGGGCGAGGTCGTCGCCACCGTGGCGCGAATCGGCAAGAGCGAAAATATTGTCATCACCGACGTCGGACAAAACCAGATGATGGGGGCGCGCTACTCCACTTTCTGCAAGACGCGAAGCCTGCTCACCTCGGGCGGACTCGGAACCATGGGGTTCGGACTGCCCGCCGCCATCGGCGCTAAGGTGGCCGCGCCCGGGCGAAACGTAGTCGACTTCTGCGGCGACGGCGGTCTTCAAATGACAGTCCAGGAGCTTGGAACCATCATGCAGGAGAAGCTCGGCGTCAAGATTGTCCTTATGAACAACAACTGGCTCGGCAACGTGCGACAGTGGCAGCAGCTTTTCTTCGGCTCGCGCTACTCGTTCACCAGGCTCGACAACCCCGACTTCATGACGCTCGCATCGGCCTATGGCATAAAGTGCCGAAAGGTCGAGAAGAGGGAGGAGCTCGACCAGGCCGTGGCCGAGATGCTCGCCGACCCCGCCGAGCCGTACCTCCTCGAGGTGCACGTCGAGGAGGCCGACAACGTCTTCCCGATGATCCCGCCGGGAAAGGGTGTCGGCGACATCATGCTGAACGACACCGAATGGTATGAATACGAGCCTCTCGCAAAACGACAATAACCGACACTGACCATGCAAGAGCAAAAAGAGAATACGCTGTATACCGTCACGGTCTACACTGAGAACCAGGTCGGCATACTCAACCAGATTTCCATCATATTCACGCGGCGCAACCTCAATATATGGAGCCTGTCGGTGTCATCATCGGCCATCGAGGGAGTCCACAAGTTCACCATCGCTTGCCGGACCGACCAAAAGACCATTGAGGCCGTCGTAAGGCAGATAGAGAAGAGAATTGACGTCATAAAAGCATTCTACTATACCGACGACGAGATCATATATCAGGAGGTGGCACTTTATAAAGTCCAAACCGACAACATATTGGAAAGCCCTGACTTCGAGGAGCTCGTAAGAAGGAACAACGCCCAGATTCTCGAGATCAACAGGACCTACACAGTGCTCCAGAAGACGGGCCATTGCGACGAGACGCGGCGCCTCTATGACGAGTTAGCGCCGTATGGCGTGCTCCAGTTCGTAAGGTCCGGACGCGTAGCCATCACCAAGTCGACCGTAGAGCGCGTGTCGCGGTTCATCGAGTTGCAAGACAAGAGGGCTGAGCGCACCAAGATGGTTAATGCCGACTGACGAACGGCTCTCCTGTAATGAACATTCTAATAGCAATATAACCTAAAACACTAAATACTAACACAATGGCAAAGATGAATTTTGGCGGTGTCACTGAGGAAGTCATGACCCGCGAGGAGTTCCCTCTTGAGAAGGCTCGTGAGATCCTGAAAAACGAGACTATCGCCGTCATAGGCTATGGCGTACAGGGTCCTGGCCAGTCTCAGAACCTCCGCGACAATGGCTTCAACGTCATCGTCGGCCAGCGTCAGGGCAAGACTTACGAGAAGGCTGTGGCCGACGGCTGGAAGCCCGGTGAGACACTCTTCTCTATCGAGGAGGCTGTCGAGAAGGGCACCATCATCATGTGCCTGCTCTCTGATGCCGCCGTACTCTCCGTATGGCCCACCATCAAGGCGGCTCTCACCCCCGGCAAGACCCTCTATTTCTCTCACGGCTTCGCCATCTGCTGGAATGACCGCACTGGTGTCGTTCCTCCTAAGGACATCGATGTCGTCATGGTCGCGCCCAAGGGCTCTGGCACCTCTCTCCGCTCCATGTTCCTCCAGGGCCGCGGCTTGAACTCAAGCTACGCCGTTTACCAGGACGCCAGCGGTAAGGCTCTCGACAAGACCCTCGCTCTCGGCATCGGCATCGGCTCCGGCTACCTCTTCGAGACCACTTTCCAGCGTGAGGCCACCTCTGACCTTACCGGTGAGCGCGGCTCACTCATGGGCGCCATCCAGGGCCTCCTCCTCGCTCAGTATGAGGTGCTCCGCGAGAACGGGCATACTCCCTCTGAGGCTTTCAACGAGACCGTAGAGGAACTCACACAGAGCCTCATGCCTCTCTTCGCCGAGAAGGGCATGGACTGGATGTACGCCAACTGCTCTACCACCGCGCAGCGCGGCGCTCTCGACTGGTACCCCCGTTTCCACGACGCCATCAAGCCTATCATGCAGTGGCTCTACATGAGCGTCAAGCTCGGCAACGAGGCTCAGATCTCCATGGACTCCAACTCTAAGCCTGACTACCGTGCCGGCCTCGAGAAGGAGCTCGCAGCTCTCCGCGAGAGCGAGATGTGGCAGACCGCTGTCACTGTTCGCAAGCTCCGTCCGGAGAACAACTAAAAAAGGTGACTCACAGTGGCGCAATCTAATTGAAGCCACTGCTTGACCACAGGATGAGCGGGCTTCGCGGCCCGCCCATCCACAATTCGCGAAAAGCGATAACATTCCCCATTTTCTCATCATTTCAGTTTCTTAGACATTATAATAACAGGATGGACAACAGAGTCTATATCTTCGACACCACTCTGCGCGATGGCGAGCAGGTGCCAGGCTGCCAGCTCAACACAGTAGAGAAAATACAGGTTGCCAAGGCACTTGAGGCTCTTGGTGTAGACGTTATCGAGGCCGGCTTCCCCATCTCAAGTCCGGGCGACTTCAACTCTGTCATCGAGATATCCAAGGCCGTCACGTGGCCAACCATTTGCGCACTCACTCGCGCCGTCGAGAAAGACATCGACGTCGCCGCCGAGGCCCTCAAGTTCGCTAAGCACAAGCGTATCCACACAGGGATTGGCACCTCCGACAGCCACATAAAGTTCAAGTTCAACTCTAACAGGGACGAGATCATAGAGAGGGCTGTCCGCGCCGTCAAGTACGCCCGCCGATATGTCGACGACGTCGAGTTCTATGCCGAGGATGCCGGACGTACCGACAACGACTACCTCGCCCGCGTCGTGGAGGCCGTCATAAAGGCGGGTGCCACGGTCGTAAACATACCCGACACCACCGGATACTGCCTCCCGCAGGAGTACGGGGCTAAGATTAAGTACCTTGTCGACCACGTCGACGGCATCGAGAACGCCATCATCTCAACCCACTGCCACAACGACCTCGGCATGGCAACGGCAAACACCATGGCCGGAGTCCTTAATGGAGCAAGGCAGACCGAGGTCACCATCAACGGCATTGGAGAGCGCGCTGGCAACACATCGCTCGAGGAGGTCGTCATGATTCTCAAATGCCACAAGGGCATCGGCATTGACACCAACATTAACACTAAGCACATCTACCCGCTCAGCCGTATGGTGTCAAGCCTCATGAACATGCCAGTCCAGCCCAATAAGGCCATTGTCGGTCGCAACGCGTTCGCTCACTCCAGCGGTATCCACCAAGACGGAGTCATCAAGAACGTCTCAACCTACGAGATCATCGACCCCCACGATGTCGGCATCGACGACAATTCAATCGTCCTCACAGCACGCTCCGGGCGCGCGGCGCTCCGCCACAGGCTCGAAGAGCTCGGAGTCAAGATTGAGGGTGAGAAGCTCGACGCTACTTACGAGCAGTTCCTCAAACTCGCCGACAAGAAGAAGGAGATCAACGATGACGATCTGCTCATGCTCGTCGGGGCCGACGTCGCCAAGACCAACCATGTCAAGATAGACTTCATGCAGGTCACCAGCGGTGTCGGGGTGCAGCCCATGGCCAGCATCGGACTCGACATAGCTGGCGAGAAGTTCACGGCCGCGGCAACAGGCAACGGCCCAGTCGATGCGGCCATCAACGCCCTCAAGAACATCATCCACCGGACGATGATTCTCAAGGAGCTCACCATACAAAGCATCAGCAAAGGCTCCGACGACACTTGCAAGGTGCACGTGCAGGTTGAAAACGACGGACATGTCTACTACGGCTTTGCCGCCAACACCGACATCGTCTGCGCGACCGTCGAGGCCTATGTCGACTGCATCAACCGCTTCCATGCGGTGCACTCCAGCAAATAAGCACACCTCCACGCGATAGAACACAGAAAACCTAACAAATAACAGGCGAGGCCAAACGAGGCATTCGTGCCCGTGACGTATGGCTCAGCTCTTTAACCAAAGTGATACATGAACACTCTCTTTGACAAGATATGGGATTCCCATGTAGTCCAGATTGTGCCGGACGGACCCACGCAGCTCTACATCGACCGACTCTATGCGCATGAGGTCACAAGCCCGCAGGCCTTCGAGGGGCTCCGCGAACGCGGCATAAAGTGCTTCCGCCCCGAGAGGATATACTGCATGCCGGACCACAACACACCGACGCATGATCAGGATAAGCCCATAGAGGATCCCGTTGGCCGCAAGCAGGTCGAGACTCTTGCGAAGAACGCCAAAGAGTTCGGCCTCAGCCACTTCGCCATGGGTTCCGACCATAATGGCATCATCCACGTCGTCGGGCCGGAGCGGGGTCTCTCCCTCCCGGGCATGACGCTCGTCTGCGGCGATTCGCACACATCTACCCATGGAGCCATGGGGGCCGTCGCGTTCGGCATCGGCACGTCGGAAGTCGAGATGGTCATGGCCAGCCAGTGCATCCTACAGAGCAAGCCTAAGTCCATGCGAATCAACGTCGAGGGCAAACTCGGCAAGGGCGTCACGGCTAAAGACGTGGCTCTCTACCTCATGACTCAGCTCACCACCTCGGGCGGCACGGGCTATTTTATCGAATACTCCGGCTCCGCCGTCAAGGGGCTCTCTATGGAAGGCAGGCTTACGCTTTGCAACCTCTCCATCGAGATGGGTGCACGTGGCGGATTCATCGCGCCCGACGAGACAACATTCGAGTATATTAAGGGCCGCGAGTTCGCTCCCAAAGGCGAGGAGTGGGATAAGGCCGTCGCCTATTGGAAGACCCTCAAGAGCGGTGACGACGCCGTCTTCGACAAGGAGCTGACTTTCCGAGCCGAAGACATCACACCGTGGGTCACCTACGGTACCAACCCCGGAATGGGCATGGCCATCGACGGCGAAATCCCGACCCTCGACTCTATTGATGAGGCAGGGCGCGTCTCTTTCCAGAAGTCGATGGACTATATGGGCTTCCAGCCTGGGCAGAAGGTTCTCGGCCACAAGGTGGACTACGTCTTCCTCGGAGCCTGCACCAACGGACGTATTGAGGACTTCCGCGCCTTCGCAAGCATCGTCAAAGGCCGCAAGAAGAACCCCGATGTCGTAGCCTGGCTCGTGCCCGGCTCTTGGATGGTCGACAAGCAGATACGCGAAGAGGGTATCGACAAGATTCTTGAGGAGGCTGGTTTCGCCATCCGCCAGCCGGGTTGCTCTGCATGCCTCGCAATGAACGACGACAAGGTGCCTGCGGGCAAGTATGCCGTCTCCACCAGCAACCGTAACTTCGAGGGGCGTCAGGGACCTGGCTCGCGCACCATCCTCGCAAGTCCGCTCGTGGCCGCTGCCGCTGCCGTAACTGGCGTCGTCACCGATCCTCGCTCGCTGATGTAGGCTTTAAGGCTGAAAAGTTATAAACATCTTCATCCGCCATGCGGCTCGTGCTTGAGCCGCATGGCGGATGCTCTTTTGAGCTTATGAACTTGATGGTCACTTATTTATGATTTGATGTGGCATATTGTTTGGCCAGTCCCGTATGTTATTGACATGGTGTCGGTAACTTTTTCAGTTCACCCAATGCTATGCCTTATACCCTTGTGAGTCAAACGTGTATGTACCCATAAGTTATGAACAGTAGCTATTTGTTTTATGTTAATAAATCGTGGAACATCAATTTGAGTCCCTGTTGAGTGTGTAATGCATTGGCTGTCAATGTGTAATTCGATTTAAAGCTTGCTCGCCCCGCGTGGAACATAGTAAGGCTGTCATCGAAAAAAGACTATCTTTGCGTTGCGTTCGATAGACACATAAGCATTAAAAAAGACTGTAATGGCAAAAGTCATTTCCATATCAAACCAGAAGGGTGGCGTAGGCAAGACCACCACGGCCATAAACCTTGGAGCCAGCCTTGCTGTCCTTGAGAAGAAGGTGCTCATTATTGATGCCGATGCGCAGGCCAACTCAACCTCCGGCCTCGGCTTCGATGTCGAGAAGATGAAGACCACCATCTACGAGTGCATGGTCAACGATGTCGACCCCAAGACGGCCATCCTCAAGTGCGAGGTCGACAATCTCTACATCCTCCCGTCGCACACCGACCTTGCCGGAGCGGAGATTGAGCTCATCAATATGACCGACCGCGAGAAGGTCATGAAGAGGATGGTTGACAAGCTTCGTGACGATTTCGACTACATCCTGATCGACTGCTGCCCGTCGCTCGGCCTCGTGACCGTCAATGCACTCACGGCGTCAGACTCCGTCATCATCCCCGTACAGTGCGAGTACTTCGCCCTCGAGGGTCTCGGCAAATTGTTCAAGACCATCAAGATAATCCAGAAGGGACTCAACCCCAAGCTCGAGATTGAGGGTTTCCTCCTCACAATGTTCGACGCTCGCACCCTCCTCTCAAAGCAGGTGCAGGAGCAGGTGGTCGCCGTCTTCAAAGACATGGTCTTCAAGACCGTCATCGCGCGCAACGTCCGACTCTCGGAGGCTCCGAGCCACGGGCAGGCGGCCATCAGCTACGACGTGGCCAGCAACGGTGCGCAGAATTATCTCAACCTTGCCCAGGAAGTGCTCAGCCGCAACGCTGACAAGGGCGGCAAATAAGTCCCTTTCACCACCTAACAACCGTATTAATGGCTAAGAACAGTGGCCTCGGGCGCGGACTCGGTAAGGGTCTCGGCGCCCTGCTTGGTGACGACGCGGTGGAGAAAGAACCGCAGACCGCCGCGGCGATTGACGAGATCTCGCTGGACGTTATTGACGTCAATCCTTGGCAACCCCGAACTGAATTTGACGAGGGGGAGCTCGAGGAGCTCGCCACCTCGATCCTCAATTATGGCATCATAACCCCGCTCACGCTCCGCAAGGTCGACGACCGCTACCAGATCATAGCAGGCGAAAGACGATTCCGCGCGGCCAAGATGGTGGGGCTCGACAAGGTGCCGGCCTACGTCAGGGACGTGTCGGACGACAAGATGCTCGCCGTCGCGCTCATCGAGAACATCCAGAGGCAGGATCTCAACCCCATTGAGGAGGCTCTCAGCTACCAAAGGCTCATCAACGAGTGCAATCTCACACAGGAGACCTTGGCCGACCAGGTGGGCAAGAAGCGCTCAACCGTCACCAACTACCTCCGCCTGCTCAAACTGCCCCAGGACATCCAGGTCGGCCTCAGGGACAAGCTCATAACAATGGGCCACGCCCGCGCCATAATGGGTGTCGAGGACGAGGAGACGCAGCTCATGCTCTTCCACGAGACGGTTGAGCAAGGTTACTCCGTCAGACGGATTGAGGAGATGGTCCGCGCTTACAACGACCCCGACTACTCGCCCGCCGACGCAGCCGCTGAGGATGATAAGGCTTCTAAGCCGGCCCCGCCCAAGAAGATGCAGACGCCCGAGGAGTATAAGGCGCTGGGGTCGCAACTCTCATCTTATTTCGGGACTAAGGTAAGCCTCGCCTGCAATGCGCAGGGCAAGGGCAAGATAACCATTCCTTTCGCCACGCCGGAGGAGCTCGAGAAGATTATGGAGATACTCGACACGGCCCGCCAGAACTAAGCACCCGAAAACAAGGATGTCTACCCTCTTCCGTCTTTTCCTCGCGCTCGCGACCCTCGTTTTGCTGCCATCAATTGGCTGCGCGGAGGCCGCTGCGCAGGTTTATGACGAACCCAATATCGTAGCGGCCGACACTTCGGCGCCCATCTCGCAGCCTATCGAGCCGCTTGAGCCCGTAGTCATGCTGACCGACACCCTCGTGCTTGTCAATGGCGAGACGGTGAGACTCATCCCGTCGGTTCACGTCGGGGCTCTCGGCCACTCGCCGCATACGGCAACCATGTACGCCGCCATCCTTCCCGGCCTCGGGCAGATTTATAACAAGAAATACTGGAAGCTCCCCCTCCTCTACGGCGGGGCTTTCGCGCTCGGATACGCCATCCACTTCAACAATAAGTATCTCAAGAAGTACAGCAACGCCTATCGCGACTTCCTGCTCGGCGACCCTAACAACAAGAGCTATATGTATTTTGTGGAGAAGGCGCACTTAACCGAGGCCGATGTGCAGGGGCAGTACAAGTCGTGGTTTCAGAACTCGCTCAAGAAGAAGAAGGACTACTACCGCCGTTATCGTGACCTTTCCATCTTTGGCATGGCAGGCCTTTACCTCGTCCAGATAGTTGACGCGTGCGTCGACGCCCATTTCTTTAATTTTGACGTCTCGGACGACTTGGCCATCAATTGGGCCCCGGCGGCCTCTGTCGATAACGGACTGGGCGCCACGGTGGCCTTCCGCTTCTGAGGGGGTGGCGTGCCTCGTCTGCCGAATATAGCATTTACCTATGGCAATCAAGACAATAGACATACTCCCGACCGCGCAGGCGGCCGAGGGGTATGATTTTTCTGTCTCAGTGGCGGTGGTCATAGACGTGCTTCGTGCCACGAGCGTCATCACGAACGCTCTTTCCAACGGAGCCTCCGCCGTGGCTCCCGTCCTGTCGCCCGAAGAAGGGTTCGCCCTTGCCGATAAGCTCGGGCGCTACGGTGTCGTCTTGGGCGGAGAGCGAAACGCCGACGTCATCCCGGGCTACGACCTTGGCAATTCGCCGCAAGATTACGCGCCTGGCGCGGTGGCCGGGAAGACTGTTGTGATAACCACCACCAACGGGACGGTCGCACTGCGCGCCAGCTCGTCGGCCAAGTCCGTCATAGCGGCCTCGATGCTTAACTATAAGGCGGCCGCCATCAAGGCGGTGCGGATGGCGGTCGAGCTTTCCGCCGAGTCGGTCGTCTTCGTCTGCTCCGGCAACTACGGGGCTCTCACTCTCGAGGACTGCTTCTGCGCTGCCGTCATGGCCGACGTCGCCGCCGACTTGTGCCCGTCCGCGGCTTTCGCTTCAGACATGGCTGTGGCCATTCACGACCTTGCCCGCGGCCGAAGTGCCGACGACGTGTCTTTCATCAGCCGGTCCGCGCACTATGGCAGGCTCATCGCCAAAGGGTACTCAGCCGACGTCGATTTCTGCTTGCGCCACCCGGACTCGCTCGACACTGTGCCCGTCATGTGCGCCGACGGTCTCATCCGCCTTGCCAAATGAATGCCGGAAGGGTGGGGCGCAGGCCTCGCCCGTGCCGCTTTTTTGTTATATTTGTATAGAAAGGGCAGGAGCCCTGGCAAAAAGACTTCCTTTCTATGGCTATAAGTCAAGGCATGCTGCTCAAGCTGCAGCAGAAGCTATCCCCTATGCAGATCCAGCTCGTCAAACTGCTCGAAATACCTACGGCGCAGATGGAGCAGAGGATCAAGGAGGAGATTGAGTCCAACCCGGTTCTCGAAGTCGACGAGGAGGCCACCTTGCAAAAAGAGAAGGAGCAGGAGGCCGAACCGCAGATCAACTCGGCGCAAGACGAGCAGCCCGACGACGGAACCATCGAGGGATACCTGCTTAACGAGGACATACCTGCCTATAAGCTGCAGGCGAACAACTATTCCGACGACGACAAGCGCGAGAGCGTCCCTTACTCCGAGGCCGCTTCATTCTATGAGCACCTCGAGGAGCAGGTGGGGCTGTGCGACTTCACCGATAGCCAGGCCTTGATAGCCAAGTATGTCATAGGCAACATTGACGAGGACGGCTACTTGCGCCGGGATGTTGAGAATATTGCTGACGACATTTCTTTCGCCACGGGCAAAAACGTCACGGATGACGAGGTGAATAAGGTTCTCGAGGCCGTCCAGCGTATGGATCCGCCCGGTGTCGGGGCACGAGACCTCCGCGAGTGCCTGCTTCTGCAATTGCGCAAGGCGCGCAAACCCACCGCCGACGTGCAGAACGCCATAGCGGTGATTGACACCTGTTTTGACGACTTCTCAAAGCGCCATTATGACAAGGTGGCGCGCAAACTCGGTATCTCGGAGGATGAGCTGAAAGCCGCGGTCGACGTCATATTGCGCCTCAACCCTAAGCCGGGCAGCGCGTACAGCGGCGGCGCGGCCAGGCAGGCTCAGCACGTCATCCCGGACTTCATAATTGACTATGACAACGGCGAGCTGGGCTTCCACCTTAACCAGAGGGGTGAGCCCGAGCTGAAAATCAGCGGCGAGTACGCCTCAATGCTCCGCGAGTACTCCACCAACAAGGCCAACCAGAGCCAGGAGCAGAAAGACGCGGCCGCCTTCGTCAAGGACAAAATAAAGTCGGCGCAATGGTTCATCGACGCCATCAAGCAGAGGCGCAACACGCTCTCGCTCGTCATGCAAGCCATCATGGACTATCAAGGCGACTATTTCGTGGATGGTGATGAGACAAAGCTTAAGCCTATGGTTCTCAAAGACATAGCCGAGCGTACCGGTCTCGATGTCTCCACCATCTCGCGCGTGTCGAACAGCAAGTACGTCCAGACCACGTTCGGCATATTCCCGCTGAAATATTTCTTCTCGGAGGGAATACAGAACGCCGATGGCGACGACGTGTCTACGCGCGAGGTCAAGAGCATCCTCCGCGAGGCAATCGAGGCCGAAGACAAGAGGGCGCCTCTCACTGACGAGAAGCTTGTGGAGCTTCTGTCGCAGAAATCTTATAACATAGCTCGGCGCACGGTGGCTAAATACCGCGAGCAGCTCGGGATACCCGTCGCGCGCCTCCGCAAAACGCTTTAACTCCTCATGGTCGCGCCAAGATCTTTTGCTGATGTGGTGTCGTGGGTCGTCACGGTGGCTTTCCATCCGCTGCTTCTGCCTATTTATTGCACCCTGCTTGTCCTCTACACCCCGACTCCCTATGCCGCTATGCCAACCCTTTTCAAGGCGTTCCAGCTTGGCGGAGTCTGCCTCTTTGAGTGCATTGTGCCGCTTGCCGTCATCGGGGTCTTCATCGCCTTGGGCGAGGTCAGCGGCATTGATATGCCCACGCGGTCGGAACGGTTCCGCCCGTTGCTGTTCTCTTCGGTTACCATAGCGTTCTCGGTCTACGCGCTTCGCCAGTTCTACCCGATACCCATCATTGGCATGGTCATAGGCGAGGCGGCCGCCCTCTTCATCGCGGCTCTTTGCTCCCGCTTCTGGAAGATTAGCCTGCATGCCATAGGGGCGGGCGCCTTCCTCGCCTACATAGCGGTGACGGGTACGGCTTTCGGCCAAGATTTCTCACCGTTCGCGGCGCTCGCCTTCGTGGCGGCGGGGGTCACAGCCTGGGCTCGGTCTTATGAGCAGGCGCACACGCCCGCCCAGCTCCTGGCGGGCTACGTGACAGGGCTCGCCGTAATGGGGCTCGTCATGTGCCTTGTCCTGCATCAGGCGCTTTGAGCCCAGCCGCTGCCGACTCGCGCCCTCCCCCTCTCTTGCAAACAAATCTTATTGCTTTGAAAAATCTCGCCATAGTAGTAGCTGGCGGTAGCGGCACTCGGATGGGTGCCGCCGTCCCTAAGCAGTTTCTCCCCCTTTGCGGCAAGCCCGTCCTTATGCATACGGTAGAGGCGTTCGCCTCGGTGCCGGGCATGAGGGTCGTTGTAGTCCTGCCCGAGTCTCAAATAGGGACTTGGGAGGCTCTGTGCCGTCAGCACGGGTTCTGTGCTCCTGCTGAGGTCGTGGCCGGAGGGGCGTCCCGTCACCAGAGTGTCCGCAACGGCCTGGCCATGTGGTCGGGCGAGGAGCTCATTGGCGTGCATGATGGCGTACGCCCTCTCGTGTCCGCCACTTTTATCGAGAGTGTGTATGCCGACGCCTCGCGTTTCGGCACGTCCATCCCCGTCCTGCCCTCGGTCGAGTCAGTGCGCCTTGTGGGGCTCGACGGCGCAAGCCGCTCGGTCGACCGCTCTTCGGTCATGATGGTTCAGACACCGCAAGTGTTCCGCTCCTCCATTCTTCTTGACGCTTATCGCCAGCCCGAGTCGCCGCTCTTTACTGATGACGCCAGCGTCGTTGAGGCAAATGGGGGTGAGATCCACCTTTCTGAGGGACTGCGAGGCAACATAAAACTAACCACTCCCGCCGACATGCTTATGGCCGAGGCGCTGATGAGGAAAGCTTAGGAAATGTGCGCATGCTCCGCTCCCTTGTGTGGGGAAAATATTATATATCCACAAATCGGGCTCGGCGTATACGTACTTTTTGCCATTCATACGGCAAAAAACACTACATTTGCGTATCAGAGTTTTTGCCCGTTCGTCCGATTACCGAGTCTCTGGGCAAAGACTGCGCATGAGAGGGCGGCGCCGGCTTGCTTAGCTTGGACGGATTCGCCATTCTGTTTTTATCCTACCGAATGATAGTTTGTCATAATAAGACGGCCATCTGGACCGTCGACAGGGAGGTTAGCTACACTGAGCTGCTGTCCCGCATTTCGGATTTCTCCGAGGCCTTTAGCATAGGGCGTGGTGACCGCGTCGTTATTCTCTCTGAGAACAGACCCGCTTATATTTACGCTCTTTTCGCCATTTGGAAGAATGGCGGCATAGCGGTTCCTATCGACTGCACCTCGTCCGCCGCCGACTTGGCTTACGTGCTCAAGGATTGCACGCCTACGGTCATATTGGCGTCAGAAGCGTGTGAGGCTGTGGCTCGTGAAGCTGTGGAACGCGCGGGCGGCTCCCAGCAGGTGCTGGTCATGACTCCCGACATGGAGAACCGCGCCACGAGCGCCCCACAGGCTAAGATAGACTTCGACATGCAGGATACTTGCCTGATTGTCTACACCAGTGGCACCACGGGCAGCCCCAAGGGCGTTATGCTCTCTTTCCAGAACATCTATTTCAACATAGACTCCGTGAGCAAGGGCGTGCCCATCTTCACGCCCGACGTGCGCACCATGATTTTGCTCCCGTGCCACCACGTGCTGCCTCTTGTCGGGTCCGTCGTGGCACCGCTCGTCACCGGCGGCAGCGTGGCTTTCTGCCCCAGCATGAGTGCGCCCGATCTTATGAAGACCATGGCCGAGGGGCAGGTCGGCATCGTCATTGGCGTGCCGCGCCTCTACACCATGCTTGTCAAGGGCATCTGCTCCAAAATTGACGCCCATTGGGCCACGCGGATGCTCTACAGACTGTGCAAGTCGGTCGGCAGTCGCGCCCTCTCGCGACTTGTCTTCTCCTCTATCCGCAAAAAGATGGGTGGGGTCGTCAAGTACTTCGTCTGTGGCGGTGCGGCTCTTGACCCCGCCGTGGCTCAGAAGATGAAGACTCTGGGCCTTGACGTGCTCGAAGGCTACGGTATGACCGAGTGCGCGCCCATGATTGCGTTCACGCGGCCCGACGACATAACGCCAGGCGCGTCGGGACAGCCTGTGCCGGGTTGCGAAGTAGAGGTGCGCGACGGTGAGCTCGTGGCGCGCGGAAACAACATAATGCAGGGCTACTACGGCAGGCCCGAAGAGACCGCCGCAGTCGTGAAGGACGGCTGGATTTACACTGGCGACCTCGGATATGTCGACGACAAGGGCAGGGTGGTCGTCACTGGAAGGCGCAAAGAGATCATCGTGCTCTCCAACGGCAAGAATGTCAACCCGACAGAGATTGAACAGAAGCTCGAAGCGTATCAGGACATAGTGAAAGAGGCGGCCGTGACCGAGAACAATGACGCCCTCGTGGCCATAATCGTCCCGACGCCCGCGCTCGCGGCCATGACCGATGCTCAGATTGAGGAGAAGGTCAAATGGGAAATCCTTGACAAATACAATTCCGACGCCGCGGCATACAAGAAGATCTTCAACGTCAAGATCTACCGCAACGACTTGCCGCGCACGCGACTCGACAAGATCCAACGTTTTAAGCTCAAGTCCCTGCTTGTCAGCGACGGCTCTGCCGATACTCAGCCTGAGGTGATTGACGAGGCCATGAGCGATGAGTATAAAATCATTAAGAAATACATTGAGAGCGAGAAGGTTTGCAAGGTGCGCCCTACAGATCACATTGAGCTCGATCTCGCTTTCGACTCGCTCGACAAGGTGGGTCTCCAGGTCTTCCTCAACACAAGCTTCGGCCTCGACATGACCACGGACAAGCTCTCTGAGTTCAAGAGCGTTGCCGACATTGCCGATTTCGTGGCGGAGACCAAAACCAAGATGCACGTCGAGAAGATTGACTGGAAGAAGATCCTCCGCGAGCACACGACGCTCAAGCTTCCGCAGACGTGGATAACTGGCCGTATTTTCATAGCCCTCTCGCAGCCATTTTTCAAGCTCTACTTCAAGCTGCGTGGCAAAGGAGCTGAGCGGATACCCGACGGCCCTGTCATCATTGCGCCTAATCACCAGAGTTTCCTCGACGGGCTCTTCGTCATGTCGTTCCTAAAATACCGCGACATCAAGAACACCTATTTCTACGCCAAGGAGCAGCACATACGACGCCCGTTCATCAAGTTCATGGCCGCTACTCATAACGTGATTGTCATGGACATGAGTAACTTGAAGGAGTCTATCCAGAAGATGGGTGAAGCGCTCAAGAAGAAGAAGAACATCATTATCTTCCCCGAGGGCACGCGTACGACGGACGGCAAGCTTGGCGAGTTTAAGAAGACGTTCGCCATATTGAGCAAGGAGCTCAACGTGCCTGTGGTGCCCGTCTCAATCAAGGGCGCGTTCCAGGCCATGCCTAAGGGGACCATGCTTCCGCGCCCTCACAAGGTACAGGTCGAGTTCCTGCCGCCTGTATACCCCAAGCAGTCGGCGGAGAGCTACGAGAACATCACCAAGGAGGTCTACGACAGCATTAAGGAAAATCAGGAGGCAGAATCTTAACGGTTTACCTTAGCTACATCATGACACTAAGCCCCACTGCATCTCGCTTGCGGTGGGGCTTTCGCTCTCAAACATAGTCCCCGCGTTTATTAACCGCTCCTGACATCTTCTACCATAGTCAGCGTTTTCTTGGCGTCAGATGTGTAAAAAGCCCGCCCTCTCGTCTTCACGGGGGGGCGGGCATCCGTTATGTTGTCAGAGATGTGAGGCCTTCCTTACTCCATCTGGTCTCTCTTCTCCTGGACCTGCGCGTCAAGCACGGCCACTGCCGTCATGTTGACAATGTCGCGCACGGAGCTCTCAATGTCCAGGAAGTGGATGGGCTTCCTGAGTCCCATCTGTATAGGTCCCAGGATGTCACCCACGCCCATCTCGAGGAGCAGCTTGCTGGCTGTGTTGGCCGAGCTGAGGTTCGGGAACACGAGCGCGTTGACATCCCTGCCAGCCAGTTTCGAGAACGGGAACTTGCGGTCGCGCAACTCCCGGTTCAGCGCGAAGTTGACCTGCATCTCGCCGTCAACCACCATGTCCGGGTACCTCTCGTGCAGCGTCTCGACGACCTTGTGGACCGATGCGGGGCTGCCCTCTTTCGAGGCTCCGAAGTTAGAGTAGCTGAGCATTGCCATGACTGGCTCGTGGTTGAAGAACTTGACGGTGTCATAGGTCAGCTTGGCCACGTCTATCAGGGTTTCGGTGCTCGGATGACGGTTTATAAGGGTATCCGCCATGAAGTAGGTGCCCTTCTTGGTGTTCAAGATGTGCATGGCGCCTATGTGGTTGAGGCCTTTGCGTATGCCGATAATCTCCTTTGCGGCCGACACGAGCTCCTCGTTCTTGGTGTAGACGCCCGTTATCATGGCGTCGGCCGCGCCAGTCTTGACCATCATGAGGCCGAAGTAGTTGCGGTCATACATCTTCTCGAAATACTCGTCGAAAGTGGCGCCCTCGCGTCCTTTCTCTTCCGCCATTATCTTGGCGAATGTCGTGCGCCGCCCCTCCTCGCGGTCATGACGCAGGTTGACTATCTCGATGCCTGTGAGGTCAATGTCGTTCTCGGCCGCCAGCTTGGCGAGCTTCTCCTCGTTGCCCAGCAATATAGGCTTGCAAAGCCCCTCGGACAGAGCCTGCGCTGCAGCTTTGAGCATGTTGACGTGGTTGGCCTCCGAGAATACTACCCTGCGGGGGTTCTGCCGCGCCATGTCGTAGAAGCTGCGCAACATCTTGTTGTCAAGCCCCATGAGGCTCTTGAGCTTAACCTCGTAGGCCTGCCAGTCCTCTATCGGCTTGCGCGCCACGCCGCTCTCCATGGCCGCTCTGGCCACGGCGGGGGCTACCGTGGTAAGCAGGCGCGGGTCAAGAGCCTTGGGCACGATGTATTCGCGCCCGAACGAGATGCGCTTCATGCCGTAGGCGGCGTTGACGACATCTGGCACGGCCTTGCGCGTGAGTTCTGCTATGGCTTTCACGGCCGCCACTTTCATCTCCTCGTTGATGCTCTTGGCGCGGACGTCGAGAGCCCCGCGGAAGATGTAGGGGAAGCCGAGCACGTTGTTTATCTGGTTGGGCTGGTCTGAGCGGCCCGTGGCGTAGATGATGTCCGGGCGGCTTGCGCGTGCGTCTTCGGGGCTAATCTCGGGCTGAGGGTTGGCGAGGGCGAAGACGACGGGGTCTTTAGCCATTGAGCGCACCATGTCTTGCGTCAGGACGCCTGCCACCGACAGGCCGAGGAAGACGTCGGCGTCCACCAGGGCTTCGGCCAGCGTGTTGACGTCGCGTGTCGTGGCGAACTCGCGCTTCTGCTCCGTCAGGTTGGGCCGGTCCATCTTTATCGGGCCTTTCGAGTCGACCATTATGACGTTCTCGCGCTTCACGCCCAGCCGCATGTAGAGCCTGGTGCACGATATGGCAGCGGCTCCGGCTCCGTTGACCACTACTCTGACATCCTCTATTTTCTTGCCTACAATCTGCAGGGCGTTGATGAGGCCTGCGGCCGATATTATGGCCGTGCCGTGCTGGTCGTCGTGCATGACGGGTATGTCCAGCTCGTTCTTGAGGCGCGTCTCGATCTCGAAACACTCGGGAGCCTTGATGTCTTCGAGGTTGATGCCGCCGAATGTCGGCGCGATGGCCTTGACGGCCTGGATGAATTTGTCAGGGTCTTTCTCGTCGACCTCGATGTCGAAAACGTCGATGCCGGCGAATATCTTGAACAGCAGTCCCTTGCCCTCCATGACGGGCTTTCCGCTCATTGCGCCGATGTTGCCAAGGCCGAGCACAGCGGTGCCGTTTGATATTACGGCCACGAGGTTGCCCTTGTTGGTGTATTCATAGGCGGTCTCCGGGTTCTTCTGAATCTCCAGACACGGCTCCGCCACGCCTGGCGAGTAAGCCAGAGACAGGTCCCTCTGGCTGCTGTACGGTTTGGTCGGGATTACCTCTATCTTGCCTGGTCTGCCCTCTGAATGGTATCTCAGGGCGTCTTCTTTAGTAATTTTAGACACGGCTTTGCTGTTTGTTTTTATGGTTCGTGAATTGGTGTCCGCGGCGGGTGCACCTCCCCGTCGCATTGTAGTAAAGTTAGAAAGATTTTAGATAAGTTGCGCCCCGCGCCGGCTACTTTAAGGCCGCGCGGGGCGCAACTTTAGGTGTTATGCTGACGGGCTCCTGGCTATATGGCCATTGCCATCTCGATCATCTCCACCTGTTTCGCCTTGGGCACTTCGCACAGGCGGCGGGCCGAGTCGGTGTGATATGTCACCTCTTTCAGTATGTTGATCTGCTTGCCGAGCCATGCGTTGCGAGACTTGCTTTCCAAGCCTCTTGCCGCCAGCTCCTCGTGGAGGGCGATGAGCTGCGGCACTATGTCTTTGCGTCCGTAGACCTCGTTGCCCGCGTCGGTCAATATCTCTTCCATCCGGTCTTCCGGCTCTTTGCCTCCCGCCACGTGCGCCACGACCCTGCGTACGCTCTCGCGCGTCGATTCCTGTAGGTGCATCTTGCGCATAATCTCGTCTTCCGCGCCCTTGGTGCTCACAGTCGTGTCTTTGGGTATGTTCAGCTTTATGAAGCTGAAAATGGCCGCTGCGCCGCACGTGGTCACTTCCTCGTCTGGCATTTTCTCCAGTGTGCAAAGAGTGTACACCCTTGCCAGGTAGTCGTCAAAGCGCGCCAGCAGGTTGGGGTGGGCTCCGTCCAGTGTCGTCTCGCGTACGCTCTGCTCGAAGTCGTGGATGCGCATCAGCTGCATCTTGCGCAGCATCAGCGTGTTAGGTATGTGGTCCGACCCCGCCTGGCAATACTCTTCCTTGAGTCTGTTGACGAAATACATGTCAATCTCGCCCTTGTATTTGACGGGCATCTTGCCTCGGTATTCGCACTCGAAGAAATCTTTTATCTTCTGATAGGTGCTCTCGCTCACGTTGACGCGCCCCGGTTCGCCGCCGCTCTCCATTCGCGAGGCTGTGTTGACCGTGTCGCCCCAGATGTCGAAAACTTTCTTTATGTTGCCAAGGTGGCCTGACACCACAGGGCCGGTGTTTATGCCCACCCTGATGTTCCAAAAGTTCCGCTCTTCGTTGTGGCGTTCGTTAACGTAGGCTATCATGCCCAGCCCCACCAGCGTCACCTCTATAGGGTTGGCGCTGTCGTTGTCCGGCACGCCGCCGGCGCACATGTAGGCGTCGCCGATGGTTTTTATCTTCTCCACCCCGTATTTATCCACAAGCTCGTCGAAGTAGATGAAGTACCTGTCCAGCTCGTCGACCAGCTGCTCCGGGTTGAGATGCGCGGCTATTTTTGTGAAGCCTTGTATGTCAGAGAACAAGACTGTAGCGAAGTCGTATTTGCGCGTGTGCCTCGTCTTGGCCTCCTCTATCTCGCGGCGCGCGCCGTCCAGCTTTTTCCTCTGCCTGACGGCGTAGACCCATGCGCAGATGGCGGCGATGGCCACGAACATGCCGATCAGGCCTATGGGTATCCATGCCGCTGAACGCTCAGTGTAGGTCATCCTGACGCCGAAGCTCTTGCCGCCGGCTGACGAAACGTCAATCTTCGACCACTCGGAACCTCTCAGCCCCACGGAGAAGCTCGTCCGGCTTGTGGTGGCGCGGAACAGGGTGTCCTCGCCCGCCACTTGGCTCACGCAGTAGGGTGGGGTGAAGCCCTCCGACAACTCCCACTCCACCATGACGTATGGCCTCTCAGCCTTCACCACCGTGTCGGCCCTTTGTTCCGACATGATTGTGGATGGTATGTGTATCAAGTCTTTACGGACTTGCGCCGATGCGCCTGTTATGAATAATGACAGGAGAATGAGAGGTAGTAATATGGTTCTGTATGGCATTCCTATCCCGTGATTTTCTTGCAATTTACTTTTTTTTTAGATATATAAGGCTTAATTTTAGGCATAAATTTGCCGAAGAAATCCAAAAGCGTCTCGCGAGCCTTTGGCGCAAGGGGGCGCATGGATAGCAAACAGAAGATAATACTCCTATTAATCAATACTTTAATGGATAATTCTATGGAGAACGTTATTGTCCCCTACGATTTCACCGAGCGCGCCGATTGCGCCGTAAAACACGCTGCGCACATTGCCCGGAACATGAAGGCTGAGGTCATTTTGCTCCACATCGTCAAGAAGGAAGACCAGTCGGCCGAGGCTGCTCAAAAGCTTGAGGGTGTAGTTGCACAGTTCGCCCAGGACGAGAATTGCCAGGTTCGCTATATTGTCCGCGAGGGCAGCATCTTTACAACCATCAACGAGGTTGTGGCTGAGCAGAACAGCACGCTTGTCGTGATGGGTACGCACGGCATGAAAGGCATCCAGAAGATCACAGGCAGCTGGGCTCTGAAGGTCATCGTCGGTTGCCACGTGCCATACCTCATCGTGCAGAAAGACCCCGAGTACGCCGACCCGATGAAGATCCTCTTCCCTGTCGACTACAAGATCGAGAGCAAGGAGAAGCTCAAGTGGTTGCCCGTCCTCTCGTACATCAGCAAGATCAAGGTCGTCCTCTTCGGACAGCAGGGCAACGGACCCATGTATGACAACCCGACCAGGGCCAACATGAACTTCTGCAAGCACTATCTCGAGGATCAGAACATTGACTGCACCACCGAGTGGGTCGATGAGAAAGGCTCTTTCCTCGAGCAATCGCTCAAACATTGCGAGGAGAACAAGATGGATCTCATTATGATTACCACGACTCGCAACATCGCGTTCCACGATTACCTCCTCGGAGCATACGAGCAGACCGTCATCTCGAACAGCGCCGGCATCCCCGTCCTCGTGGTCAACCCGCGCTCTGACGCCAAGCTCGTCTACTCCAACTTTTAGTATCAGGTAGCCAAGGGGTGAATGTTTCCCTTGCGTCCGCACGTCACAGGCCGCGCCCCTTTCCACCGGGCCGCGGCCTTTCTTTGCGCCAATGCGCGCGTAAAACAAATATAATATAATGAAGGAGCTTCTTTTCGCCACCCACAACGCCAACAAGGCCAAGGAAATCTCTCGCATGCTGGATGGCAAGACCTCTGTCCTCACGCTTGACGACGCCGGTGTCATGGTAGACATTCCGGAGACCGCCAACACCATAGAGGGCAACGCCCTCATCAAGGCCCACTTCCTCCATGAACTGACAGGCAAAGCGTGCTTCGCCGACGACACCGGGCTTGAGGTAGCCGCCCTGGGCGGAGCCCCGGGGGTCTTCACCGCCCGATATGCCGGAGACGAGTGTGACCCCGAGCGCAACATGGCGAAACTGCTTGCCGCCCTCAGCGGCGTGGCGGACCGCGAGGCCTCGTTTCGCACCGTCATAGCCTACGTTGACCAGCTCGGGCGTGAGACCGTCTTTGAGGGCGTGTGCCCGGGACGCATCGCCTTGGCTAAGCACGGGACGGGCGGCTTCGGCTACGACCCCGTCTTTGAGCCCATGGGCTTCGGAGGGGCGTCTTTCGCCGAGATGTCGCTCGATGACAAGAACAAGGTCAGCCACCGCGGCAAGGCGGTGCGTCAGCTCGTCAATTTTCTCAGCAAGCTGTAGGTCATGCGTTTGTCTCTTCTCTATTCGCTGTGCGCCTGCGCTCTTGCCGCGTCGCTCCCCCTCGCCTCGTCGGCCCAGTGGACGGACCAGACCTCGTTTGCCGGCAGCTGCCTGACGGCCGTGGCTGGCGGCGCGCCCGTGTGCGGCAACGGCTACGGACTCTTTTATTACTCGTCTTCCGACGGGATGCTCGGCAAACTGACAAAGGTTAACCACTTGTCATCTTCGGGCATATCAGCCATTGCCGCCGATGGCGACTTGCTCGCGGTGGGCTATTCTGATGGCGACATTGACTTGGTGGATATGTCCGAACTCTCGACGGTCAACATACCAGAGCTCCGTTTGAGCGACTCGTTCACTCAGAAACGGATAAATGGCATGGCCGCCTATGGCGGCATGCTCTATCTGGCTTTCGATGGCGGCGTGGCCGAGGTCGATCGCCGCAAGTGCGAGATCCGCTCCGCATGGCGCATAGCGTCTGGCGGCGTGGCGGCCAACGGCGTTTGCGTCTCAGACGGCATGATTTACGTCGCCACCTCAGCAGGCCTCTACCGCGCCGACCTCTCCAGCCGTGTGCTTGAGGACTACGGCCAGTGGACGCTGCTTCCCGCCCCTGCGGGCGGCGTGGCCTCGGTCGTGGCGTTTGCGGGCGGAGTGGTGGCCGCTGTGGGCGAGGTCGGTGGCGAGTGCTCTTTGTGGCGTTTGACGGGCTCTGTGGCCGAAATGGTGACGACAGTCAGCTCTTTCCGCGGTCTCGACGCGTCGGCTTCGCGGCTTGCTGTCGTATCCTCGGGGCGTGTAGACGTTTTCGACTCCGCTTTCGGGCGTGTGGCTTCCATCTCGTCCGTCCGAGATTCGCAAGGGGCCTATGTCGTTTCGTCACCCTCTTTCCGCTCCGCGTCTTTCATGACTGACGGGTCGCTGGCCATAGCCGATGTGAACGCCGGCCTTGTCGTCTCCTCGCTCGCGTCTGTAGGCCGCTCGTGGCTGCCGCAAGGCCCCGCGTCGGCCGTCGCGTCCGACGTCTTCAGCTTTGACGGCGACGTGTATGTGGGCGGCCAGGGACGCTCGGCTTCATACGGCGCGCAGGGCAATGTCACGTCATTTTCGGTGCTTCATGATGACGAGTGGGCGTCTTGCCGCGCGGCCTCTTACGCCGAAGGACGCGACCCCGTATTCTTCGCGGCCGACCCTGTCACGCGGCGGGTCTATCTGTCTACGTTCGGCACGGGTGTTTTTGAGGTGGATGGTTGTGCGCTCGGGCGGAACTACTCGTCGGGCAATTCGTCTCTTTCGCCCGCTTTCTCGGACTACGTCTTGACCGACGCGATGGTGGTGGATGAAGATCAGAACCTCATCGTGATGAACTCGTTGGTGTCATCGGGCGTCAACGTCATGAATAAAGACGGCGAGTGGTTCTCCTACTCATACGGTCCCATGTCAGGCGGACACTCCTCTCTCGGCATGGTGGCGGCAAGCAATGGCAATATATGGGTATGGTCATCGCGGATGAACAAGCCGTACACGTGCGTCTTTAACCTTAATGGCACGCCCGAGACGCCCGACGACGACGTTTTCATGACGACCCTCGGCACCGGAGCCGAGACGCAGGACAATTGCGTAGGCTCTTTCAGCCTTGTCGACGCGGGTTCCGGCGAGACGGTCGGGACGAGGTCCACTGCCGTGGCTGTCTCGGCCGACGGCTCAATATGGGTGGGAACCACTGCCGGCATCCTCGTTACGCGAGACAATTCGAAGATGCTGAAAACGGGTTCGGTCACATTCAACCGCATTAAGGTGCCGCGCACCGACGGCTCCGGCCTTGCCGACTATCTGCTCGACGGCCAGTTCATCAACGACATTAAGGTTGACGGTGCCGACCGCAAATGGATAGCCACGGACAATGGCGTCTACCTTGTCAGTGCCGACGGGCTCTCCACCATCCACCACTTCACGGCGTCTAACAGCCCTCTGCCTTCCAACTTGGTGGAGCGCGTGGCCATACGCCAGACCGATGGCGAGGTTTTCTTCTCTACGAGCCAGGGCCTCGTGTCTTACAGGGGCGACGCCGTGGCGCCAGCCTCCAAGCTCTCTAAGATCCGGATTTACCCCAACCCGGTAAGTGCTACAGCCTCTGCCGCGGGATATGTCTCTATGACGGGTTTTGAGGACTCGTCGCCCGTTTTCGTAACCGATGCCGCCGGTCGGCGCGTCTTCCGGACCACGTCGCTTGGAGGCATGGCAAGGTGGGACTTGAGGCGTGAGGGCGGCGGCCGAGTGGCTAATGGCGTTTACATCGTCTGGGCGTCAGATGCCGATGGCAAGAATAGTGCGGTGGGAAAGATTTTGGTGACTGAGTAGTCGCCTCCTGATTATATCCGCGCATGGATGTGAAAAGCCCCGGGAGTTGTAACCCCCGGGGCTTTTTGACGTTTCGCTTCGTAGGCGGATGTATGGTTTTCTGACAGAAAGGCTGGCGCTGCTTGAGCCTAACAGAGCATCAGGCGCGTCTCGTCGCTAAGAGTCGCACCGTCCTCGCTCTCGCCCCACAGGTCCTGGTCGATCAGGTGCTTCTTGAGAATCAGGAAGTAAGTGAGCGGGAACTCGCCCGTCTGCCACTGCTGGTGGTAGTTGAGCAGTCCGACCGTTTTAATGAAGCGGTCCATCTCGCGGGTGACGCAGGCTATGAACTCCTCAATGTCGCACTCGCCGTTGACGACCTCGATCTCGTCTTCGCCAAAGAACTCGCAAGACTGTGTCACGCGGATGCACAGAGCCCCGTCATGCATGGCCGTGAGAGTCCAATCGTAGCTCTCCTTTTCGGAGTACCACGTGAAGGCGGCTGTGTTGCTGCCGTCCCATAGCTGTGCGGGGTTCGTTACAAGCGATGCCATGGCCATTAGCATGTCGGCCAACGGGTTGCATACGTTACTAAGCTCGAACTCGGTCTCCGTGCCGTCCGTTACGTAGCAAGCTGTCGCCTCGCCTGGCTGGCCGAGGCTGAACGAGAATTTTTGGTGAGATATTCGGCTCATCATTTCATTTTCGACCCTTAAAATTATCAAAAAGGGCCGAAATAATCAGCTATCACATTATATTTTTAACCTCATGCGCCGTCTTTGTGCCTTGTCTGGCGGCTTTTTCAGCCTATGGGGCGCGCGTAGTTGCTCACGTCATCGGCCGTTATTTCGGCTGACGCGAGAATGGTGAGCCTCTCCATGACGTTGCGGAACTCGCGTATGTTGCCCGTCCAGTTAATCTTCTTTAGGGCTTCAATGGCCTCCGGCGAGATTTTCTTTTCCGGCACGTTCATCTCTTGCGCCACTTGGCTCAGGAAGTAAGAGGCCAGTGCCGGGATGTCGTCGGCCCTCTCGTTGAGAGTCGGCACGTTGATGATGATGACGCTGAGCCTGTGGTAGAGGTCTTCGCGGAAGTTGCCCGCCTTGATCTCCTCCGCCAGGTTCTTGTTGGTGGCGGCCACCACCCTCACGTCCACTTTAATCTCTTTCTCGCCGCCCACCCTTGTTATGGTCTTCTCTTGGAGAGCGCGTAGCACCTTGGCTTGCGCCGGCAGGCTCATGTCGCCTATCTCGTCAAGAAACAGTGTGCCGCCCGAGGCCTGTTCAAACCTGCCTATCCGTTGCTTCACTGCCGACGTGAACGCGCCTTTCTCGTGCCCGAAGAGCTCGCTCTCGATGAGCTCTGACGGGATGGCCGCGCAGTTCACCTCCACGAATGGGCATTTGGCTCTCGGACTGTTCTCGTGGAGCGCCCTCGCCACGAGCTCCTTGCCCGTGCCGTTGGCCCCCAGGATGAGCACCCGCGCATCGGTCGCCGCCACTTTGGCAATCATGTCGCGCACTCTCTGCATGGGGGCCGAGTCGCCCACCATGTCGTATGTGTGCGCCACTTTCTTTTTCAGAGTCTTGGTCTCGACCACCAGCGCGCCCTTTTCCACCGCGTTCTTGAGGGTTATGGTGACCCTGTTCAGGTCGGGCGGCTTCTGGATGAAGTCGTAGGCGCCCTTTTTTATGCACTCGACGGCAGTGTCGATGTCACCGTGGCCGGAGATCATTATGACGGGGCAGTCCGGCTTCATTTCCGTCAGCTTGCTTAGCACCTCCATGCCGTCCATGTTTGGCATCTTGATGTCGGTCAGGACGGCGTCGAAGTCTCCGTTGGTGAACGCCTCGATGCCTTTCGCCCCGTCCTCGGCCACGGTCACGTTGTAGCCCTCCATGGTCAGGATTTCGCCAAGCGTGTTGCGGATTCCCCTCTCGTCGTCAATAAGGAGTATGTTGGCCATGTCTCTCCCTCCTTGCTCTTTTTATTCTGTTGCGAAGTTAAGTACTGAGCCTTGCTTAAGGGCGAAGCCACACTGGTACAGCCTCTCCATCTTTAGCTCCGTCAAGACGAAGTTGATGAATATAGCGCCCGGCACGATAAGGTCTATGCGCGCCTGGTCCATGTTACCCATCGTCTTCCTCTCGTCGGCCGTCGAGGCTATCAGTTTGCGGTATGTCTCGTCGAAGCTCGGCATCGGGATTTCGTAGGATGTCGAGAGGGCGACGTTGAGCAGGGGGTGGTTCCTTGCCGCCACGAGTGACGCTATGGTGTCGAAAGAGCCGGACGTTCCGACGAGAGTCGTGGCCGGGAAGTTCCTTATGGCGTCGTAGAGGTTGGCCCCCTCTTGGCTCACTCCTTGGCGTATGTAGGCCTCGATGGCCATGACCTCCTTGTGGGTTATGGGGTCCGAGGGGTGGAATTTGTCAAGGATGCGCGCCATGCCCAGCTCATAGCTGTGGGCCCACGCCACGCCGTCTTTGTTGGCTATGATGAATTCGCAGCTTCCGCCGCCTATGTCGAGAATGAGCACGCGCTCGCGGCCGAGCGGCATCACTTGCTTCACTCCGTCGAAAATCATGCGCGCCTCCTCCTCGCCGCTTATTATTCTTATGCCGAAGCCGTATTTCTCCTCCACCGCCTTTGAGAACTCGTCGGCGTTGGCGGCGTTCCGCATTGCGGATGTGCCTACGGCCACAATCTTGTCCACCTTGCCCAGCGAGGCGAGCGTCTTCATGTGGGTGTCTATGGCGTCGAGCCCGCGCTTTATGGCCTCGGGGGTCAGCCTGCCGTCGTTTATTCCGCCCTTGCCCAGTCGCGCCGTCACCTTGGTGCTGCTTATGATGTTGTACGCTCCGTTGGGTTTAGTGTCAGCCACCAGCAGGTTTATCGTGTTGGTCCCGATGTCTATTATTGCTAATCTCATTCTTTGTGTTCTTTGTTTTCAGGCTGCGGCTAATTCTCTTGCGTCAGGCGGTCTCTGCCGTTCGCCCCGCGGCTCTTGTTGTTGCCGCTGTTGGCCTCTGCCTCAACCTCGTCGGGTGTCGAGGGCAGTCTCGTGCCGCCCATCACCCTGCATCCGTCTTTCGTTATCAGCAGGTCGTCCTCAATCCTGATGCCGCCGAAGTCTTTGTACGTCTCCAGCTTGCTAAAGTTGACAAAATGCTCGCAAATGTGCCCGGCCTTCCATCGGTCAATGAGTTCGGGGATGAAGTAAATGCCCGGCTCGTCGGTGACGCAGAAGCCCTCCTGCAGCCTCCTGCCCAGCCTGAGCGAGGCGAGTCCGAACTGGCTGTCGCGCCTCACCTCGTCGTCATATCCCACGAGGTCTTCGCCGTAGTTCTCCATGTCGTGCACGTCAAGGCCCAGCATGTGCCCTATGCCGTGGGGCATGAAGAGGGCTTGCGCCCCCGCTGCCACGGCCTCGTCGGTGTCGCCCCTCATCAGGCCTATCGCTTTGAGCCCGTCCACTATGACTCGGCTTGCCAGCATGTGCATCTCTTTGTATGTCACGCCCGGCCTTGCCGCGGCGGCCACGGCGTTGTTGGCCGCCAGCACCACCTCGTACACTTCGCGCTGGCGTGTGGTGAACTGCCCGCCCACGGGCGTCGTGCGCGTGTTGTCTGTGGCGTAGTGGTTGGGGCTTTCGCACCCTGCGTCGACCAGCAGCAGGCGTCCGGCCTCCAGGGGGTGGGTGTAGCCGTGGTTGTGGAGCGTCTCGCCGTGGATGGTGCATATTGTTGGGAATGATACCGGGCCGCCGCCCTTGAGGGCTTCGAACTCCACTTGGGCCATTATGTCGTTCTCGGTATAGCCCTCGTGGGCCATCCGCATGGCCGCTGTGTGCATGGCGTATCCGAACGCCATCTGGCGGTCCATGTCGTCTATCTCGCACTGCTCTTTTACCGAGCGCAGCTTCACGAGGGCCTTTGTCAGCTCGGTGGAGCTGCCCGTCTTGACCTCGGCGGGCGTCTTGCCCGTCAGCTCGGCTATCTTTATTATCGTCCTGCCGCGGTATGGCGGCACGTAGTGCACCGTCCTGCCCCCCGCCGCCGCGCGCTTGAGGCAAGCATCAAGGTCGGCCATGGGCCGCGTCTTGCTCACGCCCGCTCTGGCTGCGCGGTCCGCCACGCTCTCCATGGGCCCCGTCCATACGATGTCGTCCATGCTGACGTCGTCGGCAAAGATTGTCGTCTCGCCCGAGGCTGTGTCCATTATGGCGGCCATGCATGCCGAGTCGAGTCCGAAGAGGTATAGGAAGGTGCTGTCTTGGCGGAAGCGGTATTGGTTGTCGTGGTAGTTGAATGAGGCGTCGTCGTTGCCGACGAAGAGCATGAGGGAGCCTGGCATGAGGTTGGCCAGTCTGTCTCGGCGGTTGGTGTAGGTCTGTGTGCTGAACATGTCTGTATTTCTTGGCGTTTTTCGCCTTGCTCTGTTTTATCTTCTTGTGTGGATGTCTTTTATCATGAGCTGCACCACGGGGCGCCCGCGGTATATGTTGCGGTCTATGGTGTAGCAGATGTCGAACTGCCGGTCCTCGATTAGGCGGTACATGTCACCCAGCCCGAAGCCTATGCCTGTCCTGACGTCGCGGCCGTCGGTCTCTATCATGTCAAGTTTCAGGTGCTGCCTTGCGTGCCCGAATACTTTCGACGTGCTGTAGTCGTACACCCCGCGTGTGACGAAGACGGGCTTCTCGTTGCCTGGGCCGAATGGCGACATTTTCTCCAGCTCGTGGATCAGCCCCCTGTTTATGTCGGCCAGGCCGATCTCCAGGTCGACGTCGATGGTCGGTGTGGGGTCCGGCTCCGGCGTGTTCTCGTCCACATACCGGTTAAACCGCCTTGTGAAATCCGGGACGTTCTCCACCCTCATGGTGAGGCCCGCGGCGTGCGTGTGACCGCCGAAGTCCTCTAATATGTCGGCGCATGACTCTATGCCCTTGTAGAGGTCGAAACCCGCCACAGAGCGCGCGCTGCCCGTGGCCAGCCTCGGGTCGGCCTGCGACCTTGTCAGCACCACGGCGGGCCTTGCGAAAGTCTCCGTCAGCCTCGACGCCACGATGCCTATGACGCCTTTGCTCCACGTGGGCTTGTAGACCACTATGGAGCTTGCGTCTCTCATCTCATCGCTCGAGCATATCATGTCCATGGCCTCGCGCGTGATCTCGCGGTCGAGGTCTTTCCTCTCGTCGTTGCTTCCGTCCATGTGGGAGCTCATCTCCATGGCCTCGCGCGGGTCAGTGGATATTAGCAGCCTGACGGCGTCGGCCCCGTCGCCCATTCGCCCTGCGGCGTTTATGCGCGGCCCAATCTTGAAGACGATGTCGCCTATGCCCGCATGGCCAGCGTCGACGCCCGCCACGTCCATTATGGCTTTGAGCCCCACGCTGGGGCGCGAGTTGAGCCTCTTGAGTCCCCAGTGGGCGAAGATCCTGTTCTCGCCCGTCATGGGCACTATGTCTGACGCTATGCTGATCACGAGCATGTCGAGGTGCTCCGTCAGCTCGTTGAGATCCATCCCCTTGCTTATGTAGAGCGCCTCCATGAGCTTATAACCCACTCCGCATCCGGAGAGGTTCTTATCCGGATATTGGCAGTCGGGACGCTTGGGGTCGAGGCACGCCGCGACGTCCGGCAGGCGCTCTCCCGCCACGTGGTGGTCGCATATTATGAAGTCGATGCCCCTCTGGCGCGCCTCGTCCATGCGCTCGACGGCCTTGATGCCGCAGTCGAGGGCTATGACCAGGCTGAAGCCGCCCGACGAGGCGTAGTCCAGCCCTTGGCGCGATATGCCGTAGCCCTCGGAGTAGCGGTCCGGGATGTAGAACCCGAGCCTCTCTGCCGAGCCCTCTATGCGCCTCAGCGTCTTATAGACAAGCGCGACGGCTGTCGCCCCGTCGACGTCATAGTCACCATATATGAGTATTTTCTCGCCTCGGGCCAGGGCGGTTTCTATTCTGGCCACGGCCTTGCGCATGTCGCGCATCAGAAAGGGGTCGTGCAGCCTGCTCAGCCGCGGGTTGAGGTAGGCGTCGGCCCGCTCGGGGGTGGTTATGCCCCTTTCGATAAGCAGCGCGGCCGTGACGGCCGACACCCCGACCTGGCGAGCCAGCAGCTCCGCCTGGCCGGCTTGGGGCCGCTCCTCTATGTTCCACCTCTTCATTGTCTTATTGGCGCCATGCGTTTTTTTTCGACCATGGCCCATTTTAGCAAATTTACCTCAAAACACTAATATAGACAAATCAAAAATAACGGCCGGCTCTCGCCCTCCCCCTCGCGCCTCTGGCGGGGCCTATGCGTAGGAGTGCATTCCGCCCAGCAGGTAGTTCACGCCGAAATAGGTCATCAGGACGCAGGCGAAAGCCAGCGCGAGGAAAATGTGAAGCGCCATGGCTTTGCCCAGCCGGCCGGAGAGGGTGGGGTGGAACGGTATGGCGTAGAACATCATTGTTATGAGTGCCCACACCTCCTTGGGATCCCAGCCCCAGTACCTGCCCCACGACTGGTTGGCCCATATCGCGCCCACAAAGATGCCCGCGGCCAGACACGCCACGGCGGGCGTCAGCAGCACCCGGCTTATGGCGGCCAGCGTCTCGATGCGCTCGCCGGTGGTGTCGGCACGCAACGGCATGGCTCTCATCGCTATGGCGGCAAGCCCGTTGAGCGCCGTGAACGCCAGGAGGCTGTATGATATCATGACGAGACACACGTGGACGCTCAGCAACGGTGATTGGAGCACTGGCATGAGGTTGGTGACCTGCGGGTTGCTCTCGCCAAACATTGAGACCATCATCGTGAGGCCCGATAGCAGGTAGCCGAACGGCAGGGCGAGGGCGAAACGGCGCGTGCACGCCAAGGAGCACACTATCGCGCAGAGGCTCATAAATTGCATTGTCTCATACCCGTTGCTTAGCGGCAGGTGGCCGCCGACGTACCACCTGAGGCAGAACATGGCCGCGAGATACGCCCCCACCAGGCCGAGGAGCGCCGACAGCGTGGCGGTGAATATTCGCATGGCACGGCTCGTTATGCCCTGGCCCCAGAGATAGGCCACGATGAAGAAGAACATGATGCCCACGGCGGTCAGCGTCATGGCCAGAGGGCGGGTGACCCCCAGCTTGTTATAGGCCTTCTCCGCCTTGAACTTGCCGGCCGGGGGCAGTGCGCCCGTGCCGCGGGCGGCTATGCGCTGGAACTCCGCCACGCGGTCCGCCACGCTCCCCACCGTCTCCCAGTCGCGTGTCTTGATGCCATCAGCGGCCCGGCCGAAAATGTCTCTTACGAAAGAAGACGTCGCCTCGCCCGTGGAGCGCGGCAGGGCGTCGGCGGGGCTGTACCATTTCACTGCTCGTGCGCTGTCGGCCAGAGGGAAGACCTTGAGCATCTGCCCGGCAAAGAGCATGCGTATTACGTCAGCCTTCTCCTCGGCCTCTTCGAGGGCGCGGGCCGATGTCCCGCCCTCTTCGTGCGCCTTCCTTATTTTCGCCGGCAGGTCGCCATTCGCCAGGTCGTCGTATGAAACGAGGGTCTCTTTCATCCCCAGCTCAGCGGCCGCCGCGCGCTTGATTCTTATCATGCGTACGCCCGCCCATCTTGGAGCGTCGAGCGTCCAGCCCATCAAGACCTGCTCGCTCGTGAGCCCCATGTATGTGTCGCGTCCGTAGAGCTTCATTGTGAAGTCTTTCGCTACAGTCTGCAGAGGGCATACGCGCCCATTATAGTAGGCGTGCAAGTCGCCAAACCGTGCTGCCACGTCGGCCGGCATCACCTCCGTCACGTCGGCCTCCACTTCAATTTTTTGCGCCTCGGCGTTGACCCACGTTGCCAGCGAAAGCGCCACCACTGCCGTTTTTGCGGCTGCCGACTTCGCCCTGTCGTTCAGTGCCTTGAGGCTGCGCCGGAACGTCTCGCCGGGCATGATGAGCAGGAGGAGCAGCGATATGAAGAGCATGGCGTAGCCTGTGTATGTTACGCCTATCCCCACAGGGTCGTGGCTGACGGAGAGGAGGGTTCCGCGCCTGTCGGGGTCGTAAGACGCCTGGTAGAAGCGGTAGCCCATGTGGGTGGCTATGTTGTTCATTGATATTTGAGCGTCTTGGCTGTAGCCGTCTTCGCCTCGGAACGAGACGTGGCTCACGTAGTCCATGGGTGAGTCCGTCCCGGGGTATGTAATTATCTCGAACTTGTTCAGCGAGACTGCGAACGGCAGGTCTGTGAGTTTCCCATCGTCGCTTACGAATTGCCTCGTCTCGCCCCCTTCGCGTATGCGCATCACGCCCTGCTCGCCCATCGTGTGCGTGGCCAGCGCCCCGGCGAGTATTACTCCGAACGAGATGTGCAGAAGCAGCGGGGCCGGCCTCTTCCTCATGCCGCTCTTGGCTATGTACGCAAATGAGGCCACGGCCATTATGGCCCAAAGCAGGCAGAACCACCATGCCGAGTATACGTGCGCCGCGGCGAAGCCCGTCACGAGAGCCTGGTCGAGTACAGTAGCGGCTATCATGCTGAGCATCACGCCTATAAATGACGCCCTGATTATGTTCTTTATCATTGTCTCGCTCCGTTTTGAGGAGGCAAATGTACGAAAATATAGTCCCTTTCCGCCTGATGACATCTGTTCTCCCGCGCCTCCTGTCCTCCCGCCTGTATGTTGGCCCACGCCGTCCCTTAGTTGTTTTTAGGTATTGGGCGCGCCTTTCGTTTCTTAGAATGCCTCTAAAATGGTCAGTTTGCGGTATTATTCTTAATTACGAACAAGTCTAAATTTGCAAACAGAAATTAGTTAGGTGAAAACCTTCCGAAGACACTTGAAGACAACGATGAAAACATTCCATGGAGGGCTTGCGGCTCTCCTTGCGCTCGTGGTGGCGGCGCAACCCCTTAAGGCGCAAACAGACGATGAGACTACCTCGCGCCCCGAAAGTGAGACCGACGCTCGCACGGGTGCCACGAACAAGAGCGAGCAACCTGAGCAGCCCGAGCAGGAGAAGAAAGACGACGGCGAGTCGTACAGCAAGTTCCGCATTGGCGGCTATGGCGAGCTCGTCGCCTCGTTCCTCAACTATGGCAAGAACCGCTTCTACGGCGGCACGAGCGATGACGACACCCGCCGCACTGTTGCCATGCCGCGTGTAGTCCTGGCCGGCGACTATCGTTTCAACGCCGATTGGAATCTCGGCATGGAGATAGAGTTCGAGGCCGGTGGCGTGGGCATAGAGCAGGAGCTGGAGAAGACCGAGAACCTCGAGTATGAGACCGAGATGGAGAAAGGCGGCGAGGTGGCTCTGGAGCAGTTGCACATCACTCGCCTTATCGGCCGCTCTTTCAACGTGCGCGTGGGTCATCAGATAGTGACCTTAGGTCTCACCAATTCTCACCACGAGCCAATCAACTTTTTCGGCACTTCGCGCCCCGAGGGTGAGACGGTCATAATCCCGTCGACATGGCACGAGACGGGCATATCGTTCTTTGGAGACTTTGGGGCATACGGTGCCACTTTTGACTATGAGGCGATGGTTGTAGCCGGTCTCAACCCCGACGGCTTCGGCCGCGACAACTGGGTCGGAAGTGGGAAGCAGGGGCTTTTCGAGGTTGACAATTTCTCCTCCCCCGCCTATGTGGGCCGCATCAACTGGAAAGGCGTAAGAGGTCTGAGGGTAGGAGCATCCATCTACTACGTCAACGACGTCACGAAGAATGCTGACAAGACATATAAGTATAGCAGCTGTGGCGAGTCGAGCCTGACAATATGGTCTTTCGACGCCCAGTACAAGAACCCTTTCGTGACGGTCCGCGCCAACTACATCCGCGGCAACCTTGAGAACGCCGGCAAAATATCTGCCGTCACCATGTCAAGCAAGTCCAGCTACCATCACGGAGCCGAGCGCCCCGTGGCCAAGACGGCTATGGCCTACGGCGTGGAGGCCGGCGCCAACCTCAAGAACATCTTCTACGCCGGTGGCCGAGGCCCCGTCATCTACCCCTTCGTGAGGTATGAGTATTACAATCCGCAGGAGCTTGCCGACAAGGGCAAGACGGTCGACGTCCGATGCCAGGTGGCCAAATGGACGGCTGGCCTAAACTGGTTCGCACTGCCCAACCTCGTAGTGAAGGCCGATTGCACCACCCGCCACATCGGCACCAACAAGCCGTTCAAGTCGACCAACTACCATAACGAGAATGAGTTCTCCATAGGCATAGCCTATGTGGGCTTGTTCTTCCGCAAATAGTCTGATTATAACAAAAGCAAAACATACAAAAACAATTATCTAAACAGATGAAAACGAAGTTCTTATCAATTGCCGCTGTGGCTGTTTGCGTGGTATGCTCTTTCACAGCCTGTGACGATGACGATGACGACAACAATGGCGTCGTAACCGTAGCCTCCGTCGACTATAACAGCGACAATGCGAAGACCTGGGGCAACTATATGGTCACTGTAGCCAAGCTTTTGGTTGACGACGCCACGACCCTCTACAACGATTGGGATGTATCTTTCAATGGCGGTAAGAGCTATGCGGAATATTTCAAGAGCCTTTCGGGCGAGGAGGCTGTCCAGGAGATTATCCAAGGCTCGGCCGACATTGCCAACGAGGTAGGCGAGTCTAAGATAGGCGACCCTGTCAACAAGTGGGAGTCGGGTCTTCGAGAGGCGGCGGTCCTCGCTGTAGAGTCTTGGTACAGCTGGCACTCGCGTGACGACTACAGCAATAATATCCTTTCCGTCCGAAACTCATACTATGGCTCGCTTGACGGAACTGTGGCCGACAAGTCTCTCTCAAATCTTGTCAAGGCTAAGGATGCAGCCGTCGACACCAAGATCGTCAACGCCATCGATGACGCCTACAATAAGATTATTGCTATTCCACAGCCTTTCCGCAACAACATAGCAAGAGCCGAGGCAAAGGCTGCTCAGGAGGCTTGCGAGGAGCTAAGGAAAGTAATCGAGGACGACCTCGCCAGCGTCGTCGAGAAACTTGACGAGGCTGACCTCAAGGCCGCAGTGGCCAACTATGTCGACGTGGTCGTCGTCCCCACTTACAAGGACCTTAAAGAGAAGGCTACAGCTCTTCGCGACGCTGCCAAGGCTTTTGCCGATTCTCCTTCAAACGATGGTTTCAAAGAATGCGCAACGGCTTGGCTCGCTGCTCGCAAACCATGGGAGACCAGCGAGGCTTTCCTCTTCGGCCCTGTGGCTGACAAGGGTCTCGACCCTAACATGGACTCTTGGCCTCTCGACCAGGTCGGCATAACCAACATCCTCAATAGTGGCGACTTTGACGACCTCGTGTGGGACGGCGACTTCGATGAGGATAATGATGACATATCAGCCGCCCAGGCTCTCAGAGGCTTCCACACCCTCGAGTTCCTCATCTTCAAAGACGGCGAGGCTCGCAAGGTCAACTAAATAATAAGGACAAATGTTCTTAAAGCCTCATAAGAGGTTTTAATTCCGGGCCCTTTAACAAGTGAAGGTGGGAACGCTGCGGCGTGCCGCCTTCACATTGTGCTATGATATTGTTTTTGTGTTTTTTTCAGTCCTCAACAGAGATGAGACATCTGTCATTGGCTGCCATACCTTTGTTTATCCTCACTCTCGCGGCTTGCGAGGATGACACTGAGGGTGTGGACAACTTCATTGCCGAGCACTCCAGAGAACTGGAGAATTATTGCCTCTCGGCAGGCACTTCCACCATATTCTCCAACTCATCAAAGGCTTTTGATATTGACGCTGAATGGCTATCGGGCAAATATGCCTCCCGTTTTCAGAATGGCAACAGCCTTTATGACAATGTGGTGGATAAATACGGTCCGGTCAACGCCGGCTATTCATGCGCCTCGTGCCACCTCAGTGCCGGACGTTCGACCCCGGCCGTGTGGAACCAGATCGGCACCGACCCCGACGGCAAGCCGGTCTACGGCTCCGGCAACAACGGCATGTCCGCCATGCTTATCTACGTAGCCCGCAAGAATGGAGTCTTCTTCCAAGACTACGGCCGCGTCCTCCACGACCAGTCCATCTATGGCGTCACGCCCGAGGGTAAGGTCGAGGTCAGGTATGACTACGAGAAGGGCGCCTTCCCCGACGGCGAGGAGTATGAGCTCGCCCACCCGAACTACACCGTCGTCAAGTGGTATAAGAAGATGTGGGACAGCGTCAAGAATGACTCGGTCGAGATTAAGCCCGAGGATCTTTTCTGTTCTGTCCGCATCCCTTTGCGCCATGTCGGCTTGGGTCAGATGATGGCTCTCGACCGCTCCGAGATCGAGAGGCTCGCCCAGCAGAGTAACTATCCCGAGTACGGCATATCGGGCCGCGTCAACTACATCACCGAGAAGGGCGTAACTGGCGTCGGACTCTCTGGCAATAAGGCGCAGCACCTCGACCTCACCGTCGAACTCGGATTCTCGAGCGATATGGGCGCGACCAATTCGCGCTACCCCGAGGAGATTTGCGAGGGGCAGCTCCAGATGTCGCAAGGCTCCATGATGGGCCTCACCTATGACCAGCTCGACGTCTCGGCTGAAGACATGGAGGATGTCGACCTCTATATGCACTCTCTCGGTGTCCCCGCCCGACGCAAGGGGAGCAAAAACGTCGAGGTTACGCTCAACACGAGCGACGGAACCGACGTGACCATGACCGAGCGCGAGGCCGTGGAGCGCGGCGAGAAGATGTTCTATCAGGCCAAGTGCCACCTCTGCCACGTCTCCACCCTCCATACACGCACGCGCGGGGCCTCGCTGCTCAAGGGTACCGAGCTGCCTTGGCTTGGCTCGCAGACCATTCATCCGTATTCCGACTACTTGCTCCACGACATGGGCTCCGAGATCATGGGCGTGGGCCTCAACGACAACTACACCAGCGGCACGGCTCGGGGTAATGAGTGGCGCACCACCCCCCTCTGGGGCGTCGGCCTGCAGAAAAAGGTCAACGGACACACCTACTTCCTCCATGACGGACGGGCGCGCAACTTAACCGAGGCCATCCTCTGGCACGGCGGTGAGGGTGAGGCCTCAAAGAACCTGTTCAGGAATATGGACAGAGCCGACCGTCAGGCTCTTATAAAGTTCATCGAGTCGCTTTAGCGTCTCTGCACGCCCTTTCTCCACATTGTCTTTTATTAACTTTGTATATCCCCAATAAAATGAAATCCCTATATCTTGCCGCCATCGCGGCTCTCACCTCACAAGCCCTTTACGCCCAGGATGCTCAGCAGCCTGCGGGGCAACCGCAACAGTTCGATGCCGAGAATGGCGTCGTGACGATCGGAAGTGACCGAATGTTCCAGATCGGGAGTGCCGACCACCGCTTCTCTTTCAAGCCTTACATGATGCTCCAGACCACCGTCAACTACAACTATTATGACGACGAGGGGCTCGACAAGGCTTACAACCAGGATAACGTCGCCAACAGCGGATTCGCAATTCCTTACGCCGTCCTCGGCTTCACCGGCAAGGCGTTTGACCATATAACCTACAACCTGTCGGTCAATGCCGCCGCCACAGGCGCCAATATTCTTCAGCAGGCTTGGTTCGACGTCAAGGTCAACAATGGGTTCGCGGTGCGAGTGGGCAAGTTCAAGACGCCGTTCACCAGCGCCTACCTCACCACTCTTGGCGAGACGCTCATGCCAATCCTCCCCGTCTCGCTGACGGCAACAACCATTATGCCTTACTCTCTCAACGCCGTCATGCCTAAAATTGGCACGGGTTTCGATCTCGGAGTAATGCTCCATGGCGACATTTGCCCCTCGTTCGGCTATGAGGTCGGCTTCTTCAACGGCAACGGCTCCGGCTCGAACACTGCGACCAAAACATTCTCCGACGATTGGCACATCCCCTCGCTCCTCTACGCCTGTCGACTCTCATGGACACCCTTTGGCGACATGCCGCGCACCCAGGGCAACGCCAAGATGCTGGATGAGAACAAGCTCGAGGTCGCCGTCTCGGGCAGCATAAATGTCGAGAGCGAGAGCGAGAGCACCAACGACACCCGCGCCGGGATCGAGTTCTCATGGCTCCACAAGCGTCTCTTCGTGGCCGCTGAGGCCTACATGATGCATGTCGGCTTCACCGACCGCCAGAAGATTGACAAGACATATAACTTCTTCGGCGGATACGTCCAGGCCGGCTACTTCGTACATCCGCAGTGGCAGGTCACAGCGCGCTACGACTTCTATGACCGCAACAGCTCAAGCACCGACGGCATCCTTAACAGTCCCGCGGTCGGCTTCAACTACTTCATCCGCAACTCGGGCCTCAAGCTGTCGGGCGTTTACCAATTCATAGGCCGCACTGGCCACAAGACTCAGCTCGACCGCGACAACGACGACCTTGGCCTCGCCAAGCAGAGCGCTTGCGTCATGTTGCAATACACTTTCTAAAGTCCCTTGTTTTCTATTGATATGAGACGTTTCTTTCTCTCACTGCCAATCCTCGCCGCGCTCGCCTTTGCGTCGTGCGACGATGGCAGCGTGACCGACCCCGTCTACTCCGACACGACCGAGACCTACAAGGCCCTCCTGGTTGCCGACTTGCGCGGCCTCGACATGTGGGGCAGCTCCTACTCGGTGGTTTTGGCAGGTTTCTCAAACGACAGCCGTTACTCCCGCATTCAGAAGAATCTGACCAGCACGGGGGCTGATGATGTCCTTGACTCCATCGTCTTGGCCGGAATACCAACAACCGCCACCTCCATTGAACTTGCTGTTGTCGACGTCCTACGCCAGCGTGTCGCGACCATCAGCAAATGTGAGATACCCGAGGGCCATGACAGTGAAGACACCCTGAAACTCGAACTCGGAAGGGTCGACGTGAGCCCGTTTGGCGTGGTGAACACGACCGTCTTCAACGGGACGAGCCTCAACTGCATCCGTTGCCATCAGGGGGGGCAACCCGCGGGTGGACTTAACCTCTCTGAGGGCAGCGCGTACGACAACCTTGTCAACGCACCGGCGCATAAGTACCCCGAAATGCTAAGGGTTGTGCCGGGCGAAGCCGCAAACAGCTACCTTTACAAGGTCATTACCGAGGGCGATGAGAACCTCGGATACTCGCACACGCCCATGTTCACTGAATACGACGTCGCAACTCTGCCGGAACTCGTCAAGACGTGGATTGAGCTCGGCGCGAAAGAGTAGCCATCAACAAGTATTGCTATCAACTGACAATAACAGAATGACATGAGACAGTTTAACAGATACCAGTGGGACAATCTTGGCGCGAGGGCCGACCTCTCGTCTTTCGAGCCTGATTGCGGTGTGGCTGAATATCACGCCATTCTTCACATTGAGCCGCAAGGTCAACTCTTCACTGATCAGTATGCGCGTCTGCTCAGCGCTGAAAATCTTCTTCTCGCCCTCCCGCAGTTCAAGGGCGCGTGCATCGTCTTTAAACGCTACTTCCTCTCCGACGCCTGCAACCAGGTGCCACTGATGACCGAGCTTGACGACGCCAGCGTCTCGTTCATCCAGCAGCCGCCGCTCGACGGCAGCAAGGTAGCCCTGTGGGTCTACGCCCAGAAAGGCGTATCAATGACGAGCGATGACGGCGTCATCACCGTCGAGCACAACGGCTACACTCAGCTCTGGAAGATGGGGATGACAACCAACATCGGCGACTCCGAGCAGCAGACCGCTGCCCTCCTTGAAGATTATGAAGCCATGCTCGCCAAGCACGGCGGGACAATTGCCGACAACTGCATCCGCACCTGGTTCTATGTCCGCGATGTCGACACCCAGTATGCCGGCATGGTGCGCGCTCGCAAGGCCAATTTCGAGGTGAACGGCCTAACTCCCCAGACCCATTACGTCTCGTCTACCGGCATTGGCGGACTGCCAGCCGACCCTAAAGCCATCATTCAGCTCGGCACCTGCTCTCTCTTAGGCTTCGAACCCGGGCAGCAGCGCTACCTCTACGCCTTCTCGCACCTCAACAAGACCATAGAGTATGGTGTGACATTTGAGCGTGGCACGCTTGTGGAGTTTGGAGACCGCGGCCACGTATACATTTCTGGCACCGCCTCTATAGACAACAAGGGCAACGTCCTTCACCTCGGCGACGTCCGCCGACAGACCCTGCGCATGTGGGAGAACGTCGAGAAGCTGCTCGAGGAGGGTGGCATGGGCTTCGACGACGTCATGCAGATCGTGGTCTACCTGCGCGACATGGCGGACTATGATGTCGTCAGCCACATGTTCGCCGAGAAGTTCCCGCACGTGCCGTATGTGCTCACTTTGGCGCCCGTATGCCGCCCCGCATGGCTCATCGAGATGGAGTGCATAGCTGTGGACAGGCGCGAGAACAAACAGTATCGCGATTTTTAACGCGAGCTTAGTTGTTCGTGAGGTTCTGACCGCTTACAGTCAAGTTGCGCGTGTTTCTGTGCGCGCAACTTGATTTTTTGTTTGATTTTTTTTTAATGTTTCTTAACTTCGCAATACTTCTGCGTATTGATGCGTCAGAAGGTAATATCATCAAATTTTTATACCACAATTTTATGAAGAAAACCCTACAGCAATTTTTGGGGTGCGGCGCGTTGTCGTTATTGGCTTTAGCCACGTGCGGTAACGTAACGGCACAGAGCGTCTCGGACGTCGAGGCCTCTTTCCTATGGAAGGTTGGAAATGAGGATAATGCGGAATATTCGGAAGACATAGCTGCCTATGTCTCCTCCTCGTCTCTCCTCTACGGCTCCGATTTGACTACTTCAGTAGTGACGGGGAGCGCTTATGACGGTAAATTCGGCACATCCGGTGTCTATTCCGACATGGCGGCGTGGCAGCCGGGAACTTCGAAGCCGGCCATTTCGACTGATGACATGGTCGAGTTCTCTGTCAAGATGAAAAAAGGTGTAACCTTCACACCGACGTCTGTCTCTTATGACGCCATAAAGAATGGCACGGATGGCCCTACTTACTCGTGGAGCTATACCCTTGATGGCGTAGAGAGCGAGGTCGTGGATATGCCGGACGCAAATGTCCTCCGCGATAAGGCAGGCAGTACCGCGTCGCTTAACCATGTGGAGACAATCTCCGCCGGCGGGGTGCGCACGTTCACATTCAGGATATACCTGAGATGCGCTGACACTAAAAAGATATCCATTGCCAATGTCAAGCTCAACGGTAAGCTCAACGGCGAGGTGGAGAAAAGAAAATTCGTAAACTTCGCTGTAGATTTCCGTACGAACCCTTATACTGGTGAGTTGCCGTCCGGCGTCTCCATCGCCGGAGGTGCGTTCCACGATGCGCAACACGGCTACCAAGGCACCCCCGTTGTTACCGTTCCCGTTGATGGCCCGGTCAAGTTCACCATCGGCTCTTGCCAATTCGGAGGCTCGGCGGTCGTTAAAAATGCAGCTGGTGATGTGCTGACCACTATTGACACTAAGACTCCGGGCTGTGACTCGCAGACCAGCACTGACCATTTTGCCACCTGGACGTACAACGTCGAGGCAGCAGAAACGCTTACTTTCGAGCTTGGAGGCTACTGCCCGTTCTTTAAGGCTGAGGCCTGCGACCTTCTGCCGGATTTCAAAGTTTCATATTACAATACGGACGGCTCACTCCTGGGTCAGACTATGATTCAGGGCGGCAGCGCTCTTACCTACAAATTCTCAGAATCCGACGTGAAGGTCCCGTCTGGCAGCGCATTCCGCGGCTGGTTCAACTCTGACAAGTCGACGGGCAGCAAAGTCAAAGAGGGGACGATAGTGCAGGCCAACCTTAACCTATACGCTAAGGCTACAAGTATTGAGACAGTCAGCACAACTGCACGTTTTATCTATGATATAGCTAAGGCTAACTTCTATGTAGAGGATCATGAGTGCATCGCTTTCACTGGCGGCACTTGGCACGATGCACAGCACGGATGGGTTTTCTCTAATGGCAATTCAATCTCTGTGCCTGTAGCTGGCAATGCGATTGTCTCAGTTGTCAATTGCCTTTATTCAGCAGACGCCGAGGCAGTAGTGACCGATGCCGAGGGTAATGAGGTCGCAAAGTTCAATGCCAAGGCAGAGACCGATGGAGCTGAGACTTCTTTCAAGTATGAGGGCGATGCAACCACACTTACCATAACATTTGGCGGTACAGCCTACATCCACAAAATCTCAGTCTTCAATGTCGTGGACTTTGTGGAATATGACGAGACCTCTGGCTACTATATCATTCCTGCTAACGACGTTAACAGCTTCCTCATGGCTCTCTCCGACGCCAACAGCAAGGGCAACGTCCGCATCTTCCTGCCCGATGGCATCTACGACCTCGGCGAGACAGTCCTCACCAACATCTCTGGCAACAACATATCAATCATCGGCCAGAGCATGGACAAAACAATCATCCGCAACGCACCTCTCATTGAGAACGAGGGTATCGGCTCCACAGCCACGTTCTACGTGACCGGCACGGGTACCTATTTCCAGGATCTCACTATCCAGAATGCTCTCGACTACTACAAATCTGGTTCAGCCGGTCGCGCCGTCTGCATCCAGGACAAGGGCACCCGAACCATCTGCAAGAACGTCAAGATGCTCTCTTATCAGGACACTTACTATTCCAACAATAACAGTGGCCAGTTCTATTGGGAGGATTCTGAGATACATGGTACTGTTGACTACATCTGTGGCGGAGGCGACGTCTACTTCAACCGCTGCACTCTCGTCAACGAGAGCCGCAAGGAAGGCGTGAAGTATGGTTCTGACGTGATCGCCGCACCCTATACCAACGGCTCAGATTGGGGCTACGTCTTCAACGGCTGCACCATCGAGAACCTCGCCGAGTCGTTCTCCTTCGCACGTGCGTGGGGTGGCACACCTCGCTGCGCATTCCTCAACACCACCATCAACCAGCCCTCAGAGGTTGAGGCCACCCGTTATCAGGCGGAGGGTATGAACGTCCCCGCCGACAAGTTCGTCGAGTTCAACTCTATTGACGCCAACGGCTCGGTCGTCTCGCCCTCATCTAACGTCATTAAGTTCTTCATTAAGGGAGGTAGCGAGAACGCTAAAGAGACCATCCTTACTGCCGATGAGGCTGCGGCCTATGCCCTCGACAAGGTCTTCACCAACTGGGCTCCGGCCGAAGCTACGGCTCAGGCCACAGTTGCCGTATCACAGGAGGATGGCAAGATTTCTTGGACCTCCGACGCGTCAACGTTTGCGGTGTTTAAAGATGGCGTCTTCGTCACTCTGACAAGCGAGAAGGAGTACGCCACCGACGGATCAGAGAGCGTCTACACCGTGCGTGCCGCCAATTCTCGTGGTGGCTTCGGCAAGGCGTTCGCCGCTGGTGACGAGACGGCGGTTTCTGACGTCGTCTCTGATGCCGATGTCGTATCCACATCTTTTTTCGCGCTCTCTGGCGCCCGTCTCTCTAAGCTTCAGCGCGGCGTGAACATTGTGGTCACGACCTTCGCTGACGGCTCTTCTGTGGCTTCACGCGTCATTGTCAAGTAAAAGCTATTGGTTCGGGTGATCCACGTGTGGATTTAACCTGACGAATCTTTAACTTCCCCGCAGGGTCAGACGCCCTGTGGGGATTTTTTTGTCTTTTTTACAAACTAAGCAGCATTCATAATCCACGCCCCCCATACTTGATAGTGAAATGATTGACACCCAGCGCAAAGTGCGTCAATAATATGCTATGATGCCGGAGACATTCATTTCGCCTTGCTGTAATAAATGCACTCTGACAATAGATAGCCATAAAAAAAATCGCATCGCCGATTTTACATTCTGCCTTTCTGGGGGTCTTAAGGTTGTAGCGCACATGAAAAAGGCACTACGGAGACAAGAGACAAAAGGGGGCGCCCGGCCAGAAAGACAAAAATGGTCAGACTGCCCCAAGCAGACAAGATAAATTATACAAGGAGGATGTGGTTATGAAGACTATGCAAAATGTAAGGAGAGTTATGCTTGCAGCCGTCATGATTATTGCTTGCACGGCATCATTTGCGCAACACGGACATCATGTGTGCGCGCCTCACATGGTCCACTCGCGCCCAGCGGTGGTGACTGTGGTCACACGCCCGGCCGTATCGACCCGTATGAGCAACTGGTTGAGCAGACAGGATAGTCTGGATATGGCATTGGCGTATCTTGTGAACAACAAGTATCTCAATATATCAAAGTATAGCAAGATGACCGGTCTCTCGAAAGATACTGCCGAGGCCGGGCTTGAAGCCTTCGCGGCAAGCGACGACAACCCTATAAAGGTTGTCATTGATGGTCGGAAAATACGTTACACTATAGTTTGCCGCAGACGAGGTCTCGCTCGCAGACGTGACAAGCGAAGGATTGGGCGGGATTCACATCAATCTTTCACTTGCGACCTTTATTGCGTCTGCCGACTAACATTCTGCAAGTCCCCTTATTGTGCCAGCGGCTTGTCTTTGGCCGCCCGTCAGCCTCCGCCTCTTCACAAAAAGAGTGGTGCGGCGCTCCGTAATGGAGAGCCGCACCACTCTTTTTGGTGAGTCAAATGGCCGCCGCAGCGGCCGATGTCACACTAATACTCGTCCCAAGCCTTTATGGGCACCTCGTCCGCGCCCATCTTGGTGAACGCCTTGATGAAGGCTGAAGCCAGGCGGGCGTTGGTTATGAGGGGCACGTTGAAGTCGATGGCGTCGCGGCGTATCTTGTAGCCATTGGCCAGCTCGTTGTGCGTCAGGTTCTTCGGTATGTTCACCACGAGGTCTATCTTCTTGTCGCGGATGTAGTCCACCACGTTTGGCTGCTTGTTCTCGTCGGGCCAGTAGAGCAGGGTGCTGTCCACCCCGTTCTCCTCCAGATACTTCTGCGTGCCGTGGGTGGCATATATGTTGTAGCCTTTGGCCTTGAGGAGCTTGGCCGCGTCAAGGAGCTCAAGTTTGGAGCGTGAGCCGCCGGAAGAGATAAGTATGTTCTTCTTCGGGATGCGGTAGCCGACAGAGAGCATCGACTCGAGGATGGCGTCGTCGAACGTGTTGCCGATGCAGCCCACCTCGCCCGTGGAGGACATGTCCACGCCCAGGACAGGGTCGGCCTTCTGCAGACGCGCGAAGCTGAACTGTGGAGCCTTGATGCCAACATAGTCAATGTCGAAGAGGTTCTTGGCCGGCTTCTCAACAGGCAGGCCGAGCATAACGCGCGTCGCCAGCTCGATGAGGTTGACTTTGAGAACCTTGCTGACGAATGGGAATGAGCGGCTGGCGCGCAGGTTGACCTCGATGACGAGAATATCGTTGTTCTTGGCCATCAGCTGCATGTTGAACGGGCCGCTTATCTCGAGAGCTTTGGCAATTTTCCTTGCCACTTTCTTTATGCGCTTCACGGTCTCAACGTAGAGCTTCTGCGGCGGGAAGACTATTGTGGCGTCGCCAGAGTGGACTCCTGCGAACTCGACGTGCTCCGATATGGCGTAGGCTATCACCTCGCCACCCTGTGCCACGGCGTCGAACTCGATCTCCTTGGCCTGCTCGATGAACTGTGATACGACCACGGGGAACTCTTTTGACACGTTGGCGGCAAGGTTAAGGAAGTAGCCCAGCTCCTCGCGGTTTGACACGACGTTCATAGCCGCGCCGGAGAGCACGTAGCTCGGACGCACCAGGACAGGGAAGCCCACCTCGTCTACGAACTTGTAGATGTCGTCTATGGTGGTCAGCTCGCTCCATTTAGGCTGGTCGATGTGCAGTTCGTCCAAGAGGCTTGAGAACTTAGAGCGGTTCTCGGCGCGGTCGATGTTGACTGGTGACGTGCCGAGGATGGGGACGTTGCGGCGGTAGAGCTTCATGGCCAGGTTGTTCGGTATCTGGCCGCCCACTGACACTATCACGCCTTTGGGGTTCTCAAGGTCTATGATGTCGAGGACGCGCTCCTCCGTCAGCTCGTCGAAGTAGAGGCGGTCGCACACGTCATAGTCCGTCGAGACGGTCTCGGGGTTATAGTTTATCATGACGGAGCGGAGGCCCTGGCTCTTGATGGCGTTGATGGCGTTCACCGAGCACCAGTCGAACTCTACCGACGAGCCTATGCGGTAGGCTCCCGAGCCGAGCACTATGACGGACTTGTGGTCGCCAAGGTAGTGGACGTCGTTCTCAGTGCCCGAATAGGTCAGGTAGAGGTAGTTGATCTGCGCGGGGAACTCGCCAGCCATCGTGTCGATCTGCTTTACGACAGGCACTATGCCGCGGCTCTTGCGATATTTGCGCACCTCGAGTTGCTGTTCCTCCATCTTGCGGTCCGCGTCCCTGTTCACCAGTCTTGCTATCTGGAAGTCGCTGAATCCGCACTTCTTGGCTTCGAGCAGCAGCTCGTCGCTAACGCCCGATATGTGCTTAGCCTCAGAGAGCTTGCGGCGGATCTGGTCAAGATGCTGAAGCTTGTAGAGGAACCACTTGTCAATCTTGGTTATGTCATGAATCTCGTCGACGGACATACCTCCTGCCATGGCCTCGGATATGGCGAAGACACGCTTGTCGGTAGGGTTCTCCAGCTCCTGGCGGATGTCGATGCCCTTGAGGGGCTGGTTGGCGCAGAAGCCGTGCATGCCCTGACCCACCATGCGCAGACCTTTCTGGATGACCTCCTCGAACGAGCGTCCGATGGACATGATCTCGCCCACCGACTTCATCGACGAGCCTATCTGCTTAGAGACGCCTGCGAACTTGCCGAGGTCCCAGCGCGGGATTTTGCATACGATGTAGTCCAGCGCCGGCTCGAAGAAGGCGGGAGTCGTCTTGGTGACGGAGTTCTTGAGCTCCCAGAGGCCGTAGCCGAGGCCGAGCTTGGCGGCTACGAAGGCGAGTGGGTAGCCGGTGGCCTTTGACGCGAGGGCCGAAGAGCGGCTCAGGCGCGCGTTGATCTCGATGACGCGGTAGTCCTCCGAGAACGGGTCGAGGGCGTATTGCACGTTGCACTCGCCCACGATGCCCACGTGGCGCACAATCTTGATGGCGAGCTCGCGCAGCTTGTGATATTCGCTGTTGGTGAGCGTCTGCGACGGGGCCACCACGATGCTCTCGCCCGTGTGGATGCCGAGAGGGTCGAAGTTCTCCATGTTGCAGACCGTGATGCAGTTGTCGTAAGCGTCGCGGACAACCTCATACTCCACCTCTTTCCAACCCTTCAGGCTCTCCTCCACCAGGATCTGGTTGGAGTAGGAGAGGGCGTTCTCCGCGCGCTGTATCAGCTCCTCGCGGTTCGAGCAGAAGCCCGAGCCCATGCCGCCGAGGGTGTATGCCGCACGGACTATGATCGGGAAGCCAATCTTGTCGCTTGCGGCGAGGGCCTCCTCGACCGTGTTGACAGCTATGCTGTGGGGGGTCTTCACGTCGATGCTCTTGAGCATGTTGGCGAAGATCTCGCGGTCCTCGGTGTCAATTATGGCCTCGACGGGTGTGCCGAGGACCCTCACGTTGTACTTCTCGAGGACTTTGTTCTGGTAGAGCGCCACTCCACAGTTGAGCGCGGTCTGCCCGCCAAACGAGAGGAGTATGCCGTCCGGGCGCTCCTTCTCGATAACGCGCTCCACGAAGTAAGGAGTCACGGGCAGGAAATAGATCTTGTCCGCTATGTTCTCCGATGTCTGGATTGTCGCGATGTTTGGGTTGATGAGGACGGTGCGCACGCCCTCCTCTTTGAGGGCCTTGAGGGCCTGTGAACCCGAATAGTCGAACTCGCCGGCCTCGCCTATCTTGAGGGCGCCGGAGCCGAGGATGACCACTTTCCTTACTTCGTGTACCATTATATAATGTGTGATAGAAATCTTGTGTTTCCTTCGCCGCGCGTGACCACCGTGTGTGGTGCGGCCATAACCGCCCGCAAAGGTACAAATAATTCATTTAAAACACGCGGTGGCCTATGGCTCTCCTCACTCCTTGTTAATTTTTATTGGGCTGCGCTCTTTGCGCCGCGTGCGCCCTTTCCTTCTTCTCCCTGCGTTTTGCGAAGTATTGTTTGTTTCCTTCTTTGGTATTGCACGTTAACAGCGGGCGAGTTTAGCCAACTGTTCGTAAAGTTCGGGTCACTGTTTGTTAAAAGTGAATTTATGTAAAAATATTGTGCGTTTATATTATCTGAAAACTTTTTGGAATTGTATACATTTGCGTTGCGAATAGAGCAGAATGGTAGTTTTTGCTACGCAAGATTTCGCATAAGAGTATCCGGAACCCTCTTTATTATTAAAAAATACAAAACAATAATTGACGAAAAGCTGAATCGAAAAAAAAAAGAACCAGAAACGAGACACTACCAGAACCCCTTTGTGTTTCACTAAACCAAAACAGAAACAAATGAGAATGAGACTATCAAAAATCGCGGGTGTGGCAATCGCCGCCGTGTTGCTCCTCATAGGGCAGCTCGCCATGGCGCAGCAGCGCACAATCCGCGGTACGGTGGTTGACCAGAACGGTCAGCCGGTAGTCGGAGCGGCCATCGTTGAGGCCGGGACGACTAATGGAACTGTAGCCGACATTGACGGCAATTTCTCCCTTTCCCTCTCGTCGAACAATCTGACAATCTCCTTCATCGGCTACGTGACCCAGAATCTTGACATCACGGGGCAAAACTCCGTCAGCGTCACCCTTAAGGAGGACAACGTCGAGCTTGATGACGTCGTCGTCGTCGGCTACGGTCAGATGAAACGCTCGGACATGACGGGCTCAGTGGTCTCCGTGGGCGACGATGCCATCAAGAAGTCGGTCGTCACGTCGGTAGACCAGGTGCTCCAAGGACGTGCCGCGGGTGTCTCCATCCAGGCCAACTCGGGTCAGCCGGGCGCATCGACCTCTATTCGCATCCGAGGCACGAACTCGCTCAATGCCACGAACCAGCCTATCTTCGTCATCGACGGTGTGGTAATCGACGCCTCCACGAGCGACGAGAACAGCAACCCGCTCAGCTCCATCAACCCGTCCGACATCGTCTCCATGGACGTCCTCAAGGATGCCTCGGCCACAGCCATCTACGGCTCGCGCGCCTCAAACGGTGTCATCATGATTACCACCAAGAAGGGCAAGAGCGGCGAGTCCACCATCACGTATGACGGCTACGCCGGCTGGCAGGAGATGCCGGTGCAGCTCGACATGCTCAACCTCCGCGAGTACGCCGAGCACCATAACGCCCGCTCCGATGCCGGCACGGGCGCTGAGGCCAACTCCTCCTTCGTCCGCCCCGACCTTCTTGGCAAGGGTACGAACTGGCAGGACGAGCTCTTCCGAAAGGCGGTCATGCAGAGCCACAACCTGTCAATAACGGGCGGCAGCGAAAAGACGACCTACGCCCTTAGCGGCGGCTACCTCGACCAGGAGGGCATCGCCGAGGGGTCCAGCTTCAAGCGTGTATCATTCCGCGGCAACATCGACTCCGAGGTCAAGAAGTTCCTCCGCGCCGGGGCCAACTTCAACTTCTCGGAGAGCAAGCAGGAGCTCGGCACCAACAATGACGTCATCATGCAGGCTCTCATGCAGCAGCCCACTGTGGCCGTGACAAGCCCCGACGGCTCTTTCGACGGCCCTGACGACGTCTGGATGCCTCTCAACCCTATCGGCCTGGCGAAGCTCAAGACTAACTACAACAAGAAGGTCAACTTCCGCTTCGGGGCGTATCTTGAGGCCGACATTATCAGTGGTCTCAAGCTCAAGAGCGAGGTCTCGGCCGACTATAACTTCAACCGCGACTACTATTACTGCCCGGACTACAAGTTCGGCGTCTTGACCCAGGACATCAGGACCAGTGAGTGGACCAAGACCAACACCCGCTACTGGAGCTGGCGCAACACTCTCACATACGACAAGACCTTCGCCGACCGCCACAACCTCAACGTGATGGTGGGTCAGGAGATGAACCACAGTAACTACGAGTACCAGTTCGCCTCCGCCAACGGGTTCTCGTCGAACACCACGCCCGACATTTCGGCCGGCGACGCCAGCACGAGCAGTGCCAAGGGCTTCAAGAACGACAACTCCATCTCGTCGGTCTTCGGCCGCGTCTTCTTCTCATTCGACGACCGCTACCTGCTCACGGCCACCATCCGCCGCGACGGTTCGAGCAAGTTCGCCGATGACAACCGCTGGGGCTGGTTCCCCTCGGCCGCTCTGGCCTGGAAGGTCGCCAACGAAGAGTTCTTCCCCGAGCAGGATGTCCTGACCAACGCCAAGCTCCGCCTCGGCTGGGGCCAGACGGGTAACCAGAATGTCTCTGACTGGGCCTACATGTCCATCCTCTCTTACAAGACCACCCCGTGGGGCACTGGCGTCCTGACCGGCAACACCGCCAACCCCGACCTTGAGTGGGAGACGACCGACTCGTACAACCTCGGTCTCGACCTCTCTTTCTTCGCCAACAGGATCGAGCTCATCGCCGACACCTATTACAAGAAGACCCGCAATCTGCTGCTCCAGCTGCCTCTGCCCGCGTTCCTCGGCTCTGAGGGCTGGGGCGCCGCGTCCAACCCGTGGGGCAACGTCGGTTCGCTCGAGAACAAGGGCCTTGAGCTGACGCTCAATACTGTCAACATCGACAAGGGCGGGTTCACATGGCGTACCAACCTCGTCTTCTCGCTCAACCGCAACAAGGTCAAGGAACTGGACTCGGCAAGCTCAACCATCGACAAGACCTATCAGGTCGGCTCGTCGAAGTACACCGTCACCCGCACCGTCGAGGGTCAGCCTATCGGGCAGTTCTGGGGCTACAAGGTCATCGGCCGTTTCGACAAGCCTGAGGACTTCTACTACACCGACAAGGAAGGCAACGTCAAGCAGGTCGCCCTGCCCGAGGGTAACACCATTGGCAAGAACAGCACTTTCATAGGCGACTTCCGCTTTGCCGACATCAACGGCGACGGCAAGATCAATAATGAGGACTGCACCTTTATCGGCAACCCGGAGCCCAAGTTCACCTATGGTATCGGCAACACGTTCTCCTACAAGGGCTTCGACCTTTCGGTATTCTTCTCGGGCAGCTATGGCAACGACGCTCTCGACTTCACCCGCAGCAGGATTGAGGACCCCCGCGTCAACAGCAACATTCTCAAGGACGCTCTCGACTACGCCCGCGTGGAGATGATCGACCCCGACGGATCCGATACCGACTTCCGCAACTTCCATGTCGTGGGTGGCGACAAGCACATGGCGGCACTCCAGGCGAGCGACGCCAACAACAACTACACCCGCGTGTCGGACCTCTTTGTCGAGGACGCGTCATACATCAGGCTGCAGAACATTTCTCTCAGCTACACCTTCCCGAGGTCGTGGAAGTGGATGGAGGCGGCAAGGCTCTCCAACGTGAGGGTCTACGCCAACGTCCAGAACGTCTACACTTGGACGAAGTATAAGGGTCTCGACCCTGAGATTGGCGCCATGTACGGCGACGCGCTCATGACTGGCTTCGACTATGGCCGCTACCCGTCGCCCCGAATCTTCACGTTCGGCCTTTCGGCAAGCTTCTAAGTCTTAGCCCTCAGGTTAATATTTAATCAAGGATTACAATGAGAAACAAGATATTGCTCGGTGCCTTGGCTCTTGGTGCCGTCTCCTTGTCGGGTTGCGACGACTTCCTGACCAGCGAGAACACCTACCAGGCCAACCAGGACACATATTTCGACAGCGAGGAGGCCGTTGAGAGCGCCCTCTACCCGCTCTACAACTTCGTCTGGGCGGGCTTCAACGAGAAGTTCTACTACAGCATCGGCGACGGCCGCTCGAACAACATCACGGCGCGCTGGTCGGATTACATCTACCCCTACACCAACTTCACCGAGACCAGCCTCAGCCCTGGCCTTAGCGACGCGTGGGGATCGTTCTACAGCGTCGTGGCTCAGAGCAACAACGCCATGAACAACATCCGCGACAAGGCCACTGGCATTAGCGAGAAGTTCCGCACGGAGTCCATCGCCGAGTGCCGTTTCATGCGCGGCATAGCCTACTGGTACATTGCCTCGGTCTGGGGCAAGGCAATAATCTATGAGAACACGGCCGCAATGGTGAGCAACAATGTCGTCCCGGCCAACCGACGCACCGACGCCATGGAGTTCGCCATCCGCGACATGGAGTTCGCCGCCAAGAACCTGCCCGCCATTGAGCGCGGCGAGGGGCGCGTGAACAAATACGCCGCCTACGGCATGTTGAGCCGCTTCTACCTCTCAATGGCCGGACTTACCACCGAGGGGCAGTACGACGGCACCAACATCGCCACCGACTTCAACCGCGGCGAGCGCAACGAGTATTATCTCGACCTGGCGCGCAAGGCCGCCAAGAAGTGCATCGAGGAGGGCCCCTATTCGCTCGTCAGCAACTATGGCGACCTCTTCAGCGTGGCCGGCACGAACAACAACGCCGAGTCCATCTTCCAGCTCCAGTGGCTCAAGGGCTCGACGTCCGCCATCGGCGGTTGCGCCAACCCTATACCAGCCTTCTTCTCGTGGAGCACGATGGTGGGCGAGGTCAACTGGGGCGGAGCGACCTACGCCAGCTACGACATCGTAAGGACCTACGACCCCAAGGACCGAATCCGTCGCCACTACACCATCGCGACCGTCGGCGAGTACTACCCCAACCTCAACAAGAAGAACGGCGGCTACACCTATAACGAGACCGAGACCGGCTATGAGGAGAAGTGCGGCATCGTCAAGTACGTCATCGGCAAGCTTGAGGACAACGGCCAGAGCTACCAGCAGAGCTCGGGCCTCAACACCTACATGATGCGCCTGCCCGAGGTCTACTTCAACTACGCCGAGGCTTGCATGGGCAACAACGACTTCCTTAAGGATGACGAGCCCCTGAGCTACCTCAACAAGGTGCGCGCCCGCGCCGGGATGCCCGACATCACGAGGCTGGACTATGAGACTCTCGCCTACGAGCGCCGCATAGAGCTCGCCTTCGAGGGCCAGTACTGGTACGACCTGCTCCGCCGCTCCTACTACAAGGAGAGCGAGGTGGTGAACCTGCTCAACAATCAGGAGCGCAACGCCAGCTACGAGTGGGACGAGTCCGAGCCTTGCCAGTATGCCAAGAAGGAAGACGGCACGGGTGTCTCGACGGCTACCAACGCCAGGCTCCTCCTGCCGATATCCGATGTCGATGCGGGCCGCAACCCGCTGCTGAACAGCGACCCCGTGGCCTACACATTCGGCGAGCGTGAGGTCGACGAGGCTACGCTCTTCGACTAAAAGCTGAGCGATAATCTTATGATTTTGGCTTTTTAAACCTGAAAATCAAGAAAAAATGAAAGCACTGAAATATATCTGCCTGTCGGGCCTCTTCCTTTCGGCGGTGGGCTTCACCGCTTGCGAGGATGACGACGACTACTTCGACTCCGACGCGCAGGGCAAGAGAATCGTGGTCGAAAGGGTCTACCTCGAGAACGTCGACAGCAAGACGCCCGACCGCGACATCACCGGCACCTTCGCCCGCGTCGGCCAGCTCATCCGCCTTGAGGGATCGGGACTTTACGGCATGAAGAAGGTCTACATAAACGGCTACGACACCTACTTCAACCGCGCCTACGTCTCCGACAACTCGATGCTCATAACCATCAACAAGAACACGCCTGTCGTCGACGCGGAGCCCGCTGAGCGCAACAAGATACGCCTTGTGAAAGACGGGGCGGAGTTCACGTTTGACAATCTTGTTATCCGCGCGGCGAGCCCGGTGGTCAGCTTCATGAGCTGCACGATGCCCCAGAAGGGCGAGACTGTCGTTGTCTTCGGCGAGAACCTCCAGGAGGTCAGCAAAGTGACACTCCCTGGCGGAGTGGAGGTGACTGAGGGTCTGGAGTCCGACGATGCCAAGGGCGAGTGGTTCACGTTCGTCATGCCCGACGGCGTCACAGAGGGCGGCAGCGTCTCGTTCGAGTGCGCCAACGGCTCTGGCCGCACGCCCGCCTACTTCAACGTGACCAAAGGCCTCATCCTCAACTTCGACGGTGTTGGCAAGCAGGGCTATTGGGGCGGCAAGGATGATGACGGCAACATCAAGGCCGGCGCATCAATGGTCTACGACTCCGACCTCGTTGACGACCCGGCTGGCTCTGGCCGCGGCCTCTGCCTCCCAATCGTCCCGCAGCGCCTGCTCGACGAGGGCGGCATAGCCTCGGGCAAGCCCAGGGTGTCGGAGTGCTGGACGGCCGGCAACGACGAGGAGTCCGACGACTGGAGCCGCTTCTTCGACCTCATCCCGGCCGAGACCCCGACAACGGAGATAGCCTTCCAGTTCGACATCTACTGCCCCGAGGAGTGGAGCAAGACGGGCTATATCCAGATATGCCTCTTCAACAACTTCAACTACTCCGGCATCAAGACCGACGACGACAACGAGAAGAGCCACTCTGCCTTCTGCGTGCCCTGGATTGAGGACGGCGAGATCGTCCCCTTCAAGACGACGGGTTGGCAGACTCTCACCATCCCATTCTCGAGCATCACGGCCGACGGCAAGAGGCCCTCTGAGAGCAATACTTTCGGCGGATTCTACGACATGACCTTCCAGGACGTGGTTGACGCCCGCAATGCGGCCTCATATCGCAACTTCGGCATGGGCTTCGTCAACACCGACTTTACTTATGACGGCGTTGAGGTAGTCTCGGAGAAGTTCACAGGCCCGAGCGTCTATACCGACAACTGGCGAATCGTCTCCATCAAGTCGCAGCAGATTTCCGACTACCCGGAGGACGACGAGGACTAACAAGATGACCCTTGCATGGCGGGCGCGAGCCGTCCGAGCCTGCGCCCGCCGGGCGGGGACAACCATTTCAACCGATTAGCATTATGAAGCGAAATAAGATACTCTTCCCCGTTGCCGCACTGGCCGTGCTCTGCGCGGCTTGCGACGACGACAAGATGGACTGGGGCACTCCTGAGGGCGAGACCCCGATATCGGGCACGAGCCAGATTCCCCTGAACATCCAGGAGCAGATTAACAACTACGACTACATAAAGAACTACGTTGAGAAGTACCGCAGCCGCGTCGGCTCGCAGTTCATCCTCGGCCTCGGCCTTGGCGCCGACATGTACTTGTCCGACACCACCGTCAAGCGCGTCGCCGACGAGAACTTCCAGATGTACACTACGGGCAACGCCATGAAGCAGGGCGTCATGGTCAAGAACAACGGCGACATAAACTTCTCGACTGTCGACAAGTTCCTTGCCGCGGTGCCGGCAGACAGCAAGATTTACGGCCACAACTTTATTTGGCACACGCAGCAGAACCAGACGTACCTCAAGAGCCTCATAGCCCCCGAGATGGTCATTGAGGCCGACGGCGACATCGCCAACATGCTGCCCGGCGACGCCTCCGACTTCAACGGCGGCACGACGGGCGAATGGGGCAGCTGGGGCAACAATATGCAGTCGGCCGAAGCGGCGGACGGCGGTGTGGACGGCACCAAGTGCCTGAAGCTCGTCAACAAAGGCAACGGCAGCTTCTGGCAGGCGCAGTGCGCCTACACCTTTGACGAGCCTCTGAAGAAGGATGTCAACTACGTCATCAAGTTCCAGGCGCGAGTCGAGTCCGGCAGCGGCGAACTCCAGTTCCAGTACCAGAGCAGTACGAACACTGATAGGCAGGATGGCTATAATAGCTTCACTGTCGGCAGCGAATGGACGACATGCCAGTGCGATGTCAAGATTAAAGAGTTTGACGACATCAACCGCATCGTCATCAACTTCGGCAAGATTGGCGGAACTTACTACGTTGACAACATCGAGTTCGGTGAGGCCAAGCAGGATCCTATGACCAACGTCCTCGCAGGCGATAACAGCGACTTCGAGGGAGGCAAGACTGGCGACTGGGGATGCTGGGGCAACGACGGCAAGAATCCCACAAGCAAGGCAAGCGACAAGGGTCAGGGTCATGAGAGCGACTACTGCGTAGTCCTCACCAACCCCGAGGACGGCGGCTCTAACTACCATACTGCCCAGTTCGCCTACACTTTCGATGCTGAGTTCGAGGTCGGCAAGACCTACGTCATCCAGTTCTACGCCAAGTCCGAATTGAGCAGATCTACCATCCAGTTCCAAGTCCAGAACTCATCCAGATACTTTGGCGAGGGCTACAGCGAGCTGCCTATCAGCTCCGAGTGGATGCTCGTCGAGCACGAGTACACTTGCGCCAAGGAGGGCATGAACCGAATCCTCATCAACTTTGGCGGCGCCGCCACCACCTACTATGTCGACGACATCAAGTGGGGCCTCAAGAAAGGCGAGAACAAGTCGCTCAAGACTGGCAAGGCCACGAAGATCTACTACGTCCTCAAGACCCCCGAGGAGAAGTACGAGGCTCTGGACAACGCCATGGAGCAGTGGATTAAGGGCATGTTCGAGCACATCAAGGGCGACAACCGCTTCGTGGCTTGGGACGTCATCAACGAGGCCATTAGCGATGGCGGCGGACGCCGCGGCATAAACGGTGTCTTCGGCGGATCTTGGACCGAGGACGATGTCACATATTACGACCAGGAGCCGGAGGAGACCGAGTCTGAGGGACTTAAGCTCAACTGGTCATCCGGTGCTGGCAACCAGCATTTCTACTGGGGCTACTATATGGGCATGGACTACGCCGTCAAGGCTTACCAATACGCCCGCAAGTACGCCGACGAGAACGGCTTCAGCGACCTCAAGCTCTTCTACAACGACTACAACCTGGAGACCAGCCCCAGCAAGCTGAACGAGGTTATCGAGTTCATTAAAGACATTGACGAAGCCAACGGCTCGCCCATCGTCGACGGTATCGGCACTCAGATGCACGTCCAGAGCAGCATCAGCCGCGAGGAGATCGACGCCATGTTCAAGGCTCTCGCCGCCACGGGCAAGCTCATCCGCGTGACGGAGCTCGACGTCGCCACTGGCAGCGCCACCCCCAGCTCTGCTCAGCTTGAGCAGCAGGCCAAGACCTACCAGAACATCGTCGAGAGCTACATAGAGAACGTCCCCGAGGCTCAGCGCCACGGTATTACTATCTGGTCGCTCTCCGACGCGGCCGAGGAGCATGAGTATTGGCTCAACGGCGACGCTCCCAACCTCTTCGACGCAAACCTTGCGCGCAAGTGGGCCTACAAGGGCGTATGTGACGCCATAGCCGGCGAGGACATCGGCGCCAAGCTCAAGGGTGACGACTGGACCGAGAAAAAATATCAGGACAGGAAAGACACCGAGGCGGAGGACGAAGAGTAGACCCGCACTTCTTGATATGACATGAGCCGCCCCGCCTTTTCCACAATTGGCGGGGCGGCTTTTATTCATAAGGCCCGCGGCGGAGTGCAACTTCTTGATGGCTTGCGCATTAAGCCCGGTAACTCAACCTCTTTTTGCGCCGCTCAACATATTTTTATTTTTCCTATGAAAATGCATTGTGAAATAGTGTATTAACCTTATCTTTGATGTAAGAACGAACAGGACAGAATAGATGAAGGTAATCAAAGAAATCACACTTGCGGCTGTGCTTTTCGCTCTTTCGGTAGTGGCGGCGGCCCAGTGCAAGATAGAAGGCTCGGGGGCGGCAAGGTCGCTCACGCTTGGCGGACGGCCGTTCATAATCCTCGGCGGAGAGCTCGGCAACTCCACGGCCTCGTCTGATGAGGAGGTTGAAGCCGTGTTCCCCAAGCTCAAGGCTATGGGTCTCAACACGGTGCTCGCCCCCGCCTATTGGGATCTTATGGAGCCGGAGGAGGGAAGGTTCGATTTCCACCAGGTCGACAAGGTTATCAGCTCCGCCCGTGACAATGGGCTGCATGTTGTTTTCCTTTGGTTCGGAGCCTGGAAGAACTCCATGAGCTGTTATGCGCCCGAATGGTTCAAGACGGACGTGAAGCGTTTCCCGCGGGCCCGCACCCGCTCGGGTAAGACGATGGAGATTGCCAGCTGCGTCTCCCCCTCGGTTTTTAACGCCGATGCCAAGGCTTTCGAGGCCTTCGTTGAGCACATTGCCGACGCCGAGAAGGACGGGACGGTCGTGATGCTGCAAATAGAGAACGAAATAGGCATGCTCGAGAGCGCGAGGGACTACTCGCCCGAGAGCGAGAAGCTGTTCCGCTCCGCCGTCCCTGCAGGCCTCACAAGCTATTTGAGGAAAAACAAGAAGAGCCTTCACCCCGACTTCGCCAAGCTGTGGGCCGACCACGGGGGCAAACAGTCTGGCACATGGGACGAGATGTTCGGCTCCGACATTTTTGCCGACGAGGTGTTCCAGGCCTACCAATACGCCCTCTATGTGGGCAGACTGGCTGATGTGGCCCGCCGACATGTCTCTTGCCCGCTCTATGTCAATGCGGCAATGAACAGCCGCGGCCGCCGCCCCGGGCAGTATCCCGCCGCGGGCCCGCTGGCTCACTTGATAGACTTGTGGCGCGCGGGAGCCCCCTCGCTCGACTTCATATCGCCTGACATATATGATAGCGGTTTCGAGGGTTGGGTGGCCAAGTATGCCGTGTGCGACAACGCCCTGTTTATTCCCGAGATGCATCGCAATGAGGACAACGGAGCGCAGGCCTTTTACGTTATAGGACGACACAACGCCTTGGGCGTGAGTCCATTCGCTATTGAATATAACGCCGCAAACTGCAAACTGTCAAAGGCGTACTCCACATTGGCCAAGCTTACGCCCATCCTTGCGTCGCACCCTGACCGACGGGGGGTCCTCTTCACGGACAAGGAGCAGGTCAGCGCATGGTCGGAGGACGGCGTGAACGTCGAGGCGCGACATTTCTTCACACTCCCGTGGGATCAGAGGGCAACCGACGGGTCCAAGTGGCCTGCCGCGGGCGCCATAGTGATTCGCCTTGCCAAGAATGAATACATTGTCGCAGGCTCCGGCGTGGTCGTGACGTTCACCAGTGACGCCGAGGCCGAGGCCAAGGCCAAGGAGACGCAGCTGATGCTTGGCGAGGACGGTTTCGTCCTTGCCGACCAGAGCGGCAAGGCGGCAGACAAGAGCAAGGTCGACTGGAGTGGCGTAAGGCGCGTCGGAATTCTGTCGGTCGACATGGTGGAACCGCAAGAAGACGGGACGCTGGCCCGCGTCAAGAGGCTTAACGGCGATGAGAATCACCAGGGAAGGCACGTGCGCATAGGCGTTGACGGTTTCGAGATCCTCCACGTAAAGCTCTATGAATACTAAGTAGTCACTACTATCGTCGGGCGCAGGCTCGGCGGGGAATATTTAATTGTCCTGTTATGAACAAATTGCTTTCGATAGTTGCGCTTGCCGCAGTGGCTCCCCTCGCAACTCTCGCCCAGTCTTTCGGCGTCATAAGCGGAGGCCGGCCTGCCGAGATATGCGTGTCGGCGCGGGCCGACAAGGGCGTCTTGCGCGCGGTGAACAGCCTGGCGGGCGACATTGAGATGGTGTGCGGACGCCGCCCTGACATTGTCAATAAGCTCGATGCCTCGCGGGGGCAGATAGTCATAAGCCAGTATGGCGACGAGTTTTTTAAGGCGTCCGGAGTCGAGGACGTGGCTCTCAAAGACTCGGCAGAGAAGCACATCCTGAGGGTCGAGCCGAGCCGGGTGGTGATTGCCGGGGCGGATAAGCGCGGCGCCATATATGGCATCTACTCGCTAAGCGAGAGGCTCGGAGTGTCACCATGGGTGTGGTGGGCCGACGTGCCGGTGCAAAAAAGGTCGGACCTGGCGCTGGAGTGCGGAGAATCGACCGATGGTTGCCCTAAGGTTAAGTATCGCGGCATCTTCATCAATGATGAGTGGCCATCGTTCGGATGGTGGTGCCTCGACAAGTTCGGCGGCGTGAACCATAAGGCCTACGAGCACGTATTCGAGCTGCTGCTCCGCCTCAAGGCTAATTTCATGTGGCCGGCCATGTGGGCGTCGGCCTTTTATGACGACGACAAGGAGAACGGCCCCCTGGCCAACGAGATGGGCATCATAATGGGAACCTCGCACCATGAGCCGATGGCGCTCGCCCAGCAAGACTGGAAGCGCAGGGGCGTGGGCGCGTGGAACTTCAAGACAAACCAGGAGAACCTCGAGAAGTTCTGGCGTACGGGCATCGAGAGGTGTAAGGACTGGGAGACCATCGTGACCGTCGGAATGCGCGGCGACGGAGACGAGCCCATGGGCGCAAGCACGGAGATCGACCTGCTCACCAAGATCGTCAATCGCCAGCGTAAGATAATTGCCGACGTCACTGGCAAGAAGGCCTCCAAGGTGCCGCAGGTCTGGGCCCTTTACAAGGAGGTGCTCGACTATTACGAGAAAGGCATGAGAGTGCCCGACGACATAACCCTCCTGCTCTGCGATGACAACTGGGGCAATGTCCGCCGCCTGCCAGACCTTAACGCCAAGCCGCGGAAAGGCGGCTACGGCATGTATTACCACGTTGACTACGTCGGCGACCCAAGAAACTATAAGTGGCTCAACGTGACCCAGGTGGAGCGCATGTGGGACCAGATGGAGCTCTGCTATCGGCACGGGGTCAAGGAAATATGGATTCTCAATGTCGGGGACATTAAGCCTATGGAGTACCCCATCCAGTTCTTCCTTGATCTGGCTTGGAACCCCGAGAAGATTAAGGCCTCCGACATCCGCCGGCACACTGTCGACTTCTGCAAGACGCAATTCGGCGCGGCTCATGCCGATGACATCGCCGACATGATAGCCCTCTACACTAAATACAACAGCCGCAGGACGCCCGAGATGCTCGACGACCAGACCTACAGCCTGGATAATTATGACGAGTGGAAACGCGTCCGCGACGACTACAGGGAGCTGGAGAGCCGCGCTCTGAGAATGGGGTATATGCTCCCCAAGGAGTATGCCGACGCCTATGACGAGCTGGTGCTCTTCCCAATAGTGGCATGCGCCAATCTTTACGACATGTACTACTCGGTGGCCATGAATAAGAGACTTGCCTCAAAAGGCGACGCCGGGGCCAATGTCTGGGCCGACAAGGTAAAGTCGTTCTACGAGCTCGACTCGCTCCTGACACGCCATTACAATAAGGAGATAGCCGGCGGCAAGTGGAACCACATGATGGACCAGACCCACATAGGCTACACTTACTGGCAACAGCCTGAGGTTCAGGTTATGCCGGCGGTGGCGTACGTGCGCACGGACTCCGTCTCGAGGAGCGGGACCATGCTCTACGTCGAGGGCGACGGGTATGTCTCGTTCGACGCTGAGAACCCAAGCCGCCGCAGTGGCGACTGGACGCTCGTCCCCAACCTTGGGCGGACGGGGTCGGCTCTGACCGCCAGGTCCGTCACGCCATCCACATGGGTGGAGTATGACGTGGAGTTCTCAAGCAACGGCGAGCCAAAGCTGCAAGTCGTGCTCAGCCCCACGCTCAACTACGCCGGCAACGGCCATAAACTCGCCGTCTCGATTGACGGGGGGACGGAGCATGAGATTGACGTCCACGGCCTGTATGGCGGCGGCGATGACTATGGCGGCGGGCAAAAAACGCTAAGCCTCAACGCCGGCATGGGCGAGGGCTGGGTGCCTATCAACGGGGCCCTCGACGAGGAAACATGGCGCAAGTGGGTGGGCGAGAATGCCATCATAGTGGGGCAGAAGCTTGAAAAGGTGTCGGCCGGGCGCCACACCATACGAATACGCCCTGTTGATGACGCCATGGTGCTCCAGAAAGTCATGATAGACATGGGGGGGCTTAAGCCTTCTTATCTGGGCGCGCCGTCCACGCCTGTCACCATAAGAGAGTAAAGAAAAACGGCGTTTATTCACGTATTTAGCTAATTACTATTATGAGGTACACGACAATTATAATGTCCGTGGCTCTTGTGGCTGCCATGCCGCTCCATGCAGCCGTCACGCCTGCGGCCTGGCTGACGAGCGGAATGGTCATACAGCGCGGACAAGAGGTTACGCTCCGAGGCACTGCCGACGCGGGTGAGGTTTTCGAGGTGGCGTTTGATGGAGCATCACCAATAACCAAAGCGGGCCAGAGGCTCCGAAAGCAGAGTGTCACGGCTGGCGACGACGGCAAGTGGACCGTTACGCTGCCCGCCCTCAAGGAGGGAGGCCCATTCGTCATGGAGCTTGGCGACGTCAGGCTCACCGACGTGATGGTGGGCGACGTCTACCTGTGTTCCGGCCAGAGCAATATGGAGCTGCCCGTACGCCGGGTCATGGATAAATACGCCATGGAGATCAACGGCACGGTAGATAGAAATGTGCGAATGCTCAAGGTCCGGCCGACTGCCTCATTCTCCGGCCCCGCCACAGAGGTAGAGACTGACGGCTGGAAGTCGCTCGACCCTGAGACTTCGGCAGACTTCTCGGCCTGCGCCTACTTCTTCGCCCGCGAGATGCGAGCTGCCAAGCCCGGCATGGCGGTCGGTGTGGTGGAGGCCGCGGTGGGCGGATCGCCCATTGAGGCGTGGATGAGCCGTGAGCAACTTCTTGCCGACGGTTTCGTCTTGCCGGTCAACCAGCTCGACGTGGCTGCCGATGACGCCTACCGTAAGGCGGTCGACGATTACGGCAAGGCTGCGGGCGACAGGTGGGAGACCGTGCTCGCCGCCAAAGAGGCCGCCATCGGGCAAGATTGGAAGGCTGAGAGTTTCGACGACTCGAAGTGGGAGTCCGTCATGGCGACGTCCGACTCCTGGGGGCATGACTCCGTACGCGCTCTCAACGGGGCGCACTGGTTCCGTAAGACCATTGAGGTCTCGGGCAGCCAGGCCTCTTTGCAGGCCACGCTCCGCCTTGGCACCCTTGTAGATGCCGACGAGGTGTGGGTCAACGGCGTCAAGGTGGGAGTGACGTATTACCAGTACCCACCGCGCATATACGACATTCCACAGGGAGTGCTCCATGCGGGCAAAAACGTCATAGCCGTACGACTTGTCAGCCAGAACGGCGCACCTGCTTTCGTGGCGGACAAGTACCGCGGCATCTTCTTCGGCGGCAACAGGTGGCTGGAAGGCATGAATGTCAGCAAGATTGACCTTGACGACGAGTGGAGGCACACATATGCAGTGCCTATGCCCGCCAAGCCTGGTGTACCATTCTTCTTCTACACCCCGACTGTGCTTTACAACGCCATGGTGGCACCGCTTGACGGCATGCGTTTCGCAGGCGCGCTCTGGTATCAGGGCGAGAGCAATGTGGGACGCGAGGGCGAGTACCGCACCCTCATTAACGGCATGATGGCCAATTGGCGCAGCCTCTTCGCCAACCCCAAGATGAAGTTCGTCATAGTAGAACTCGCGGACTTCGAGAAGCCGGTCAAGCCCTGGCTGCGCAGATTCCAGGACATGCAGGCCGAGGTGGCCGCCGCCGACCCGTACGCGGCTCTCGCCCCCGCACGCGACCTTGGCGAGTGGAACGACATACATCCACTCAATAAGAAGACTGTCGGTGTGCGAGCCGCCAATGCTATGAAGTCTATCAAAACGAAGTGACCGCGCCCCAAAAGCGTCAATCAAAAAATAAATAAATCAAGTTACTCAGTATAACCGATGGAAAACAACGGTTTTTATAAGCTCAACTGGCTGCAGCGGATAGGCTTCGGCTCTGGAGATCTGGCTCAGAACCTTATCTACCAGACCATTTGCATGTACCTGCTGTTCTTTTACACCAACGTCTATGGTCTCGACCCTAAGGTGGCGGCGTTCATGTTCCTTATCGTCCGTCTGGTGGACGTGGCGTGGGACCCTCTCGTGGGGACGTTTGTCGACCGCGTCACGCCGAGCCTGGGCAAGTACCGTAGCTACCTCGTCTTTGGCGGCATCCCTCTGACAGGCTTCGCCATACTCTGCTTCTGGAACGGATTCCACGGCTCGGTGGCCTACGCCTACGTCACCTACGTCGGGATGTCCATGTGCTACACGCTCATCAACGTGCCATACGGTGCTCTCAACGCCAGCCTGACGCGAGACACGGGCGAGATAACGATACTGACGTCGGTCAGGATGTTCATGGCCAACTGCGGCGGCCTCGCCGTGGCGTCTGGCATACCTATTCTCGTGGCGTACCTCTCGCCCGACGGGCAGACGAACACAGCCGCCTCGGCCAGCGCATGGTTCACCACCATGACCATCTACGCCGTGGTGGGGCTCGCCTTGCTTCTCTTCTGCTTCTCGCAGTGCAAGGAGAGGGTGGTGATGGACAGCGCCGAGGCCGACAACGTGAAGCTCTCCGACCTCTTTATGGAGTTCGTCCGCAACAGGCCGCTGCGCGTCATCGCCTTCTTCTTCATAACGGCTTTCGCCATGATGTCGGTCGGCAACTCAGCTGGGTCGTATTACATGGTCTATAATGTCCACGCCCCGGAGTATATGGCCCTCTTCATGGGCCTCGGCTCGGCGCCGGCGTTCATTTTCATGCCCCTCGTGCCGCTCATCAAGCGCAAGCTCGGCAAGAAGAATATGTTCTACGTCTTCCTCAGCATAGCCATTCTCGGCATGGGCATACTCTACGCCGTCTCCATGATAGACGCGTTCAAGACCCAGATTTGGCTCGTCATGGTGGCGCAGTTCATCAAGTCCACCGGCGTCATCGTGGCCACTGGCTACATGTGGGCCCTCGTGCCCGAGGTCATAAGCTACGGCGAGTGGAAGAGCGGCAAGCGCATATCCGGCATCGTGAACGCCCTCACCGGCATATTCTTTAAAGCCGGTATGGCCCTTGGCGGCGTCGTGCCGGGCCTCGTGCTCGCCTATGTTGGTTTCGACGGCGAAAACCCGACGGCTCAGACGCCGTTTGCCGAGCAGGGCATCCTTTGGCTCGTGTGCGTAATCCCCGCCGCACTCCTCGTCCTCGCCATGCTCATCATCTCAAGGTATGAGCTTGAAGATGACGTCATTGACAAGATTAACGCCGAGGTAGAGGCTCGGCATCGCAAGTAGAAGTGTAATAACCTTATCAGATATCTATAGATGAAATTGATTAGTTTCAGACGTTTGGCCCCCGCCGTTGCTTCCATCGCGCTGGCCTCGTGCGCAGCTCCGGTACAGCCGGGGCTCAAAGATGTGGTGGGCGACCGTTTCACCATTGGCGTAGCCGCAAATGGCGAGCAGATGGCGGGCCGCGACTCAGTGGGTACGGCCATCATTAAGAGGCATTTTAACTCCATCGTGGCGGAGAACGTCATGAAGTGCCAATACATACACCCCGAGGAGGGGCGTTACGACTTCGCCGGAGCTGACAGCCTCATGGCTTTCGCCGAGGCCAACGGCATGGAGGTCATTGGCCATTGCCTGGTGTGGCACTCTATGGCAGCCCCCTGGTTTTTTGTGGACTCCGCAGGCAACGAGGTCTCCGCCGAGGTCTTGCGCCAGCGTATGGTTGACCACATTAAGACCGTCGTCGGCAGGTACAAAGGGCGCGTGAAGGGCTGGGACGTGTGTAATGAGGTCATCGTCGAGGACGGCGGGCTGAGAGACAGCCCCTATTCGCGCGCCTTGGGCTACAACTTCATCTATGAGGCCCTTGAGCTCACGCATCAGATCGACCCGGATGCCGAGATCTACATAAACGACTACGGCATGACCAACCCCGGCCGACGCGCCGGCTACCTGGCACTCATCGACTCCATCAGGAGCCGCGGGATCCGCCTTGACGCCATGGGGCTCCAGGGGCACATGGGGATTGACTATCCCGACTCGGCGTCTGTGGTTCAAACGCTTGACGATTTTAAGAAAATCGGATTGCCGGTCATGATAACGGAATGGGACATGGGCGCGCTGCCCACGGTCACGCAGAGCGCCGACGTGACGGTTGGCGACTCGCTACCCTCCGCAAAGCTGGATATTGACCCGTTCCGCTCCGGACTCTCTGACAGCATCAGCGCGGTGTGGAACACACGTATGCGCATGTTCTGGGATATATTCATCAGCCGCTCGGCGGACATAAAGCGAGTGACGGTTTGGGGTGTCAGAGACGGCGACTCGTGGAAGAACGACTTCCCCGTGCTTGGCCGCACGGATTATCCGTTGCTCTTCGACCGCGACGGTGAGCCTAAGCCCTTTGTCCGTGACATACTTGCCGACGGAGCTGCAAACTGAGTCTATTAACCGACTGTTGCAAGGTTGATTGTGTAATCTGTTATATTGTAATAAGATATGAAAAAAAGATACCTCGTACCGAACGACTATATGGCGGACCCTTCCGCTCACGTCTGGGACGGCAAACTGTACATATACCCGTCTCACGACTGGGAGAGCGGAATTCCCGAAAACGACAATGGCGACCACTTCAACATGAAGGACTATCACGTCTTCTCCATTGAGGGCGACCCTATGACCGCCCCGGTGGTTGACCATGGCGTGATCCTCGACACGAAAGACATCCCTTGGCATGGGCGGCAGCTTTGGGACTGCGACTGCGCCAAGGGCAAAGACGGCAAGTTCTACCTCTACTTCCCGCTCAAGGATCAGAACGACATCTTTCGCATGGGCGTGGCCATAGCCGACCGCCCCGAGGGACCTTTCATCCCCGAGCCCGACCCCATACGCGGCAGTTACAGTATCGACCAGTGCGTCTTTGAGGACGGCGGAAAGTTTTATGTCTACTTCGGCGGACTCTGGGGTGGGCAGCTTCAGCGCTATCGCGACAACAAGGCTCTCGAGTCGGCCATCTTGCCCGAGGGCGATGAACCCGCCCTCTGCCCTAAGGTCACCATATTGTCCGACGACATGAAGCAGTTCGCGCAGGCGCCGGTCGACGTCAAAATTCTCAATGCCGACGGCACGCCGATGAAGGCGTCGGATCCGCACAGGTTCTTTGAGGCCTCGTGGATGCATAAGTATAATGGGAAGTATTACTACTCCTACTCTACGGGCGACTCGCACATGCTCTGCTACGCCGTGGGCGACAGCCCCATGGGGCCGTTCACGTACCGCGGAGTCATCCTGACGCCCGTGGTAGGGTGGACCACCCACCACTGCATTGTGGAGTACGAGGGCAAGTGGTGGCTCTTCCATCATGACTGCGTGCCGAGCGGCGGCAAGACGTGGCTGCGCAGCCTCAAGGTCTGCGAGCTGAAGTATGACGAGAATGGCGACATAGTGACCATTGACGGAATGGATTAGTCGGCAGTCTCGTATGTCAGTCCCGCGGCAAGGCGGGTGCGCCAGTAAGCTTAGGCGCTCCCGTTTTTCCGCGGGACTGATTTATTTGATACCTTTGCCCGCATAGAACCAAGACACTCGCATTATGTTTGAGTACGTAGACAGGACCGACTACACATACAAGATAGCCGATGACGGGCTATATGAGCAGGGCGGCGAACTGATGGATGCGGCAAAGGAGGAACTTGCCGACTTTGAGGCTCTTCGACGTGAGTACGAAGGGCGCAGTCCGCTAAAGGGGCTTCGAGTGGCCTGCTCCGTCAGGGTCGCTCCGCGCTCTGTCGCTTTTGCGCAGACCCTCGTCGCGCTCGGGGCCGATGTGCGTATATGCCCCGAAGATGCCAATTCCGACGTCATGGACCCGTTGGCCGCGCTTATCGCCCACCAGAAGATTTCCATTTTTGCATGGGACACGACGAGCTACGCCGAGTTCTGGTGGTGCGCTCGCAAGGCGTTGGCTTTTGCCGACGGCAAAGGCCCCGATGCCGTTATTGACGAGGCCGGACGCCTAACTCTGCTCATAGGCGAGGGGGTTAAGTTCGCGCATGATTCGGAACTCTATCAGAAAGACTATTCGGAGGCAGGCGATGAGACGTTCGAACTCGTGGAGCTGCTTCGCACAGTCCGCGGCCGTGTGGATTGGGTCTCGGTGTCCGATAGGGTCGGGATGTCGCTGGCAAGCCCCGATGTGGAGAGCATCCGCCGCCTGATAGGCTTTAATGCGGAAAAGTGACTTAGCCTCTCTTCGTAACGACTTAAAAGAACAAAGCTCACCCCCTCCTTCACTGAAGGGGTGAGCTTTGTTCTTTGTCATTTTGTTATGTGTTTATTTTTCTATTTAACGTGAGTTCGACCAAATCACGCACATAATTTAGCTATATATAACAAGCTGAAAATTAGCGAAATAGGAGATGTTTTT
>SFOL01000135.1 GCA_004552385.1 Bacteroidales bacterium | reverse complement strand
AGAATTATAAGCGCATAAAATGCATATATTCGCGTTTACATATATTTACTAATCGAAATGATTACATTCATTATCGCCCTTGCCGCCCTCGTCATTGGCTATTTCTTCTACGGCCGCTTCGTGGAGAGGGTGCTGGGTTATGATTTCAGCAAACCAACTCCGGCCATATCACACCCTGATGGTGTAGACTACCTTCCTCTGCCAACGTGGAAGGTCTACATGATACAGTTTCTTAACATAGCCGGCCTTGGCCCCATCTTCGGTGCCATAATGGGCGCAAAGTTCGGTACTGCCAGTTACTTGTGGATTGTCTTCGGTACCATCTTTGCCGGCGCGGTGCATGATTTCGTGGCGGCGATGATGAGCCTTGCCCACGACGGCGAGAGCCTCCCTGAGATTATTGGACGTTATCTTGGCCGCCGTACCAAAGTTGTATTTGGTGTTATCACCGTCGTGCTTATGGTCCTCGTTGGTGCTGTGTTCATTTCCGGACCGGCCGAGCTCCTTGCTGGCATGACGCCAGATTGGGCAACGCCAACTTTCTGGATAATAGTCATTTTTGTCTATTACGTCGCGGCCACGATGTTGCCCATCGACAGGGTCATTGGACGTTTTTATCCCATCTTCGCCTTCGCCCTCATTTTCATGGCCGTGGGCATCCTTTTCGGCATTTTCATCTACCGTCCCGAGTTGCCCGAGATGTGGGACGGGTTCGGCACCAAATACGAGGGAAATCCCATCTTTCCCATGATGTTCGTCTCTATCGCCTGCGGAGCCATCTCTGGCTTCCATGCCACTCAGTCTCCGCTTATGGCGCGCTGCCTTAAGGATTCTCGACACGGGCGACCCGTCTTCTACGGAGCTATGGTTACCGAGGGTGTGGTCGCTCTAATATGGGCTGCCGCCGCCACGGCCTTCTTTGGTGAGCATGGTGCGGTCAATAGCGCCACTGGGTTGGCCTACACCGGGGCGGGTGTCGCCACCACGCTCTCGCACGAGTGGCTTGGCTATTTTGGCAGTATCCTTGCCATTTTAGGTATCGTGGCGGCGCCTATTACCTCTGGCGACACGGCTCTGCGTTCTGCGCGCCTTATCGTGGCCGATTCTCTTCGCATCGAACAAAAGTCCATACCTAAGCGTCTCGCCATCTCCATACCCCTTTTCCTGCTAACTTTCGGGGTGCTGCTCTTCAGCCTTGAGGATAAGAACGGCTTCAATATCATCTGGCGATACTTCGCATGGTGCAATCAGGCGTTGTCTGTCTTCACGCTCTGGTCCATTACTGTCTATTTCACTCTTTCGCACAAGCCGTTCGTCATTACTCTCGTACCAGCGTTGTGGATGACCGCGGTCTGCACGTCCTACGTTTTCGTGGCTCCGGAGTGTCTCAACCTCATGCCGGGCTCCGACTGGTTTGGACCTCTCGTCGGCTGTTGCGCGGCTCTTGTGGCGGCTCTGCTTTTCTTCTTGTGGCGTTCAAAGGCTGTCAAGCGAGGCTACGCCTCTTCTCTGAGCTAATCCGTGAGCTTTCTTGCGCACGTGTGCGTAAGTGTCTTATTCTTAGTCTTATGATAAAAACTATTCTCTCCCTCGCAACTGTTGCTTTTGCGGCAGTGCTCACATCTTGCGGGTCGAAGCCTGCGCTTTGCGATAATAGCGCGATTATGGTCGACCAGTGCGGCTATGCGCCAACCGACGCTAAGATGGCCCTCCTCTTTTCTAAAGGAGAAAAGTTCTCTGTCCTTGATTGCGATGGAAGGACCGTCTTGTCGGGCGACGTCTCGGCTCCCGCTTTCTGGCCCGAGGCTGGCGACAGTGTGCGTCAGATTGATTTCTCTCGGCTCTCTGCCGAGGGCTGTTATGTAATATCTGTCGATGATTCTATACTCTCGCCTTCATTCCGCATCACGCCACGCCCTCACCAGGCTGCGCTTACGTCAGCCGCCCGCGCATTCTATTACAATCGAGCCTCCATGGCTATTGACGAGCTTCATGGCGGCAAGTGGGCTCGCTCCGCAGGTCATCCCGACACTCTCGTCCTGGTCCATAAATCAGCGGCTTCTGAGTCTCGCCCCGAGGGGACGCGCCTGTCCTTGCCCGGCGGATGGTATGACGCCGGAGACTATAATAAGTACATTGTCAACAGCGCAATCTCCACCTACACGCTCCTGCTCGCGTCTGACCTTTTCGCCAGTGTAGCCGACACTCTCGCCCTCTCAATCCCGGAGAGCGGAAGCGCCTCGCCCGATCTCACCAGCGAGACTCTCTACAATCTCCGCTGGATGCTCTCCATGCAAGACCCGGCCGACGGGGGCGTCTATGCCAAGCTGACCTCTCTCAGCTTCGAGGGCTTCATTATGCCCGCCGACTGCCACATGCAGAGGTATGTCGTCGCTAAGAGTACAGCCGCGGCTCTCGACTTGGCTGCCACAGCGGCTTTCGCCTCGCGCACTCTGCCGCTTAGGTCCGAGTCCCTCAAGCCTTTGGCTGACTCGTGCCGGACTGTTGCGGCTAAGGCTTACGCCTGGGCTAAAGCGAATCCTGACGTTATTTTCCACAACCCCGATGATGTCTCAACTGGCGAATATGGAGACGGCGACGTATCCGACGAATGGTTCTGGGCTTCCACCGAGATGTGGCTCCTGACAGGAGATGATGCCTACGCCGCCGACGCCGCGGCTCATGTTAAGACTTGCTCCCTGCCCTCATGGGGCTGTGTGGCCCCACTCGCCTTTTATTCCATGGCGTCCGCCAACCGCTCCTTGCCCGGCATCAACGCCGTCGAGGAACTCGCACAAGTGGCAGATTCTCTTTTGGCTGCGGCTGAGGCTTCGCCAATACGCCTATCGATGTCATTATTCGATTGGGGGAGTAATTCTTTTGTGGCCAATTCGGCAATGCTGAAAGCCGTGGCCTATAAATGTCTGCCAACCCGCTCTGATTATGTAGCCTCGCTTCGTGACGATCTTCACTACATCTTCGGACGCAATGCGACGGGCTATTCATTCGTCACAGGCGTAGGTAGTCGCCCGCCTATGAACATTCACCACCGCCCCTCTGCCGCCGATGGTATAGCCGAGCCTGTGCCAGGCTTCCTCGCCGGAGGACCCAACACCGTGGTGCCGGCGGATTGTGGCGGAGTCGAGACGCGCAGCTCCTATCCGGCTAAAGCCTATGCCGACCAGGAGTGCAGCTACTCTACAAACGAGGTGGCTATCAATTGGAACGCCCCGCTCGTCTTTGCTCTCCTCGCCGATGTCTCATTCTAATGAGCGAGCGGCGGTTCGCCACATTAGCCGAGCATAGCTCAAAGCCCGAAACGGAAGATGACGTTTCGGGCTTTTTCTATCTGTAGTGTTAAATTTGAACATCTCGCACATTTTCGACAAATATTCCCTATATTAGCTTTGGATGTGATGCACCGCTCCTGCCGAGCGTTTTGTTTATGTTCCCGCGTTTTTTGTCTCGGACTTTTGCATTTCATCGCTGTGCAACCTTCCCGTTTTATAGACCTCGGTAGGCCGTGAGCCTATGATGTGTTTGGCTTATCTTCCAGCTTGTGCCTGTATGATGGTCTTAGATCTTT
>SFOL01000134.1 GCA_004552385.1 Bacteroidales bacterium | reverse complement strand
CCTGACATCGTGTTCATGCTTCTGTTCTTCTTCATGGTCGCTTCGAACATGAAAGAGGTCACGCTGATAGTCAAGGTTAAACTGCCAGAGGCTACCGAAATTACGAAGCTCGAGCAGAAATCTCTGGTGAGCTACATATACGTAGGTAAGCCTGTCCAAACAAAGAAGTACGGCACCGAGCCCCGCATCCAGTTGAATGACTCATACGCCACAGTAGACGGCATTGAGGATTACATTCTCCAGGAGCGCGAGGGTCTCAGCGAGGCTGACCGCCCCAAAATGACGGTCTCCATCAAGGCCGACTCCGACATCCAGATGGGTACAATCACCGACATCAAGCAGGCTCTCAGGAAGGCTCAGGCCCTCAAGATCAGCTACGCTGCCCGGAAGGCTGTCACTAATTAGATTATCTTACAAGCAATGCGATGCGAGTCCCGCCCCTCAAGCAAGGGCGGGACTCACTTTTTTTTTGTGTATCAGAAGGGATGGACAAAAGAGCGGGGAAACGCATGGGCAAAAGAGTTGGCAAGGTGAGAAAAGGGACAAGACAATGATTTGACAATAAGCATGACAGCAGCATCGGATAACGGCTGAGCGCGCGCGTCCTCGCAAGCAGGAGACATGCTCAGAATGCCATAATGACCTCCATGACTCTGACAGCCAAGGCGACAAGGCGGAACATGAAATTAGGCGACGCATAGGAGCGACGGACGCTTGGCATAGCAGGCGTTTGATGACTATAAAGACAGACCAGGCAAGGCTCAAAAAAAAGTTGACGTCGTCACGAGTTATGATTACACCCCTGACGCACGAAAACGCGACAGGCGGTAAAGACGGCCAAAGAAAACGGTAGGCCGGAGCGAAAGCGGCGAAAGCATAAATAGCATAATTGATAGATGTTATGGTTATCTTCGCGGCAAGAAAAAGCAAAGGTAATGAACAAGATAGCTAATGACGGCTACTGCCCGTCGCTATTCAGATATGAGCGCCAACTGACCAGCCAAATAGAAATAGGCGGCATGGCCATGGGAGGCGACGCGCCGATCCGCATACAGTCAATGACCACCACCGACACCAACGACGTGGCCGGCAGCGCGGAGCAGAGCGTAAGGATAATAGACGCCGGCGGCGAGATAGTTCGCCTCACCACTCAAGGCGAACGTGAGGCCAAAAGCATAGGGGAGATAAGCAAAGAGCTGAAAAAAAGGGGATTCCGCACACCCCTGGTCGCCGACGTGCACTTCAACCCCAAGGCCGCGGAGACTGCCGCAACGCTGGTGGAGGCAGTGCGCATAAACCCAGGCAACTACACAGGCGAGGCCAAAAGATTCAACAAAGACGCCGACAAGCTGACCGACCAGGAGTGGCACGAGCTGATAGTGGAAAAACTGCGCCCGCTGGTGGGGATATGCAAAACGAACAAGACAGCCATACGCATAGGCGTAAACCACGGCTCGCTGTCGGACCGCGTGATGGCTAAATATGGAGACACCCCGGAGGGCATGGTGGCATCGTGCACCGAGTATCTTGACGCCTTTGAGGAGCTTGGTTTCAGAGATTTAGCCATAAGCATAAAGAGCAGCAACACGCGCGTGATGGTGGAGACCGTCCGCCTCCTGTCCGCCACCTTGCGCAGGCGCGGCAACGTATACCCTCTCCACCTCGGCGTGACGGAGGCAGGCAGCGACGCTGAGGGACGCATAAAATCGGCAGCGGGCATAGGAGCTCTGCTTAACGACGGGCTGGGCGACACCATCCGAGTGTCTCTGACAGAGGCTCCAGAGGCCGAGATTCCCGTGGCGCGGCAACTGGTGGACTACTGCCAACGCTTACGCACGGCGCCAGCCGTGCCGACGGTCGACATGAGCCGCTACTCGCCGTACACCTACCAGCGCAGGGAGACCGACGAAAACGCTGAGGGCATTGGCGGGGCTAAGGCACCGGTGATTTTTGTGGTGACGCACTCCGAGGTCGCCAAATCAGCTGACTTCATAATCAATGAGCTTCCGAAGCCGCTAAGCGGCATGCGAGAGGCGGCAACGGGCGGCAAATACGTCGTGACGCTTGGAGACATAGTGAGCGGCAAAGTCATGGCGCAGCTTGAAAAAGCGAAAGGCGCGACATTGTTCGGCAAGACCGAGAGCGGCAACCCCATGGCGGAACTTCGCGCCATGTCAATGGCACTGAGCGCGGCGGGTTGCAAGCTGCCTCTGGTGGGAGTCTACGAGAGCAGGGCTGAGAGCGTGAGAGAGCTTCAACTGGAGATGTCGGCCGACATGGGCGGACTGTTCATTGACGGGCTCTTGGACGGTATGTGCATAAGTGCGCCAGGCGTCGACGCGGATGATGCCGCCGAGAGCGGACAGCTGTTGCTACAGGCCTGCCGCGCAAGATTCGACAGGACTGAATTCATCTCATGCCCCGGGTGCGGCCGCACGCTGTACGACATCCAGGAGACCGTGGCGGAGATAAAGAAAGAGCTTGGAGGCCTGGCAGGGCTTAAGATCGGCATCATGGGGTGCATAGTGAACGGCATTGGCGAGATGGCCGACGCCGACTACGGATACGTGGGCGCAGGAAGAGGCAAGATATCCCTATACCGCGGGAAAGAAGTAGTGAAGAGATCAATTGACCAATCGGAGGCCTTAGCTACTCTAAAACAGATAATTAAGGACGACGGTCGTTGGGTTGAGAAAATAAAATAGGAACTCGAAAGCGAAAAACTTGCCTTTATCCGTAAAAATGATTAAAATTGGGTGTCGAAAACGCAAAACTAAAAAATGAGTAAAACACTCTGTGCGATTGCCACAGCGTTGGCCATGCTTGCATCAGAGCAAGCGGCATCGGCTGAGGAACTTGTCGTTAAGGGCACGTATCAAGGAGAGAACATATATGTCAAGAACCCGTTCGCGCCGTCGGGTGTGGGCTTTTGCGCCTATGAGGTGACCGTGAATGGGACAATAACGACAGACGAGATAAACTCGAGCGCTTTCGAGATAGACCTCAGTATCTATGACTTGAAGTTGGGTGACGACGTGAACATCGTCATCCGATATAAAGACGACTGCACCCCGATGGTGCTCAACGCCAACGCACTGCAAGTGCAAAAGCCCGCCAAGATCGAGTCGGTCAAAGCCACAGATGGCGTCCTGACCTTCTCCACGCAAGGCGAGACGGGGCCGCTGCCTTTCGTCATTGAGCAATACAGGTGGAACAAATGGGTGAAAGTGGGCGAAGTGATGGGTAAAGGCCACAACCAGCCCAACCGTTACGAGGCAAAAATCCGCACTCATAGCGGCATTAACAAGTTCCGGGTGCGCCAGACGACAGTCAACCGCAGAGCCCAGTCGTTCTCTCGCGAAGCCGTGGTAGCGTCATCCACGCCCAAAGTAAGCTATAAGGCATCAAATTCCGAGATAACTTTTAGCGGAGAGACCCTTTACGAGGTCTACGACCAGTATGGCGGCATCGTGTTCAAGGGCTATGGCAAAGCCATTAACATATCAACCTTGACGAAAGGCAAATACTACTTGAATTACGACAACTCGCAGAGCGAGTTTACAAGACGGTGAAACTACGCACCGCACCCCACAGGCAAGGAACTCATATTCTTGAGTAAAGCAATGCG
>SFOL01000036.1 GCA_004552385.1 Bacteroidales bacterium | reverse complement strand
GACAACGAGTCTGTCGATGGTGTTGACGGCGCTGGCGGGGCAGCCGGCGGAGTTGAGCATCTGGTCGATCTCGGCGATGGTGTAGTTCTCGCTCCACGCGGAGACGATTCTGCGCAGGGGCGCATGGTTTGCAACGCGATCCTTTATCTCGACGAAGCGCGGATCCTGAGCCAGCTCCGGCTGACCCATGACCTGGCACAGGATAGCAAAGAGCTTGTTGTTGCCGGCAGCAATAATGACGTTGCCGTCCTTCGCGGGGAAGGAGTCGTACGGATATGTAGACTCATAGCGGTTGCCTATGCGCTGGGGGATGCGGCCGGTGGCCTGATAAATCATGGTTATGTTCTCCATCGCGGACGCAACGGAGTCGACCAGCGCGACGTCGACCTTTTCGCCAAGGCCGGTCTTCTGGCGGTTATTCAGCGCGGCAAGGACGCCGATGGTGAGGTTCAGGCCGCCGAGGACGTCGCCCATGGGGGTGCCGGAACGGGTCGGCTCGCCGTCGGGCCAGCCGGTGGTGCTCATAAGGCCGCCCATTGCCTGACCGACTATGTCATAGCCTGCGCGTCTGCTCAGCGGGCCGGTGTGGCCGAAGCCGGAGACTGCGCCGTAGATTATCGCGGGATTTATTTCCTTGAGAACATCGTAGCCGAGACCGAGCTTTTCCATGGTGCCGGGACGGTAGTTCTCAATAACAATGTCGGCCTTCTTTACAAGCTCTTTGAAAATCTCTTTTCCTTCGGGAGCCTTGAGATTGAGCGTGCAGCCGAGCTTGCTTCTGTTGAAGTTTGCATAATAAACGCTGTTTTCGTTAACAAACGGGCCCATTTTGCGCGTATCGTCGCCGCCGGCCGGGTTTTCGAGCTTAATTACGGTCGCGCCCATATCGGCCATTATCATTCCGCAGTAGGGGCCTGCAAGAACACGCGTAAGGTCGAGTACGACTACGCCGTCAAGTAATCCAGACATTTTATTTTCCTCCATTATAATAAAGCCAAAGGCTTAATTTGCAGGCGGCGCGGCAAATGATTTGCGCACCGCCCGCTTTCGCTGTGCTTACACGTTCACCGGTTCGATGAACGCATCGTAGGTTTCGGGGTGGCGATCCTTGAGGCTGGGCATGCAGGCGCGATGCTCGTACACGGAATCGAGATCGATGGTCTCAACGAGCACATCGTCTCCCTCCGTCTCGGATTCGCGCAGAACTCTGCCTCTGGGATCGACGATCTTGCTGTGTCCGAAAAGGAACAGATCGTCCATACGGCTGAAGACATTGGCTGCGGCGATGAACACATTGTGGATTTTCGAGTTGATCACCCCATCCTGATTGTCGACTTCCGCTATGTGCCTCTGAGAAAAGGTGTGTGCGAAAATCTTTACGGAGTTCTACTCCATGGCCTTTATTGCTATCTCATTTTCTTTGTCCGTCATGTCTCATTGTTTTTTCTGTAGTTGCTTTTCCCTGTCTATATCCCCTTAATGAAGCACATCTTCTGCTTGTGCCTCTCGTGCGTGAACTCTTTAACTATCGAGGCCGCGCGGTCGTTGTTGCTAAGTATCGCGGTCGTCTCCACGTGGCGTATTCCGCGGGCCGACATCCGTTCTATCAGGCATTCTATCAGCAACGAGAAGGCGCCGCGCATCCGCGCCTCGGGCGAGACGGCGGCAAGAAGTATCTCCGCCTCCGTGGCGCGACGCATGGCCATCCATACGCCCGTGGCGTCCATCAGGCCTATGTCGCCCCACGCCCGCCTGAGGGGTTTCACCACCGATGGCATGGCCACGATGAAACCCACAGGCTTGCCGCCGGCCTGCTCGTCGTTTACTGCCACTACCAGCCTGTGGTCCAGGATGTCGAGAAACATGCTCGTGTAGTACTGCTTCATTTCTTCGTCAAAAGGGTATGTGCCGAAGAGGGGCTCGAAGTTCTTGTCAAAGAGGCTCATCAGGACCGGGGCCGCCTTTTTTACTTCGTCGAGAGATGAGAATGTGCGCAGGCGCAGTCCGAAACGTCCGCGCGCGGCGTCGGCTATGGCCTTAACCTTCGGAGGGACGGTGAACGGTACTGTCAGGCGGTATTCATTCCAGTCCTGCAAAGGCTCGTATCCTTCGTGCCTGAACATCTCTACGTAATACGGCTTCGTCAGCGACGAGCCTAATGCCGCCATGCGGTCAAAGCCCATGACGGTCAGCCCCTGCTGGTCCAGGTTGCTGAAGCCCAAGGGGCCGGCGGCATATTCCATTCCACGCGCCCGTAGCCACAACTCGGCGGCCTGGAGCAAGCGGTGCGCCAGGACCGGGTCGTCTTCCGCCTCGAAGCGCGATATGCGCCCGGTCTTGCTGCCTGTCTTGTCGTTCCACCTGTGGTTCACTATGGCTGCCACGCGCCCGCGGCACTTCCCGTCATCGTCCAAGGCCACCCAGCGGCTCACTTCGCAAAAACGGTAGGCGGGGTTCTGCGCCGGGTCGAAGAGCCTGCGCTCCGCCTTGCGGATCGGGGGCACCCAATGAGCATCGCCGCGGTAGAGGACGTAGGGCAGGTTGATGAACGATTCCGCATCTTGACTTGTCGTCACCTGGATAATAGCTGTCATTTTTTCTCTTTTTCTTAAGTGGTGCGTGCCTTGTCTGCCCAGGCCTATTCTTTTATCTTCTGAGCCAGCTCGTAATATGATATGTACTGGTGGTGCTCAAAGGCGTCGGCGGCTTTGTGTGGGTGCTTGGCGTAATATTCGGCGTCGGGCATCAGTATGTAATATTGCCCGCATCGGGCGTAGTTGGCGCAGTCGGCATACCGGGGGCGGGCGTACCATTCGTTGGCCTCTTCGAGCATCTCGCCAACCACGTCTCCCAGATATTTCGTCAGGTTGCCTACCGACTTGTCGGTAGGCTTGTTCAGCCTGTTATACAGGAAGTTTATCCTTGCTTTTTGCATCACGCCCAGGTCTCCCGTCAGCTCGTCCATATTCGCGAACGGGTTCGTGGGGCGGAAGTCCGTCGGGCGTTGCACGCTCAGCGGGGTCTCGGGCACCCAGTCGTCGGCGTTCACAACGGTTATCGACCATCCGCCTTGCGTCATAGCCTCGTAATTCATGGCGAAGAGGTAGTCGCCGGGCTTGGGGGCGGCGCTGGCGTAGGTCTTGAACCTTATGTCGGAGGGCATCTCGCCTTTGGCCTGCATACGCCTCAGCATGGCCGTCGTAAGGTAGCTCAGGGCGCCGCCTTGGCTGTGGCCCGCCACGATGAAGTCGCGGCACCCGCTCTTGTAGCACGAGTCTATTTTGCTCTTTATGTCGTCGGCCATGGTCATCAGGCCTGCCACCCAGCCCGAGTGGACGCACGCCGAGCTGTCGGCGCACAGGTCGTACGCCTTGTCCGCCCCGACGTGGCACGTCCCGACGGCGCGCACCATGCCGGCGTTGAAGTTGGCGCCCCAGCTCCTCATGGTCGATACCGTGGCGCGCAGCAATATTGCGCAAACGCCGTCGCCGTCTTGCCACAGCTCCCACGCATTGTCGAAGCCTGTCTTGCGCGCGACGTATTTTTTGTGAAACCTCTTTGGCTCCGGGCTCAAGTATTTTCTGTCTACGCTGAGGCTGTCCATGTGAGACGTCATGCAGAGGCATTCTATATATTCCTCTTTGTCAAAGCCGGGCTTGAGCCCCTGAGCCGCGACGCTGGTGGCCAACAAGGTCATGAGGGCCGCGGCGTATAATGCGTTCTTTTTCATTTTGCTGATTTTTTTTGACTATCGGGCGCCGATGCGTTCTCTTGTCTTTCCGCCTGTTGCCGACTCTCTCTCCCCTACGCCTTGCTGGCGGGGGCCACGTAGTCGCCGTCGTCGCTGACGCCACGCTCGGGGTGCAGCTCACGCTCCGCCTTCAGATATTTCTGGCTGAGCAACGACAGGAAGTGGCTTATGCGTACTATGGCGTTCGTCGTGTCGGCCAACACCGTCTTGCCCTGCAGTTTCAACAGGTAGTAGTCATATATGGCGGTAAGCCCCAAGAGGACGTGGTGCATCTTGTCGCCGCCTTTCACCTTGGTGGTCAGCAGGTTTATGTCCGGCCAGGCCGTCTGGAAGGCGTTCTGGTATGGGATTTCCTCTTGGCGGGTGAGCAGGTAGAGGTGAAAGTTATACAGGTCGTTGGCCAGCATGTCGATTATCTGCAGGTGCCCGCCCTCCTCTTTATGCTCGCGCTTCATCATCTCGCACAGGTTGTCCCACCAGTCGTACAGCTTCTGCCTCTCGATCGGGTCCGTCACTCCGTATTTTGACACCACTGTGTCGTCTATGCGCTTCATGTCCAGTTTGTTGGCGCGTATCAGGTCCTCCACGTTCCACATGTAGAGTATGTACTCCACAATGCTCTCATTCCTCTTTTTCTGAGCTATATGCACTTCTTTAGCCTCCTTCTTCTTTATTTGTTTGCGTCCGCATGGCGTCTGTGCCGGCGCGACGCTCCTGCGCCTGTCTGTGGGCGATGCCTACTCGTCGTCCTCCTCGTCAAGGTCTATGTCGAAGTCGTCGTCGTCAGCCCAGCCGTCGGCCACGAAGCTGTCTATGTCGCGACGCTCTTTCTTGGTCGGTCGGCCCAGGCCTTTCTGCCGCTGCATTGACATCTGGAGGTGGTAGAGTTCTATCTGCTCCAACTGGTCTCTCGGGGTCACCTCCACTATGTGGTCTTTCACCAGTTTCGCGCCCATCCGGTTCTGCGCCAGTTTTATAATCTCGAAAGAACGTGTGGCGGCTGGCACTTTCACGGCTATGACGTCGCCAACCTTCACGTTTCGCGAGCTTTTCACTTGCGCGCCGCCCATTGACACCTTGCCGCGCTTCACGGCCTCGGCGGCTATGGACCGGGTCTTGTATATCCTCACGGCCCAGAGGAACTTGTCTATTCTGACTGTTTCGGCCATTTCTCCGTCTTCCCTTCTTTGTCGGCGGACGTGCCGCCCGCGTTTTTTTTTACTTGTCCGTGGTTATTTGTTGTTGAACTGCGTCATCGTCAGTTGCAAGCCTATACAGACGAATGAGCGGATGCATTCCGCCGCCATCTCCATGCGCTCGTCCACCAGGTCCTGCTCGTCGGCGTCCCATCGGCCCAGCACGAAGTCCACCTGCTGCCCGCGCTTGAACTCGTTGCCTATGCCAAAGCGGAGGCGGGGGTAGTTCTCTGTGCCGAGGAGCTCCGTTATGTTCTTCAGCCCGTTGTGGCCGCCAGCGCTCCCTCTGCCCTTCAGGCGTATCGTGCCGACGGGCAGGGCAAGGTCGTCTACCACCACCACTATGTTCTCCGGCTGCACCTTCTCCGCGTCGGCCCAGTAGCGCACGGCCTTGCCGCTCAAGTTCATATACGTGTTGGGCTTCAGCACCACCAGCTCGCGGCCTTTCACTTTTATGCGGGCCACGTCGCCGTAACGCTCTTGCGAAAAGTCGGAGCCGGCGTCTTTCACCAGGCGGCTCACGATGTCAAAGCCGGTGTTGTGCCTCGTGTGGGCGTACTCGTCGCCTATGTTGCCAAGACCTACTATCAGGAATTTCATTCGTTCGGCGTTGTTTATGAGTTTAATATTGACTCCATCACGTCGCTGAAGACGTCTTTCTCCTTCATGCCCGCCGCGCGTATCTGCTGCGGGATGAAGCTCGTGGCCGTCTGGCCTGGCGTGGTGTTGACTTCAAGCACGAAGGGTGTGCCGTCTTTCTTAACTATGAAGTCTATGCGGACTATGCCTTTCATCGTCATGAGGTCGTAGACTTCAGAGGCTGTGGCTTTCACTTTCTCCTCCACCTCTTTGCTCACCTCGGCCGGGGTTATCTCCTTCGTCTTGCCAGGGGTGTACTTCGCGTCAGTGTCAAAGAACTCGTTGCTCGTGCGAACCTCGGTCAGGGGGAATATGACAGTCTTGTCGGACGTCTTGTACAGTCCGCACGTGAGCTCCGTCCCGTCCATGAAGGCCTCTATTATCACGTCGTCGCTCTCCTTGTGGGCGTTCTCTATGGCGGGCGCTATCTGAGCCTCGCTCTTTACTTTCGTCACGCCGAAGCTCGACCCCGCGGCCGATGGCTTTATGAACATGGGCAACCCTATGCGTTCCGCCACCGCGTGCGGGTCCACCGTCTGCCCCTTGCGCACTCTTATGGAGTCGGCAACGTTTATGCCGAAGGAGCGCAGGTAGCTGTTGCACACGAATTTGTCAAACGTCATGGCGCCCGTCAGGGCGGGACATGTGGAGTGCCGCATGCCTATCATCTCAAAGTAGGCAGGCATCAGGCCGTTCTCGCCTGGCACGCCGTGGATGGTTATGTAGGCCATGGCGAACGTCTTCCTCTCGCCGCCGTCGGTATATGAGAAGTCCTCTCTGTTTATGGGCAATCTTTTGCCGTCGGGTTCGGCGGTCCACTCCTGGCGCGTTATTTTCACCGGCACAAGTTCATACCGGTCGTGGTCCATCATGGCCATGAGACCGTCTTTGCTGCGCGCGCTAACCTCGGCTTCGCTCTGGTAGCCGCCGTATACTATCGCAATGCGTTTTTTCATCGTCTTGCTTTTTCCGTGTGGCGGGGGCGGGGCTCTTCGTGTCCGCCGGTCTCCACGCTTGTTGCTGTCTTATTTTCTGTATATGGGCTTCTCTGGCGCCCTGTCTATCTGTTCTCTACGTATTTGCGCCACCTGTCGATCACGTCCGCCATGTCGTCCGCCACTTCTGAGTCGAACCTCATCATCTCGCCGGTCTCGGGGTGGGTGAAGCCGAGCGTCTTGGCGTGGAGGGCCTGCCTCGGCAGAGCGGTAAGGCAGTTGGTTACGAACTGGCGGTATTTGGGGAACGTCGTCCCGCGCAAAATCTGGTCGCCGCCGTAGTGGGTGTCGCCAAACAGGGGGTGGCCTATGTGGCGGAAGTGCGCGCGTATCTGGTGCGTGCGCCCCGTCTCAAGTCGGCACTTTACGAGGCTCACGTAGCCCAGGCGCTCCATGACCTCATAGTGCGTCACGGCGCTCTTGCCTATGCCGCTGCCCTCCGGGTACACGTCCATCACCTTCCGGTCGCGCACGCTCCTGCCTATGTTGCCGCGTATGGTCCCCGTGTCAGACTCCATAAGCCCCCACACCAGGGCCACGTAGCTGCGCTCTGTGCTCTTCTCGAAAAATTGGTGGGCGAGGGCCAGTTTCGCTTTTTCGCTTTTCGCCACCACCAGCAGCCCCGAGGTGTCCTTGTCTATCCTGTGCACCAGGCCGGGGCGGGGGTCTTTCACGTCTTGGAACATCGGCAGACCGCGAAGATGCCATGCGAGGGCGTTCACCAGTGTGCCGTCGTGGTTGCCCACGGCGGGGTGGACGCACATGCCGGCGGGTTTGTTGACAACGAGCAGCGACTCGTCTTCATACACGATGTCAAGGGGGATGTCTTGGGGCACGATCTCAATCTCCCGCGGCGGATAGCTCATGACGATGCTTATCTCGTCGCCTGGCTTCACGCGGTAGTTGGCCTTCACGGGCTTGCCGTTCACGAGTATGTTGCCGGCGTCGGCTGCCGCCTGGACCTTGGTGCGCGACGCGTGCGACACGTGGTCCACCACGTATTTGTCTATCCTTATCAGGTTCTGACCGCCGTCTGTGGTGAAGTGGAAGTGCTCGTATGTCTGCCCCGCGGCTTGGGAGTCGCCCTCCATCTCTGGGTCGTCCTGCTCCAGTTCGTCTTCTGTCTCTTCGTTCTGCGCCATCTCGCTTGTGGTTCTTATTCTGACAGTAAGCTTGTGGCCACCTTTTCGGCGTCGGTCGTCAGCCAGAGGGTCAGTGGGGTCCACGTCTCCACAGTCTTGTCACTGCCGGCTCGGGGCGATTGCTTATAAACTATGGCCATGGCCGTGTCCGAGGCCGTGCGGATGGTCTCGTCGCACACCACGTTGCCCAGTGTCATCGTGGCCTCGGCGATGGCCACGAGTGCCTCGTCGTATGGTTTGCCAGTCACGTCCGGCACGTGGGTGGACCCGCCCGCCTGACCATGACCCACCATGAGGTTCACGGCTGTGCCCTTGGGCAGCCTGTCGCCCGCGTTCACCTCGCGTCCGTCCACCATCTGCTTAAGCACGAGGCCGTCATAGGGGCTTGGCACGGAGTCAACCCGCCCCAGGCTCAGGCCGGCGTTTTGCAGGTTGACGACCGCATTGCGGTATGAGTAGTTGACAAGGGCGGGCATGGTGGTCATCTCTTTCGTGAAGGCGTTGATGGTAACGTATATGGCGCGACCCTTTTTGACCTTTTTGCCAGCCTCGGGAATCTGGTCCACTATCACGCCGGGTTTCTCGCTCGAGCGGTATATGGAGTCTATCAGCACGAGGCTCAGGTCGCCATTGCGCACCTCGTCCTCCACCTCGCTTTGCATGTGGCCCACGAGGGTCGGCACCACGACCGTCCGGCCGCTTGTCGTGTAGATGTCGAGGCCCCAGTTAACCAGCACGAGCAGCACGATGGTCGCGGCAACGGCTAAACCCACTTGCGCCCAGAATATTTTTGTCTTGAGGAAATTTAAAAAACTCATACCCCTATGGTTGTTAACACATTCATCTTTCAAAGGTAATAATTTATTCCTGATAGTTTCGTATAAACGCCTCGGTGCTTTGTGCGTTCCGAGCTCGGCGCAAGCCAAAAAAAAAGCCCCGAATCTCTTCGGAGCTTGAATCTCTGATCGCTAAATCAGTCTCTAAGACTAATAAGCCTTGCCCTTGGCCTCGTCGGAAACAGTGAGCTGCTTGCGACCCTTGGCACGACGGGCTGCCAAAACGCGGCGACCATTAGCAGTCGACATCCTATGACGGAAGCCGTGCTTGTTGATGCGCTTGCGGTTCGAAGGTTGGAATGTCCTTTTCATCGTACGATTACTTTAAAATATTGAATTCAATTCAGGCGCAAAGTTACGCCTTTTGTCCATTTTGCGCAATACGTTCCCGCCTCTTTTTTACGGGTGGCGTTTATCCGCCTCTTTCAGGGGAACGCCTCGCCGCGTGTGGCGCGTCACTTTTTCTCCATGTGGCGTTTTATCACGTTATAAGCCTTGTACATGCCCAGCTCGCCCGCGCGGCTCAGGTCCGCAATGCCCTCGTCCTCGCGTCCCACGTAGATCCGTATTATGCCTCGGTTGAAATACGCCTCGGCGAACTGGTCATACAGACCTATGGCCTTGCTGAGCGTCTCTTCGGCTTTGTCCATCTGCTTGCGCTGGCAGAGCACGAGGCTCATGTTGTAATAAGCGAATTCGTTGTCCGGCTCAATGGCGAGCACACTCTCGAGGTCTCTCATGACGAGGTCGTAGTCGAGTATGGTTACCTCGTGGCGCATGCTTTGGCTGCTACCGCTCATCAGTCCGCCGCTCATGTCTATGTTCGGCCCTCCGCCCGCGTCGAGGTCGCGGATGGTCTCCACCATCTTATATCTGGCCGCGGCGCGGTTGAACAGTGCCACGCGGTTGTCTGGCTCCTTCTGCAGGCAGGCCGAGAAGTCGGTCAGGGCGCTGTTGTAGTTCATGACAATCGAGTACAGGGTGCCGCGCAGCAGGTGGAGGCCCGGGTCGCCGGGGGTGTCGTCGAGCCGTTTGTTCACTTCGCCTATCATGCCGTAAACTTTGGCCGACACCTCGTTGCTGGCCACTTCGCGGTTCGTCACCACCATTTTGCGATCCGAGAGGCCCTGGGCGTTGAACTCCACCACCGACGGGCTGTAGTAGGGCGCGTTGGGCAGCAGCGTGTCTGCCGTGAAGAATGACAGGCTGAAGGCCGGCTCGAGGTCGATGGCTATGTCGCGGTCTTGCACCCGGCCGCGGATGTTCTCCTGGTTGTCTTGCCTAAGCTTCTTGTCGTTGTCTCCGAAGTCGGCCACCACCACCATCTTGTCATACTTGCGCATGTCGTTGTCGTTCTTGCCGCGCGAGCCTTTCTTATGCTCGTCTCCGCCGTCCGTCGCGCCTTGTGCGCCTGTTGCGGCAGGGCCGCTCTTGCCGACGGCTCGTTTTGCCCGTTCCTCCTCAAAGGTCATGGCGGTCATGTAGTCCGTCTCCGAGCCTTTTATGTCGCCCATCTGGCGCTTCACGATGGCCCGCTGGGCATATGCGGCGCCAAAGTCCGGGTGCTTGGCTATTATTATGTTAAGATCTTGCAGGGCGTTGGTGGTCTGCCCGGTCTTGATGTAAGTCAGCGCACGGTTGAAGAGGGTGATGTCGTCGGCGGGGTCTAAGGCCAGAGCGTGCGAGAAGTCGTCCGCCGCGCGGTTCAAGTCGCCCGACTCGGCTCTTAGGAGCCCCCGGTTCTGATACGCCATCTTGTTCTTCGGGTCCAGGCGCAAGGCTTCGTCCAGGTCCGCCTCGCAGCCTCTCATGTCGTCAAGGTTGTATTTCGTGATGGCCCTGTTCACGAAGACGTAGGCGTCTTTGGGCCGCAGCTCCGATAGGCGGTTGTAGCTCTCCAGGGCTCCGCTGAAGTCGCGCGTCTGATAGCGCAGCATGCCCAGGTATGTGAAGGCGTCAGCCGAGTAGGCGTTCAGTTTCGCGGCACGGCCGAACTCGCCCAGGGCCGCGGCAGTGTCACCTTTCTCCACGAGTGCTATGCCGCGGTATAGTATGGCCGCCACGTTGCGCTTGTCAAATTTCAGCAGTTTATCATATTGGCCTATGGCGGTGTCATACTCTTTCATGTTGATGCTGGCTATGCCTGAGTTCATCAGCATGTTGACGTTTTTCGGCTCATAGCTAAGACCTTTCTCGAAGTCCTCGCGTGCCGAGGCCGGGTTGTCAAGGCGCAGACGCGTTATTCCTCTCAGATTGTACGCCTCTATGAGGAAAGGGTTTATGCCGAGGGCCGTGCTGCAGTCCGCCTCGCAACCGGTCAGGTCGTCAAGGTAATATTTGGCGATGGCTCGGTAGTAATATGGGTCGGCCAGGTAGGGCTTGACTATTATGACGCGGTTGAAGTATTGTATCGAGAGCACATAGTCCTCAAAATACAGTGCGTTGCGCCCTATCTGCATCATCCTGTTGGTGTTCACCTGCGCCGCCGCCCCCGTGCTTGCGAGGGCGAGTCCGACCAGTGCGGCCGCCAGTGCCGTTATGCGTCTCATCTTAAAAGTCATCGTCGTCGTCATCTTCACCCGCCTCCATGCGGTCGGCCAGCTTTTTATACATGTCCGCCTCGTCACCCCTGTCCATGTGGCGGCACACGTCGGCCATCATTCTCAGGGTTTCGGCCGTCGGCCTGCCTTGGCTTGCCAGGTCGTTCAGGTCGTTCATCGCCTTTTCCCAGTTGCGCATCCCGACGTGTCCGCGGGCCCGCATCCATATGGCGTCGCGCAGTTTCGACTTGTTTTTTAAAGCCCCGGGGCGCAGGGCTATGTCGAGGTCCGCCACGCCTTGCTTGTAGTCGCCCTCGTCTATCTCAATCTCGGCTCGCAGGCTTAGCGCGTCGGCGTAGTCGGGCGCCAGGGCTATCGCTTTGTTGACGTTGGCTTTTGCCGCGCGCGCGTCTCCGTAGCTGTGGAGGCACTCCGCCGCCAGGAGGTAGTATTCGTAGGCGAACTCGAAGTTCTTCTCGCGCATCTTGCGCTCGCTCTTGGCCAGGCGTTCGGCCTCGGCTTCCAGGCGGCCCATGGCGCGGCCTATCTTCATGGCCAGGTAGCGGCGCGTCACGCCATCTTTCATTTTCTCGGGTTGCAAGGCCAGGCTGTCCAGCAGCATGTTCACGGCCTGGGCGTAGTCTCCTGCCTGGAACGCGTCTCGCGCACCCGCCGCCATGGTCTGAGCCCTCGCCCGCTCCAGCTGGCTGTTTATGAGGGTCTGGTCGTTGGCCCCGTAAGAGAAGTCCCTTACGAACATGTTGGTCTTGATGTCGTTGAGCGTGATGGGCTGGCGCAACACTATGCCGCCCAATGAGCGGCAGCGGCTCAACGCCACGTAGACCTGGCCGCAGGCGAACGCGCCTCGGCCAAGGTCTATTATGACGTTGTCGAACGTCAAACCCTGGCTCTTGTGTATCGTTATGGCCCACGCCAGTTTCATCGGCAGCTGCCTGTAGGTCCCAAGGATCTCCGACTCCACCTTGTGGGCGGCCTCGTTATACCGGTATTTCACGTTCTCCCACGTCTCCGGCTCCACGAAATATCTCTCTGGCGCGGCCGCGCCGTCTTCCTGAGGCTTGTCTTGCGCCTCCACTTCCACCCATACGCCCTCTTCCTCTATTCTGACTATGCGCCCCACGGTGCCGTTGTACCACCGCTTCTCCATGTCATTCCTCACGAACACCACCTGGGCGTCTTCTTTCAGTGTCAGCTGTCTGTTGGTCGGAAGCGAGGCCTCGGGGAAGTCGCCGTTTATTACCCCCTCGAACATGTGCTCATCACCGCCGAGCTCTTTCAGGTGCTTGTCGTTTATGAAGTCGCACGTGGCGCGGGTGGCCGTCAGGGTTATGTACATGTGGCCGTCGGTGGGCTCGAAGTCCGGCATGACCCTACGGTTGAATGCCCCTATGTCAGCGGGCGACGTCATTCCCACGCGAACCTTGTCGAGCATTGACAGGAACTCGGCCTCTTTCTGCCTGTACACCTTGCGCAGCTCAACCTGCACAAGGCTCATGCTCGTGAACACTCTCGCCCCGAAGAAGTAGGGCGTGGTGTAAAAACGCCGCAATATGTCCCAGTCCTGGCCCTTTACCACGGGCTCCAGCTGGAAGGCGTCGCCCACCAGCAGCATCTGCTTGCCGCCAAAGGGTAGTATGCGGCCGCGCCTCACGTAGGTCCGAAGCACGCGGTCCACGAAGTCGAGCACGTCGGCCCGGACCATTGATATCTCGTCTATCACGATAAGCTCGACCTCTTGCAGCAGCTTTATCTTCTCCGAGCTGAACTTCTGCATGTCGCGCACCCTCCGCGGGTCGGAGTAGTTGACGTCGTCGAGGGCGAAAGGCTGGAGGGGGATCTTGAAAAACGAGTGAAGCGTCACGCCGCCCGCATTGACGGCGGCTATGCCCGTGGGAGCCAGGACTATGGTCTTTTTCTTCACGTGCTCGACAATGTAGCGCAAGAACGTCGACTTGCCCGTGCCGGCACGCCCCGTCATGAAGATTGACGAGTTGGTGTCGGTTATGAGGCGCCAGACGTTCTGGAACTCCTTGTTGTCAAGCTCTATGTCCATCTTTTTTATCAGGCTACGGCTCCTGTCTGATAATCTTGGAGCGCACTTTATACACTCCGCGCCCGAAGAGGCTGCTCTCAGTCCGCTTGTTCCTCTTCCCGAAGTAGAACGACACGTCCGCCATGGGCCATATGGCGGCATGGCTGTCTATGCCCTTGTAGTGGGCGAAGCTGGTCAGGAAGCCCAGCTTGGCGCTCAGGCGGCTGTTAAAGAAGAACTCGCCCTCGGCCTGTATCTCCACCGCATGGTGCTTGCTGAAGAAGCCCGTGTGATATGCGAGCCCGCCGTGGGCGTAGAGGCGCCGGGTTATCCTGCCGTCGGCCCATATCTTGAACCGCGCCCTGAAGCCCTTGTCTATCAGGGTCTCGCTCCTGTTGGCTATGAAGTGGAAGCGCGGCTGGTCTATCGTGTCGCCCTTGGCGCACCTGATGCCGCCGTACACGCCGATTCCCCCGGTCAAGATGAGGTAGGCCGAGTTGTCTGAGCAGTTGGGGTCGGTGAACCATGCGCGAGACACGAGCAGCTCGTGCCCCACCTCGAACACCAGTGGCACCTTGGCGTCCGGCTTTATGATGCGCTCCACCTCCAGCCGCTTGGCCAGGCTCATGCCCGGATACGCATTGGCTATGTTGAACCTCGACGAGGCGAACCACCGTTTGTTGAAAACGCCTATGAGCAGCTTGGCGTACAGGGTGGGGCGGGCCACGTCTTCTACCAGGTAGGTCGACAGCTCCAGCCGCTCCGTCATGCCGTAGCGCGAGGCGGAGAGCAGGCTCACGTTGCCAGCCCGGGGGTAGACCACGTTGGCGGCCTCGGCGTGCCATATCACGTCGTCGCGCAGTTTGATGCGTCCGCGCTGTTCGTTCATCCGCGCTTTGCTCTTGCCCTCATCGTCGCCATAGCGAGGGCTGTACTCAAGGCCGCCATTGAGCCCGTACCTTATCTGGGCTGCGCTTTGGCCTATGGGCGACAATGCCGCTACGGCGAGCGCGATGAGCGCCAACGGCTTTATGCGAGGCGTGGTAATGCCCATCGTGTTGTGCTATTTTGATATCTTGGCCATCCCCGCGTATCGCCCGGCCTTGTTTTTAGGCACGTAGATTACGAGCTTCTGCCCGGCGCGGATCATGTTGCGGCGTATGTTGTTCCAATAGTTGAGGTCTGACAGCCTCACCCCGAAACGTTTGGCTATGCCGCCCGGCACGTCGCCCCTCTTGACTGTGTATATGAGCTTCGCCTTGCCGTCTGGCGTGCGCCCCGCGTACACGTAGCCTTTGGCCTCGGCTATCTTCACCACCTTGTTGTCGGGGAAGTAGGTCTTGCGGTCGCGGGCGTAGATGGAGTCCTCGTAAGCTGCGAAGGCGAAGGTCGCGTTGACGGGCAGCACGAGCGAGTAGGTCTTGTCCGCCGTGGCGGGAATCACGTCGTGCTTGTACTGGGGGTTCAGTTGGCGGATGGTCTCTGTGGGCAGGCCGATGACCGATGTCACCTGGTTGAAGTGAAGTGGCTGGTATATCATGACCGTGTCGCTCGGCGGCAGTGCCTCGGTGGCCGACGCGTATATGTGGTGCTCGTTGGCGTACGTCATTGCGTAGGCCGCCGCTATGAACGCCGGCACGTAGCCGCGGGTCTCGCGGGGCAGGTTGTAGTATATCTTCCAGAAGTCTTTCACCCCGCCCGAGCGGGCTATGGCCCTGTTCACGTTGCCCGGCCCGCAGTTGTAGGCGGCTATGGCCAGGTGCCAGTCGCCATACATGTTATACAGGTCTTGCAGGAACACCGCGGCGGCCTCGGTGGCTTTCGCAGGGTCGCGCCTCTCGTCAACGTAGCTCGTCACCTCCAGCCCATACCTCTTGCCCGTGAAGAGCATGAACTGCCACAAGCCCGAGGCTCCCACCCGCGACAGGGCGTTGGGGTTGAGCGCGCTCTCTATCACCGACATGTATTTCAGCTCGAGAGGCATGCCGTGCTGCTCCAAGACGCTCTCGAATATGGGGAAGTAGTAATCTTTCAGACCCAGCATGCGCTGGACGAGGTCGCGCCGGCGCACCACGTAGAGCTCTATGAACCGCCTCACCTGGTCGTTGTAGACCATGGGGATGGGTGACATCATTGACTGCAGGCGGTCTATGAAGACGTCGTCCGGCACTCCGGCTATCACAGGGTCGGCCTGGGCCAATGTGTCTGGCACGAAGTCGTTCACCACGTTGGACTTCTTTGAATACCACGCGGCAATCAGGCTGTCGACCTCATATCGCGGCAGCCCCGCCATAGCGGCCGAGTCGGCCCGGGCCTCCTCGCTTTCTATCTCCATCTCCTCGGCCGCCACGTCGTCTTGCGCCATGGCGCTGGCGGAGCCTATAGCCAGGGCCGCCATGATGGCAATGATCCTTTTTGTTTCCACTGTATCTTTCGCTAATTCTCTTTTTGCGCCGAGCGCCTTCGCACTGCTCAGATGTTGAACAGCTTGTCTTGCACCTGGTCTTTATATGATTTGCCTATTGGTATGTAGGGATCCACCCCGTCCAGCTTCAGCTGGGCGCCATAGAGGGCTTTTATCTTGTCTATCCGCACTATGTAAGACTTGTGAACTCTCATGAACATGGTGGACGGCAGGGTCTCCTCCAGGTTGCGCAGGCTCTCAAGTGTTATTATCTTCTCGCCAGGGCAGTGTATGGTGACGTATTCGCGCAGGCCCTCTATGTATGTTATGTTGGCATACTTGATCCTGTGTATCTTATGGTCGGCTTTCACTATCAGGACGCCCTCGTTCACGTCAACATCTCTTGCCGGAAGGTCGGCGCGGGTGTCGGTCGAGGCCGATGGTTGGGCGGCGGGAGTGGGCGGAGTCTCCTGCGGCTTGCGGTCGGACATCCGTTGCATCGCCTTGCCTACGCACTGCATGAACCTGTCGAATGAGAAAGGCTTGAGCAGGTAGTCGAGCACGTCAAGCTGGTAGCTCTCTATGGCGTAGTCCGAGTAGGCCGTCGTGAAGACCACGAGAGGTCGTGTCGGAAGCATCTTTAGGAAGTTGACTCCCGTTATGTCTGGCATCTGGATGTCGAGGAACATCAGGTCCACGCGGCCCTCCTGTATGATCGGCAGGGCCTCAAGGCCTGATTTGCAGCTCTCCACGAGCTCCAGGTTCGGCACTTTCTCTATGAATTCTTTCAGCAGTATGCGGGCGGGAAACTCATCGTCTACAATGAGGCAGCGTATCTTATTCTGAATATCCATATAAACAAAGATAGCGTATTTTTATTGTTTTGTCTTGCCGGGCCGCGTGGCCGTCAGTTGCTCGTGGTGTCTATCTGCAGGTAGACTCCGAACTCTGTGTCAGTCTTGTCTAT
>SFOL01000133.1 GCA_004552385.1 Bacteroidales bacterium | reverse complement strand
ATTCTCCGTGAATCCGCTCTGGTAGATGTAGCCGGTCGTGTCGTTGAGCATCCCGGCATATTCAATGTCAGGAAGATGGATCCTCTCCCTCGTGACAACGACATCCTCGATCTCGTTGGAGCGTACTCTCTTTATCTTGAACCTGACGGAAGTGCCCGGCTTGCCCTTCATCCTGTCGGAGCATTCCTGACTGGTCAGCCCATGGGTGCTTTTCCCGTCGATCTCCATGATCTCGTCGCCGCAGCGGAGGCCGTATTTCTCCGCCGGCGACCCCTTGTAAGGCTCGTTGATGATGACGTTCCCGTCCTTCTCGGGCTTGTAGATCAACGCTCCTATGCCCCCGTAGGACTTGTTGATCATCATCATAAGGTCCTCATTCTCCTCCTCCGGGATGTAAACCGTGTAAGGGTCAAGGCTCCCCAGCATCGCGTCGATGCCCGCCCTTTCGATCCTGTCCACTGGCAGCGAGTCCACATAAGAGCGGTTAAGCTCCTTGAGTATGGAGTTCTGGATCTCGGTCCATTTCCCGAGCTTGAAACTTTGTGACTGTCCGAACGCCGCGGTGCTGACCACTACCGCCAGCGATGCCGCTATCAATGATTTAATCTTCATATCCTTTGAATATATTCTTGAATATCTCCGCTCCGCCCTCGTGGCGAAGCCAAAGCACGAGCGCAACACCCGTGCCAACCCTGCAAATTTAAGCAATTTCCCTTGCTTGATAAGATAGTCGTAATGAGAAAAAATTGTTATTTTTATCCCGCCGCCCATCCGGCAAAGCCGATGGCTAAAGACAATAAGAATTATGAACAAGACGCTACTAACCACAGTATCAATCCGTCATGAAATACGTTTCGACACCCCTACCTCCCTCAGGGAGCATCCGATTTGGACGGCTAAGGCCAAGGATAGCAAAATGATCTTCTCTGGCGGCTCCAAGGCCACCTCCGAGGATCCGGAATGGGAATCCCAGTCCCTGCCGCTTGGCAACGGAAGCATCGGCGCGAGTGTGCTGGGATCCATCCAGGCGGAGCGTATCACATTGAATGAGAAGAGCCTTTGGCGTGGCGGCCCGGGCACATCCGGCGGAGCTGCCCACTACTGGGACGCCAACAGAGAGGCCGCGAAATACCTTCCGGAGATCCGCCAGGCATTTGTGGACGGCGATCCGGACAAGGCGGCGGAGCTGACCAAGCGCAATTTCACCGGCAAGGTGGCCTACTCGGCAGCGAAGGAAAAAGAGTACCGCTTCGGGAATTTCACCACCGCCGGAGAGCTGAAGGTCTGGACAGGCGTTGACTCATCGTCAGTCACTGACTATCACCGTGTTCTCTCGCTCGACGAGGGCATGGCGAGGGTGACTTTCACCAGCGGCGGAGTCAATTATGTCAGGGAATATTTCATCTCCTATCCGGCCAACGTGATGGTTATGCGCTTCCGTGCCGACCGTCCCGGAATGCAGAACCTCAGGTTGGAATATTCATCAAACCCATCCGCCAACGGCGGTGTCGCCCTTGACGGAAAGGACGGGTTGGTATATTCAGGAGCCTTGAAGAACAACGGGATGGGGTTTGCCGTGCGCGTCAGGATGGCGGCGGACGGCGGCAAGACTTCCAACAAGAATGACGTTTTGGAGGCTTCCGGCGCCGACGAGGTCGTGTTCTATCTTTCCGCCGACACTGACTACAAGGCGAATTTCTCACCGGACTTCACGGATCCGAGGACCTATGTCGGGGTAAATCCGCTGGAGACGACCGGGAAGTGGGTGGAGGCCGCCGCCTCGAAGGGGTACGCCGCCCTGCTGAGGGAGCACACCGCCGACTACACCTCGCTCTTCGGAAGGGTCAGCCTGTCTTTGGCGGGCGACCAGGTTTCCGCGGACCTGCCTACTCCGGAGCGCCTGGAGCGCTATCGCTCAGGGGCTTCCGACCCCGGTCTGGAGGAGCTTTACTTCCAGTTCGGGCGCTATCTGCTGATCGCCTCGTCGCGCGGAGGCAACCTCCCGGCGAATCTTCAGGGAATATGGCACAACAACGTCGACGGCCCGTGGCGCGTGGACTACCACAACAACATCAACGTCCAGATGAACTACTGGCCGGCCTGTCCGACCAACCTCCCGGAGTGCGTCGAACCTTTTATTGACTATGTCCGCGCGCTCGTGAAGCCTGGCGAGAGGGTGGCACGCTCGTACTACAACGCGCGTGGCTGGACGGCATCGATCTCCGGCAATCCTTTCGGTTTCGCCTCGCCTCTGAACGACGAGAGCATGACCTGGAACCTCTGCCCGATGGTCGGGCCTTGGCTCGCCACCCATCTTTGGGACTACTACGACTACACCCGCGACACGACTTTCCTGCGCGAGATCGGCTACGACGTCCTCCGCTCCAGCGCCCGATTCACCGTCGACCATCTTTGGAAGCGTCCGGACGGCACCTACACCGCCACCCCTTCGACATCCCCGGAACATGGGCCGATTGACGAGGGAGCCACATTCTCCCATGCCGTGGCGAGGGAGATACTGCTTGACGCGGCAGCGGCGGCGGAGCTTCTGGGGCTTGATGAGCAGGAGCGCCAGGAATGGCTCCACGTGGAGAGCCATCTGCCTCCGTACAGAATTGGCCGTTTCGGTCAGATCATGGAATGGTCCCGCGACATCGATGACCCTAAGGACAGCCACCGCCACGTCAACCATCTTTTCGGACTTCATCCGGGACACACTATGTCTCCCGTGACGGCACCTGAACTCGCCGAGGCCGCCCGCGTGACGCTGGATCACCGAGGAGACGGGGCAACCGGTTGGAGCATGGGGTGGAAACTGAACCAGTGGGCGCGCCTGCTTGACGGCGACAGAGCCTACACCCTGTACAGGAACCTTCTGACCAACGGCACGTTGGACAATCTTTGGGACACCCATCCGCCTTTCCAGATCGACGGCAACTTCGGCGGGACCGCAGGAATAGCGGAGATGCTCCTCCAGAGTCACATGGGATTCATCCACCTGCTTCCAGCCCTCCCTTCGGCATGGGCTGACGGCAGCGTGGCCGGACTGCTGGCCCGGGGCGGCTTCGAGGTTGACATGGAATGGTCCGGCGGCAAACTGAGGAAGGCGGTGATACACTCCCGCCTCGGAGGGCCTTGCTCCCTGCGCTACGGCAGGACAACCCTCGACATCGACACAAAGCCGGGTATGGCCTACCATGTCACTTTCTGAATATCCTAAGGAACATGAAAATAATAAACAGCTTCTAAGACCCGAAATCTGGTAAACAACTCATTCCGCGGATATTTGCGTGCAATTATCGTAGCATCCGTGCGATAAAGTAAAAGTTGGTCTATTCACAGGTATTTTCCCTTGCTTGATAAGATAGTCGTAATGAGAAAAAATTCTTAACTTTGACAAGTTTATACGTTGTGCGATGCATAATAGCGAAAGATATCCATATCTGACTTGCATTGATTCTCAGGCGCTGTTAGCCCAATGTGAGAAAAAAGAAATTAAAGACGGCCTGTCTGTTTTGACTCAATACCTGCATAACCGTAAATACTTGAGCCCGGCAGGTCTGAATGAGGCATTGTCATTTATGGCTGAAGAGGTTCTTGATAAAGAAGGAAGCGGCAGATTGGCTCTTAAAGATGATCATTTGGAACTTTTCTTCAAGGAATTCTTCGAAGTTCCTTTTCCCGGACCCGAAACGCCTAAGTTCTCGTTCATCGACCTTTTTCTGGTATGGGAGACGGTATCAATCCGCGTCGTCTTACTCCTCGTGAGTGTGCCCGTCTTATGGGGTATCCGGATGAATACATTATTAATGCGGTCTCTGAAGTTCAGGCTTATCGCCAGTGCGGGAATTCTGTTGTTGTGCCTTTAGTTACAGCTGTGGCAGAACAATTGGTAAAAACAATGAAGAAGAAAGTATGAGCGATATCTTTAACTATGCTGTTTCGCAAGTAAACAGATCAAGAAGGGCTTTTTGTCGCTTTATAACTGCTAATGATGTCAACATGACTTCTCATCAAGCCGGCTTTTATGTTCCGAAAGAAGCGGAATCTTTACTGTTTGATGTTCCAGGGGAACGTGGTTCAAACAAAGATCGATTTGTCAAGATTCGTTGGCAGGATGATATAAGAATTGTTATACTGGTAGAAAATCTGTTGGCAATCACTTACTACTATCGTTAACAGTACAGATTTCGGATGTACCAGATCTCTAACAGGAGGGTGGGGGAACAGGAAAGACTGTGAACTTTCTCCTTTTGTATGATTGAGACTTCAAAATAGTTTTTTTGAAAATATGACAAAAATAGTTTTTGCGACGGGCAACCGTGGGAAGCTGAGGGAGGCTTCCGAGATTCTGGGGGAAGGGTTCGAGCTGGTGACTCCGGCGGATTTCGGGATCACGGAGGACATTCCGGAGACGGGGGAGACGCTTCAGGAGAACTCGCTCCAGAAGGCGCGGTATATTTACGACAGAAAGGGTTGCGACTGCTTCGCGGAC
>SFOL01000132.1 GCA_004552385.1 Bacteroidales bacterium | reverse complement strand
TACCTTTGGCGGAACAAGATGCGACCCGTCGCGGTGGTTATATATTTTTCGGAATATTCCGAATAATGTGAAAGATTGTAGTCGCCGAGGGTTGATTTTGTTTGAGATTGACACATAATTATTAACACGCCCCTGAGGGTTCAGGGACACTAATGACTTTTTTATCGTACATTTCGCTATGGAAGTAAAGAACGCTGTAGCCGGAACGCTGGAGTCAGGTGACATCATGATCCAGATCGCCCCGGCCGAGACGAAAGGTCTGCACATCGACCTCGACAGTTCTGTAGCCGCTCAGTTTGGCAGACAGATCCGTCAGGTCATTGAGGAAACTCTTACCGAATTCGGACTGGAGGACGCTGACATCAAGGCGGTTGACAAGGGAGCCAGGGATTGCACCATCCGTGCCAGGGTGACCGCCGCCGCCGTGCGCGCCACAGGAAAAGATGTTTGGGCTTAGTTTAGGTTGAGGAATAAGTCGCGGCGCCAGGGACCGAAGGTGCGCGGGTTATTCCGATAATCAGTTACGATTATGGAAAGATTAAGAAGAACAATGATGTTCGTTCCGGGCAACAATCCCGGAATGATGCAGGATGCCTTCATCTACGGGCCGGACTCGATCATGCTCGACCTGGAGGACTCCGTGACAATGGCCGAGAAAGACGCCGCGCGTCTGCTCGTTTACAACGCTCTTAAATCAATAGACTACGGCGACACCGAAATGGTTGTCCGTATCAATCCTCTCAGCACACCTTACGGACGCAAGGACGTTGAGGCTGTCGTGAAGGCCGGCGTGCAGGTGATCCGCATGCCGAAGACCGAGACCGCCGACGAGGTCCGCGAGCTGGAGGCGGAGATTGAGAAGGTCGAGAAAGAACTGGGATGCCTTGGCAGAACCCGCATGATGGCCGCCATCGAAAGCGCCGAGGGCATCTGCAACGCCTTCGCCATCGCCAAGGCCTCGAAGAGGATGATGGGCATCGCCCTCGGAGCCGAGGACTATTGCGCCAACCTCAAGACCCAGCGTACCCCGGGCGGAGCCGAGCTGCTCTATGCCCGCGAGACCATCGTGGTGGCCGCCAGGGCCGCAGGGATCGACGCTCTCGACACGGTATATTCAAACCTCGATGACATGGAGACTTTCCGCAAGGAGGTCGAACTCATCAAGACCCTCGGATTCGACGGCAAGTCCATCATCAACCCTCGTCAGATCCAGATTGTGAACGAGGTGTTCGCACCTACCGAGAAGGCCATCGAGAAGGCTAAGAAGATTCTCGCCGCCATCAAGGAGGCTGAGAAACGCGGCTCGGGTGTCATCGCCGTCAACGGCAAGATGGTTGACCGTCCTGTCGTCATCAGGGCTCAGCGCACCATCGATCTCGCCATCGCTTCAGGCATATTAACAAAGGAGGAAGTTTATGAGTAATATAAGGGAAAGGGCGGCGCTTGTCGATAAGGTTGCCGCCGCAATGGGCAAGAAGGTGTACTCGGGAGAGACTCCGAAAAACACCACATTCCGCAAGGATCTTCAGAAGGTTCAGTCCAAGGTGGTTACACTTGAGGATGCCATCAGGCTCAGCGGCCTGAAAGACGGAATGACAATCTCCTTCCACCACCATTTCAGAGGCGGTGACAAGGTTGTGAACATGGTCGTTGGCAAACTGGCTGAGATGGGATTCAAGAATCTCCACCTCGCCGCATCCAGCCTCTCAGACGTTCACGCTCCGCTGATCGACCACATCAAGAACGGGGTGATCACAAAGATCTCCACCTCCGGGCTACGTGGCGAGCTTGCCAAGGAGATCTCACACGGTCTGATGAAGGAGCCTGTGGTGTTCCGCAGCCACGGAGGACGTGGAAGCGCCATCGCCAACGGTGACCTTCACATTGATGTCGCGTTCCTGGGCGCGTCTTCCAGCGACCCTGCCGGAAACGCCAGCGGTTACTCCCGTTCCGAGCACGCCAAGTCAATCTGTGGCTCCCTCGGCTACGCCAAGCCGGACGCGCAGTACGCTGACAAGGTCGTGATAATCACCGACGATCTCGTTGACTATCCGAACACACCGAACTCGATTTCCGAGCACGATGTCGATTACGTTGTCCTCGTGGACTCAGTCGGAGACTCTTCCAAGATTTCTTCCGGAGCCATTCGTGACACCAAGAACCCTCGCGACATCCTGCTTGCGATGAACGCCGCGAAGGTGATCGTCAACAGCGGCTATTTCAAGGAAGGCTTCTCGATTCAGACCGGATCCGGCGGAGCCTCGCTGGCCGCTGTCAAATATATTCGTGAGGAAATGATCAAGCGCGGCATCCACTCCAGCTTCGCGCTTGGCGGCATCACCGCCCACATGGTCAAGATGCACGAGGAAGGCCTCATCGAGCGCCTGATCGACGTGCAGTCATTCGACAGGGTGGCAGCCGAATCAATCAAGAACGATCCTTTCCACAAGGGAGTCTCCGCCAATGAATATGCCAGCGCGGATGAGCCGGGATCAGCCGTGCACTATCTCGACATCGTGATTCTCTCTGCCCTTGAGGTGGATGTGAACTTCAATGTCAACGTGCTTGTCGGCAGTGACGGAGTCATCAGAGGAGCCGTCGGAGGACACCCTGACACAGCCGCCGATTCAGCCCTCTCGATCATCGTCTGCCCACTTATGCGTGGACGCATCCCTTGCGTTGTGGACGAGGTCACGACTCTCATCACCCCTGGCTCGACAGTCGATGTTGTAGTCACTGAATATGGCATCGCGGTAAACCCGCGCCGTCCTGAGATCGCCGAGCGTCTGAGGGAGGCCGGACTGAAGATCGTGGACATCCATGACCTCAAGGAACTGGCTCTGAAGTCCATCGGAGTCCCTGATCCGCTTCCGTTCGGAGAGAAGGTCGTGGGAGTCGTGATGAACCGTGACGGCTCCGTGATGGATGTCATAATGAACATCGAGGACTAAGACTGTTTTTTTATGGAGATTACGCTTGACCAATTGCTGGCAAGTCGTGAGGAACGGGCTTCTTTCCAGAAGGAACTTTTGAAAGGTTACCCTGGAAAGACCTTGGTCTGCCTCACGGTCATAATGCCGGGTAAGGTCAAGCGTAATCTGCAATCGCTTGTGGTCGCCCAGGCTGCTGTCACGGCTCTGGTCTCGGCTTTCGGAGACTCGATGCTCAAATTCAGACTGCGAGACTTGCCGACCGGCTACGAGGCCTATCTCGTCACCCAGCTTTCCAACGAGGAAGCCAAAAAGGAGACCTGCCGGATCGAGGACACTCATCCGCTCGGCCGCCTTTTTGATTTGGATGTGATTGACGCTGACGGAGTTCCTATGTCAAGGGAGTCGGTGGGCCTGAGTCCGAGAAAATGTCTTGTCTGTGACAACGAGGCTCGCTATTGTATGCGAAACCGTACTCATACAATGGGCGAGTTGACTGCTAAGATTGACGAAATGATTGAGTCCTATGTGCGATAACCGTCACTACATAAGCGAGGCTCCGCTGTCGTTGAACTCTGTCCGGAGACGGGTCGAGGCTTTCGGACGGAGACGAAATCCTTGCCGGCGGCGGTCTGGACGGCAACGTCATCAAGTGCGTCGCGGTGTCGGAATCCGCTCGCAGCGAGGGACTTATGAATATTCTCGTGTCTCGCCTCATCGCCATCGCCCGTGAGGAGGGCAGGGAATCGGTCAAAGCTTTCACTAAGCCGGAGAACGAAGGAATATTCAAAAGCCTTGGGTTCGGGTTGCTTGCGTCAGCGCCGAAGGCCATTCTGATGGAGAACGGCAGGGGAGGGCTTCCGGAGTACAAGAAGTACTTGGCTTCGCTTGCCCGTCCGGGCCGGAACGGGGCGATCGTGATGAACGCCAATCCGTTCACTAAAGGACATCGCTATCTGGTTGAGCAGGCCGCATCGCTGGTTGACAATCTCTATGTGATCGTCGTCAGGGAGGACAGGTCGCGTTTCCCTTACGTCGAAAGAAAGGCTATGATCGAGGCCGGTTGCACCGGGCTTGACAATGTGGTTGTCTGCGAGGGGAGTGACTACGCCATCTCGGCGGCGACATTCCCGACATATTTCCTGAAGAAGTTGGATGATGCCACGGACACGCAGATCGCGCTTGATCTGGATTTGTTCGTGAACCACATCGCTCAGCCTCTTGGAGTTACGGTGCGTTTTGCCGGCAGCGAGCCGGAGGATGCGCTGACCCGCCGCTACAACGAACTGATGGCGGAGATATTGCCGGGAACATCGGTCGCTGTGGTTCGACAGGCTTGGCGACCAATAGATTTTGTTGAGATCCCAAGACTTGAGCAAAAAGGCAAACCGCTCAGCGCCACGGCGTTGAGACTGGCGCTGGACGAAGGCGGCTTCAAAGAGGCGATGGAATATATTCCAGAATCCTCCATCCCTTACTTGGTCGCCGACCTTGCCGAGCGTGCGTTGAGGTTGGAACTCGACACGACCCCCAAACCGGGACTCGTGGACAGGCAGGACAACGGTGCCCACAAAGACATGGACTATGCGCTGATGTCCAAAAGCATCTCAGCGTTAAGACCTTACCTGACAAGACTGGCCTTGGATTCCGCCAAGGACATTGACCCGGCAAAGATAAAGGAGATCGGCATCGAGGCCGAAAAAGCGATGCTGAAGGCCACCGGCGGAGTGAATACCCACAAAGGAGCCCTCTTCTGCATCGGCCTTTCCGTCGCCGCGGCCTCTTACCTCGCATCTACAACGGGATCTGTGGAAGCATATTCATTCAAAGAACTCGTGTCCCGCGCCGCGTCGGAGATCCCTTCCGCCCGAGGTACGCACGGTGCCGAGGCAAAGAGAAGTTTCAAGGCTGTCGGCGCTCTGGAGAACGCCCGCGCGGCCTATCCGGAACTATTCACAGCGACACCAACATCCTCCACAGGAGGGGAGCGGAGGGTCTCGCCCACGCCGAAGCCGAGGCCGCAAGGCTTCTTGAGGACTTCAGCGAGAGCGGATTGTCGTCTTTGAACAAGGATTTCATCAGGGAGAACATCTCGCCCGGCGGAAGCGCCGACATGCTGTCCCTGACGATTTTTATAGAAAGCATAATTAACAATATTCATTAACACAAAACTAATTTACTATGGTTGAATTGATTCCTAATGGTGTTTATCTGAAGGGCGGCAAGACTCTCGTAAGTGATGCCGCGGGAATGCCATCTGCCGACGAGGCTCGTGAAAATACTATTGCCTACAGAATTCTCCGTGCCCACGATGTGGACGGAAGCAAAGGCAAGAAGATGCGCATCAAGTTCGATGCGATGGCTTCACACGACATCACTTATGTC
>SFOL01000131.1 GCA_004552385.1 Bacteroidales bacterium | reverse complement strand
CTTCAACATCAAGACCGTTGAGGGACCTGACGACTACGCGTCGATGTATGAGGTGGTCTATCGCCGATATTCCAGGCTTCAGTCCGAGGGGCAACCCATGCCCGACCTTGTTGTCGCCGATGGCGGGGTGGGGCAGATGCAAGTGATACGTGAGGCGACCGAGTCCCTCGGCCTTTCTCTCAATATTATAGGCCTTGCCAAAGACTCGCACCATCGCACCAGCCAGATCCTCGTGGGGTTCCCACCCAAGGTGGTCGGCATCGGAAAGAGCGACGCCGTTTTCCGATTTTTTACGCGTATGCAAGATGAGGTGCACCGTGTGGCTATTACTTTTCATAGGAATAAACGGAGCAAATCAATGGTGGCCTCGGAGCTTGACGGCATAAAAGGTATCGGCCCTAAGACCAAGGAGGAGCTCTTTAAGGCGTTTGGCGGCATTGAGTCCATACGGCAGGCGTCTCTTAATGAATTGACGAAATCGATAGGTAAAAGTAAGGGATTGTTAGTTTACGAGTATTTTAACCAAGGCTATTCTTCCGATCTGAAAGAGTAGCGTCATGTTCCACAAGGAACAACCACATGAGCATCTTGTGCATATATGGACAGATCTCTCCTTACGCTTTTCCATGTTTCTTTTGCTCTCTTGTGTTTGTGTGTTAAACGCTCGCATGATGTTTACCGTCTTATGTTGTGGATGATTATTCTGATGACGGTCATAGTACTGATGGCGGATATGATGTAGCGTTCATCTGTCTGAGTTCTTAATTACGTCGTCAGGGCGGCAGTGTTGAACGCTGTGTCACAAAACAGGCTGCCTCCATATAGTCAAGGCGTCGTGCGCCTCTTTCCTAATTCATGCCACTCACGTAAGAGTATATGTGTTCCCGCTTCTATTATGGCGCAACGGCAAGCAACCCGTCTTATGTCGTATTATAACCATGTCTTAAAATCATATCCCGTCGGATGGCTTTGAGTGTGACTTGAACTTGGCGATGTCAAAGTGTTTTCGGGGCGCATCGTTATGCTATAAACATATGGAGACCGGCAGGAGGAGACTTTCTCTAATGCTATTGAGATTGGTCTCCCAAACAATTAAAGTCAGCCAAGTGAAGCTTTCCGACTTGCGATCTCGGTCTGCCCCTTTTTTTGTTGACGGAAGTCTTATTATTTCGTCAGAAATTAATTCGTCAGGCTCATTCGTGGGGTGAGATGTCTGGCTAAAATACACGTCGGATCAGATTATTCCCATATCAATCTCATTTCTGGTCTTGCTCGTGGAGCCGTGTATGGAAATTCCGATTTCGTTCCAATCTTACGGCTGTTGTCCGCGTAGTTGACTCATATTGGGGTTTTGGCAATGAGCCGTGCTGGCGCTTCTCCGATTGTCATGCAAAGGGTAGGGAGCAAGCAGTAGATAGCTTTTGCCTCCATTCGGATAGAGGCTTGCTTATGTTTTCAACATATTCAGCTATCTTTGTAGACAAGCTAACTATGGCTTGCGCAATAGTCATAAAGCGTTTTTTAGCTTTCTTAGAAGAAAATACACTACGACATAATGACCGACATAGAGATTGCGGATGCGGCAGAGAAACTGCCCATCAAAGACATTGCCGCCAAGCTTGGCGTGAGCGAGGACGTCTTGGAGCCTTATGGCAGGCTTAAAGCGAAATTGCCGCTCTCGCTCATCAACGAGGCCAAGGCGGCTGATTCTAAGCTCGTCCTTGTGACCGCTATTACGCCGACGCCCGCCGGCGAAGGCAAGACGACCGTTTCTATCGGATTGGCCGACGGCCTCAGCCGGATTGGCAAGAAGACGTGCGTGGTGCTCCGCGAGCCTTCGCTCGGACCGGTATTCGGCATCAAGGGCGGCGCGGCCGGAGGCGGCTACAGCCAGGTGGTGCCTATGGAGGATATCAACCTCAATTTCACGGGAGACTTTAACGCCATTGAGAAGGCGCATAACCTCCTCGCCGCGATGATTGACAACTCCATCCACTTCGGGCTCAAGAGCGCGTTGCAGATAGACCCGCGCACCGTGACGTGGAAGAGGGTGATGGACATGAACGACCGCGCCTTGCGCCACATTGTCATTGGTCTCGGCGGAAAGGCGCAAGGCGTACCCCGTGAGACCGGGTTCGACATAACGGCGGCGAGCGAGATTATGGCCATCCTTTGCCTCTCTAAGGATCTAAAGGACCTTCAGAAGAGGCTCGGCGACATTTACGTGGGCCGCACATATGACGGAAAGCCCGTACACGCCCGCGACCTTAAGGCCGAGGGTGCCATGGCTGCGCTCCTCAAAGACGCCTTGATGCCTAATCTCGTCCAGACGCTCGCTCACACGCCCGCCATCGTCCACGGCGGCCCCTTCGCCAACATTGCGCAGGGAACGAATACTATCGTGGCAACCAAGATGGGTCTCTCATTGGCGGACTATGTCGTCACCGAGGCCGGCTTCGGCTCGGATCTCGGGGCTGAGAAGTTCCTTGACATAAAGTGCCAGGCTGGCAACCTTCGCCCGTCGGCTATAGTTGTTGTGGCCACTGTCCGCGCTCTTAAGATGCATGGGGGCGTCAAGAAGGAGGATCTTGGTCATGAGGACGTCGACGCCCTCCGCAGGGGTCTTTTCAATCTCGAGCGCCACGTGAAGAACATGCTCTCTTACGGCGTCAGGGTTGTCGTGGCCATCAACAAGTTCGCTTCCGACACCGAGGCGGAGCATCAGGCCATACGCGAGGCTTGTGAAGCGCTCGGCGTGAAGGCCGTGACGGCCAACGTGTGGGGTGAGGGAGGCAAGGGGGCCGAGGACCTCGCCTCGGTCGTCGCCTCAGAGGCTGAGAGCGGCAGGAGCGACTTCCACCCGCTTTATGACTGGGCTGAGCCTATAGAGAAGAAGGTGGAGAAGATAGCCAAGAGCATCTATGGCGCTGATGACGTTGAGTTCGCCCCGCAGGCACTCAAGGATATCGCAGTGGCCAACGAGATTGGCCTTGCCGATGCGGCCGTCTGCATTGCTAAGACTCAATACTCGTTTACCGACAATCCTAAGCAGGTGGGCCAGCCCGGCCACTTCACCATCCACGTGCGCGCCGTGGAGCTCGCCGCCGGCGCGCGCTTCGTCATCCCGCTCACGGGCGACATGATGCGTATGCCAGGTCTGCCTCTTCACCCCGCCGCCGAGGGCATGACGTTGGACGTAAACGGCCAGATTCACGGTCTTAGCTAAGCGTTCGAACAAACCTTTCATATATGCGCCCAGAGGCTTAGAAACAGCCCCTGGGCGCATTTTTTTGTGGTTACGGACGGATGAAGATCGGTGGATTAAACGTGATGCGCGCAACGCCGACTGATGATGCTGAGCCATAGCCTGCGTTTTTTATTGTGGATATGTCTTTCACGGGGTCGGCCATGGCTGTGGGCGTATCTGAGCACACGGGTTCAGCCACATCAGCAGCCTTTTTGTGTACTTTTAAAACCCGGCCGTTGTTGTGCGGATGAAGTGAAGGCTGGGGTGAAATTGTCGGAATCAGCAGTGGCAGATATGAAAAATTGTTTATATTTGGCATTGGATTGAGTAACACTCTTTCCGAGACATATTTAACGTGAGTTCGATGAATTCAGAACAAGCACAATTGCCGACAAGACTCCGTGTCTCTGACAGGCTCTAACCTAATTGAAGGTTTCTTGGGGAACAGACA
>SFOL01000035.1 GCA_004552385.1 Bacteroidales bacterium | reverse complement strand
CCTGCAGCGTCATGCCGACGGGCGCGACAAGCGCCGCGTTGTGGTGACGATGACGGAGAACGGACGCCGCGCGGCGGAGAGCCGCCGGCAGAACTTGTCCGCGCGGGTGCGCTATGCGCTGGAGCAGCTCGGCGAGCGGGATGCGCGGGAGTTTATCCGGATCCTCGACCGGATTGTGGAGATTGAGAGCCTGCAGCGAACCATGCTGCAGGGCGTAGCCGCCCAATGGGGGGCAGTGGACGGCTGACCCCGTTGGAGGAACATTTGAACCTGGCCGGCTGGCCGTTTTTTTGGAGCGTTTTGCGAATGAAAAAGTATATCCGTGAGCATCGGTATGTTTTGCTGGTGCTGTATCTTCCAATTTATTTGATCTGGTTCGCCCTTGTGGAGCACTTTATCGCGTCGCCGGACATGTGCTGGGAGTCCTATATTCCGCTGGACGATCAGATTCCGTTTCTGCCGCCGTTTATTCTGGCGTATGTGTCCTGGTATCCGTTTCTGGCGCTTCCGGCAATCGTGCTGCTGGTCTGCCGGCTGTTTCAGGTGCCGTACATCGTCACGGCCGCCTGCACGCTGCTCTCCGGCATGCCCGCCGCCAGCCTGACAGCGGTGCTGGCCGCCCGGTATCACGGGGACTCGGAGCTGGGCGCCCTGCTGGTGGCGGTGCCTCTGTTCTTCTTCTACATCATATTCTACCCTCTGAGCGTCGTGATGCAGAAGGCTTCGTCGTTCGTGATAAAGTATATTTTGCGGACGAGGTCCGAAGAGCAGCCCCAGAGCCTTTTGCCCGGCCGTGTGGACTTTGACAACCTGGTGTCGATGCAGGCGGAGAAGAACCCTGACGACTCGGAGGTCGGCCTTGAGGCCAAGCTGATGCGAAACGCGCTTGACTTCTCAAAGATAAAAGTGCGCGACTGCTACATACCGCGGACTGACATGGTAGCGATTAACATAAACGAGAGCGTTGATCACCTTCATAAGAAGTTCGTCTCATCGGGCTACTCTAAGATACTGGTGTTCAACGGGTCGATAGACAACATAGTCGGCTACGTCCACGTCTCGGAGATGTTCAAGGGGTCGAAGAGCATCCGGTCAATGATGTCTCCGATAGCCGTCGTCCCCGAGACCATGCGCGCCAACCTACTGCTCAAGCAGTTCACGAGCCAGCACAAGAGCATAGCCATCGTGGTTGACGAGTTTGGCGGGACGTCGGGGCTTATAACCCTTGAGGACGTCTTGGAGGAGATCTTCGGCGAGATAAACGACGAGCATGACGACGACGACTTGATAGACGAGAGGTTGGATGATGAGACATACGTCTTCTCCGGCCGCATGGAGGTGGACGACATTAACGAGAAATATGGAGTTCACCTGCCGACGTCGGACGACTATGACACTCTTGCCGGCCTGATATTGAGCGAGACACAGTCCATCCCGCGCGAGGGCGACGTGGTCGAGGTGGACAGGTTCGAGTTCAAAGTGCTCCAAGCCGGCCACACCACGGTGGATAAAATCCAGATGCGCGTGAAGGATTAAACAAAAAGCGGCTCCCCGACAAACTATGTTTTGTGGCGTATTTGGCACAAGGAGAGGTGATTGTTGGGCCGTCATATAAATAAATGCTTAAATTCGCGGAGTAAAAACGAACTAAACAACCCCCTCGATAGCCTTTCACCCGCCGCAGGCGCAAAAGCAGCCGATGGCAGCGGGGCGTCGCGGCAACATAACGTCTTTTAAAACATTCAGAACCCATAATGAAACACATCGTCTGCACACTGGCAATGGCCGCCGCTCTTATCATCACATCATGCCAGGCTCCTGCCGGCAACCAGCAAACGGCCGGATGCGGTAACGATTCGACAAAGCTGTCTGTAGCATACGTCAACTCAGACTCCCTCTTGAAGAACTATGACTATGCCAAGAAGCTGAACGACAGCATGAACGACAAGATCGAGAAGATGCGCGCCGACCTCAACCAGCAGCGCAGATCTGTAGATCAGGACGCATACGAGTTCCAACGCAAGGTGAACAACAACGCTTTCGCATCCATGGAGCGTGCGCAGAGCGAGTCGAACCGCATCCAGAAGCGCGCACAGGAGCTTCAGGAGCAGGAGCAGAAGCTGTCGTACGAGTTGCAGATGGAGCAAGCAAACCTGAGCGCAGCGCTGATGGACACTTTGACGAGCTTCTTGAGCAGCTATGCCAAGGGCAGGTATGACGTGGTGCTCCACGAGAAGGCCAAAAACGACCTGGTCCTCTACACCATCCCCGGCATCGACATAACAGAGGTCGTCACTGCCGAACTGAACAAACGCTATGCCGCCTCTCAAAAGTAAGCGAGGACGGACATAAGGACATACGCTAAAGTGCGGCGCGACGGGGTATGACCGTCGCGCCGCACTTCGTTTTATAGTAAGAGCCGAGACTCTCGCAGCTCTTACTGGTGCTTTACCCGAACAACCTCAGTAAGCATGAGCCAGCCCGCGCTCCAACCAGGCTTCAAACTCGTCAGTGCGTGCGAACCAGCGGCAATATTAGCCAGCCTTCATGAACGCCATCTCGGCTTCGCTAAAACGGCGTATGGAGTTGAGAACTTCGCCATGAAGGATGTAGGCTGAAGATGATTTATGATATTTGGCAACCACTTGCTTTACAAGCCGCTCGGCCAATTGGCAATGCCTGCCTTCAAAAGCCTGCGAAGCCGCAGCGCAAATAGGCGTCGGCCTCGGCGGGGTCGCCGTGCCCGCCATGGGCGAAAGATGCGCAAGAGAATGCGACAGAGCAAAGACACGCAAGGAGTGCTTTCATACACAAATTGTCATGAGGACTTTGGGGATAGAATCAAGTCATCGGGATTTGCCCTCGCTTTATGATAATAACGACAAGAAGGCAGCACTTATTGCATACGAATAATTTTTTTTAGATTGTAATACGTGTTGCGCAACCCACGATTGTCTTAATAGCAGACGGGTGAGGAAACTTGCCCACGCGATAAGTACAAGGAAAAGTATCAACTTCATCATATATCAGGTTATGGAGTTCATATTCGAGCTATTCGCCGAAATTCTCGGCCGCGCAGACGATGGCGCATACAGCCTCGGCGCGCAGAAAGAAGAGGTGGCGCAAGACGCGCAAAAGGCTGAGGAGGCTGAGCCCCTGCCCGAGCCTCAGCCCTTGAACATATTTAACGTGGTCAACTTCCACTAAAAAGGTCGGAGAGGAGGCAGCGCGATGGATATTTTGAAGAATAAAGAGACAAACAGCCAAATAGCCGACATCTGCGGCAAGGTGAGCCAAGACGGCGTGAAGACCGCCCTGCGAGCGGAGAAGGAGAAGGAGCGCGCCTGGAGACGCGTTTGGAGCAGGGCCAAGCCTGCCGCCGAACCGCGTCGATGGAGCATCAGAAGGCCTGCGACGTGGAGCGTAATGGCCCGCGTTGCCGCGGTTGTCGTCCCCCTGCTGGTCATGACGGTTTTCGTGGCCAGGGTCGGCATGGGAGGGGCGGACTTCACACATTATGCGGCTGCGGCGAGCGCCGACACCATACAGTTGGCGGACGGCTCGACCGTAATCCTGGGCAAGGGTTCGGAGCTCGACTTCCGCATGACAAAAAGCGGACGCGAGGCGAGGCTGTGCGGCATAGCCCTATTCCGCGTGAGACATGACGAAGGCAGCCCGTTCACGGTAGACGCGTCGAACGCCGAGGTACGAGTGCTGGGCACGACCTTCTCGGTGGAGCACTGGCCAGGTGAGGAGCGCGTCAGGACACGCGTGGAGCAGGGTCTCGTGTCAATGAGCGCAAAGAGCGACGAGGTGAAGATAAAAGCGGGCGAGGAGGCCATATGGACCGGCGAAAGCCTGACCAAGTCGGCCTCGGCGGCAGGTGTCATCACAATAGACGCTCGGCGTATGGAGTTCCGCTCCGCCTCGCTGCGTCAAGTGGTTGACGAGATGCTGACCTGCTATCACGGCGAGTTGCGCGGGGTGCGGTTTGAGGCCTCGGAGGACACGATCCTGATAACGACCTCGTTCGTCGACCAGTCGTTGGAGAGCGTGGTGGATGAGCTGAACCTGCACTTTGACAAAAAATTAGCATTGCACAATGGTTATCTGACGATATCTGACTAAATTAGCCTCAAACGTGAGGCCGGTCAGAGTCCGTAGACAGATATAAATGGTGATTTGTTTGAAGGCTGCCCGTTCTTTTCGAATGGGTAGCCTTTTCCGTTGCTCAAATCTTGGTGCGGTCGCGTCGCTAATCGCCCTCTTCATCCAAGGGGTCAGCGTCGCGGCCCAGACCCTTGCGCATGGTGGCGCGACATCGCCCATGTCGCGGAGCGTGAACCTTACGAGTGACTACGTAGGGGCGCGAGACTCCCTGATATCCATCATAGGGCGCGAGGCGGGCATCGTGGTTGCCTACTCGTCGCGAAGCCTCCCACCCGGCAACGTCAGGATGCCCAAGGGTCGTCACACCGTCGGCGAGAGCCTCGATGCCATATTCGGGCGTTATAACGTGCGTTACGTCCAACATGACGGAGGGCGGAAAATAGTGGTGGCGGCCGACAGCGTAAAGACGTGCCACGTGAGCGGTTTTTGCAAAGACGCTCTGACTGGAGAGGTATTAATAGGCGCGCACGTGATGGACACACTTCTTCGGATAGCCACCGCGACAAACGAGTACGGCTTCTTCTCACTGCCGGTGCCATCGGGGCGCGCTGCGATACGGGCGTCGTTCGTGGGCTACACCCCGAGCGTGCGCACCGTGAACCTCAGCAAAGACACGATGGAGACCATGCGGCTGACACCGCGCATAATGCTGACCGCAGTGGAAGTAAAAGCCCCAGAGGCCAGCGAAGAGGAGGCAGAGTCGATAGGCATGACCAAGTTCAACACTGATGAGATAAAAAACATGCCCGGCCTGATGGGCGAGGCCGACCTTGGCCGCGCACTGCAGCATACCCCCGGCGTGAAGAGCGGGAGCGAAGGCTTCGGCGGAATGAGCGTGCGAGGAGGAAGCCAGGATCAGAACAACATCTTGCTCGACGATGCGCCGCTTTTCAACGCCAACCACGCACTTGGCTTCTTCTCCGCATTCAACTCCGACGCCGTGAACAATGCCGTGCTGATAAAAAGCGGCTTCCCCGCCAGATATGGCGGACGGATGGCGAGCGTGCTTGACATCAAGACGCAGGACGGCAACATGAGCCACTTCGAGGGCAACGCCAACGTGGGCCTCATGGCGTCGAGCCTCATGCTGCAGGGTCCGATAAGAAAGGGCGAGGCGAGCTTCCTCTTCTCCGCCCGGCGCACATATTTCGACCTGTTCTCAAACTTGATACAGACAAACGAGGACAACCACTACTCGTATCTCTTCTATGACTTTCACGTAAAACTGAACTGGCGCATAGGCTTGCGCGACCATTTGCGCGTGTCGTACTTCAACGGCATTGACCGCCTTACGAACGACACAAACACCGACGACACGGGAATAGAATACGGCAACAACGAGATCCGCTACCTGTCGACGGGCGACGAGAACAACACAAAATGGGGCACGCACCTTGTCTCGCTGCGCTGGGGACACGTGTTCGGTTCGCAAGTCTTCAGCAACACCACGGCCTGGTTCACCAAATACACGTTCAGCAACAAGCAAAAGGAGCTCACACTATTAAGGAGCTCCAACAACCAGGTCGGCAACGAGTACAGGAACGGCATAAAAGACGCTGGCGCCAAAGTGGACGTTAGCATCCACCCTGGCACCCCCGTGCTGAACAAGGTAAGGCTTGGCGCATGGTACGAGTATAAGAGCTACGAACCCGTGGTGAGCATATACGCCCCGGAGCCAAACGACACGACCCAGACCCGCCACGAGCGCAGCATGACGATCACGAGCAGGCATGAGTTGCACGGATATGCCGAGACAATGCTTAAGGTGGACGCCCTCTGGGCCTCGGCCGGCATCCACTTCACCCTCGTCTCCCGCGAATCCGACTCACCATACCTTGTAGGCGAACCTCGCCTATTGGCGGGATGGCATCCGGCGGAAAAGGTGTCGTTCAAAGTGGGATATTCACTCACGACCCAGTTCGCCTACCTGATGAGGATGCTGACCGTGGCCACACCATCCGACATATGGCTGCCAGTGCCACACGACGGCGGACCTCAGCGCTCGTCGCAAATATCAGTCGAGGCGCAGTGGCAGATAACGCCTGACATATCGCTGGAGGTGGAGGCGTATAACAAAAAAATGAGACGCCTGGTGACGTATAAGACTTCATCACCCTACGAGTTAATGCGCAAAGGTGACTGGGACGAGATGGGGGCGTCGGGCAGCGGATACGCCCGCGGCATGGAAGTATTCCTCCACAGCAAAAAAGGCCGCATAAGCGGTTGGCTGGGCTACTCGCTGTCTTGCGCCCGCAACAGGTTTGACGACATAAACGACGGCGAGGAGTTTCCCGCCGACAACGACCGGCTGCACTGCGTCCAGATCTTCACCAACGTGTCAATAAAAAAGAACGTGGACGTGTCATTGTCATGGAACTATGGCACAGGCGCCCCCCTAACCCTGCCTACGCAAAGGTACAGCCTGCCCGGCTCAGACGCGGCATATAGCGTGGAGCCTCGGCGCAACGCCCTAAAGCTGCCCGCGGAGCACCAGTTGAACATAGGAGCCACAATAAGATTCGGAAACAAAAAAGCGGGATCGCTAATCAGCTTTGGCATATACAACGTCTACGCGCGCCAAAACCCGATGTTCGTCTATTGGAAAGCGGGCAAAGGAAAAGACGGCAACACAGAGTACAAGCTCAAAAAATTCTCTCTCATAGGCATACCCTGCCCCTACGTCAAATATGCCATAAACTTCTGACAAATGAACAACATCATCATGAAAGTGACGCTCTTGACAACGGCATCTGCCGCATTGGTGGCTCATACGGCCTGCGAGACAGACGCTAACGAGATAGACACGTCGGGCGGCACGCCCATCAGCGTGATGACGTGCATATTCTCCCCGACCGACACGATACGCGTGCACATAGCCTCAAGCGTGGCCTACGACAGCCACCAGAAAGAGGCCGCCGTGGATGACGCCTACGTCACAATGAGCGTCAACGATGAGCCTTTATGGACCACGCACATCACTAACGGACAAACAGATGCCGCCTTTCCCCCACAAAAGTTGACAACTGACGACAAAGTGACCATATCGGCCGAGATTGGCGACAATGGCAAGATGGTGAGGGGCTCGGCACTGGTGATGTCGCGCGTGCCGATAGAGAGAGTGGACACCATAACGTCCGACGACAAAGAGACGCTCCACATATCACTCTCCATGCGCGACCCGCAGGAGACGACTGACTATTACCAGATAACCGTGCACCGGCTTGCCTACCAAGACGGGATCGCGACCGACACGGTCATAAAATGCAAATACAAAAGCAACGTTTTCAGCGACTTGACAGGAGATATGACAAGCGCCGCGCCCATAGGACTTTTCGTTGATGAACGGCTACCCGTCAGAGGTGGCGGGCTCAACACCCTGCACCTCTCCGCCCCATGGGCAGACATCAAGAAACCTCTCAAGGAAGACGGAGCAGACAGCACAGTCATTTCCGTCCGCCTACTCCACTTGTCGGACGACTTTTACAACTTCATGAACACACGCCAGCAGTCTCAGAACTTCCTGCTGCTGCCTGTATTCGGCACATCGGCCGTGACGTCAAACACCGATGGTGGCTACGGCATAGTGGCTTGCGAAGTATATGACGAAAAGAGATTCACCCTGACGACCTATTGAGTCAACCTCATATACCACAAAGACGGCACTCGCCGCCACGCCGACATGTGTTACCTTTGCCCCAACGAGAAGAACAAAAACAAACAAATTATAAGACCATGGAACACGTCAGACTACTCATAGCAGGCTCCGGCCCCGCAGGCTACACGGCCGCCATATACGCCAGCCGCGCGAACCTGCACCCTGTGCTGATAGACGGCCTGTTGCAGGGCGGCCAGCTGACCCAGACCACTATGGTGGAGAACTACCCCGGCTTCCCGGATGGTCGCATGGGGTATGACCTCATGGCCGACATGCGCACCCAGGCTGAGCGACTGGGTGCCGACATGAGGTTCGGTCAAGTGGTGAAAGCCGACCTGTCGACCCGACCATTCCGCGTGACGCTTGACGACGCCACGGAGATGAAGGCCGACGCAATAATAATAGCAACAGGCGCGTCGGCACGTTATCTTGGCTTGGCCGATGAGCAGAAATACGCCGGGGCGGGAGTTTCGGCATGCGCCACGTGCGACGGGTTCTTCTACCGCGGCAAAGACGTGGCCGTGGTGGGAGGCGGCGACACCGCCGCCGAGGAGGCTCTTTACTTGTCGGGCCTGGCGGAAAAAGTCTACCTCATTGTCCGCCGCAACGAGCTGCGCGCCTCGCAAGTGATGCGCGAGCGTCTCTTGAAAAAAGAGAACATAACGATACTCTATGAGCATGAGACGGTATCGCTTACGGGCGAAGGCAAATTGGAGCACGCCATACTACGCAACAAGGCCACGGGCGCGCTCGAGACGATAGACATTTCAGGCTTTTTCCTGGCCATAGGCCACACGCCGAACACTGTGGCGTTCCCGCAAGTGGAGACCGACGAGCAAGGCTACATAAAAGTGGCAAGCCCTACTCAGGCCACAAACATACCAGGCGTCTTTGCGGCGGGCGACGTGTGCGACCCCTTATACCGCCAGGCTGTGAATGCTGCCGCCTCCGGCTGTCGCGCCGCTCTCGACGCGGAACGATTCCTGGCCCGGTAGAGCGGGCGGGCGAACGTCGGACGCAATAAAAAAGCCCGGGGATCTCAAATCCCCGGGCTTTTTATTGTAAGCGATTGCCAGGCTACTTGGAGTCTTTACGCTGAGCCTGAGGCCCTGCGATAGACTGCCTCATGGCGGTGTCGGCCTCGACATTCTTGTAGCGGACATAATCCATAATGCCAAGGTTGCCGTTTCTGAAAGCCTCGGCCATGGCTTTGGGCACTTCGGCCTCGGCCTCGATCACCCTGGCACGCGCCTCTTGCGCCTTAGCCTTCATCTCCTGCTCAAGCGCCACAGCCATAGCCCTGCGCTCCTCGGCCTTGGCCTGGGCGATGTTCTTATCGGCATTCGCCTGATCCATTTGGAGCGCGGCGCCGATGTTCTTGCCCACGTCGATGTCGGCAATGTCGATGGAGAGGATCTCGAACGCCGTGCCAGAGTCAAGCCCCTTTGAGAGCACCACCTTTGATATGCTGTCGGGGTTCTCGAGCACCCTCTCGTGGCTCTCAGACGAGCCTATGGAAGAGACGATGCCCTCGCCCACACGCGCAAGGACTGTCTCCTCGCCTGCGCCACCGACAAGCTGACGGATATTGGCGCGAACCGTGACGCGCGCCTTGGCAATAAGCTGAATGCCGTTCTTAGCGACAGCCGTCACAGGCGGGGTGTCAATGACTCTGGGGTTGACAGACATCTGCACGGCCTCGAATACGTCTCGACCGGCAAGGTCGATGGCCGTGGCCATCTGGAAGGTGAGGTTAATGTTTGCCTTGTTGGCGGAAACGAGTGCGTGGACGACCTTCTGGACGTGACCTCCGGCGAGGTAGTGCGCCTCAAGCTCGTCGCGCCTGATGTCTTTCAGACCGGCCTTGTGCGCCTCGATGAGAGCCTGGACGATAACCGTTGGCGGCACCTTGCGGATGCGCATAAGCACGAGCTGGATGAGCGATATATGCACACCGGAGACGAGCGCTGAGACCCAAAGGAGCAGCGGCACATAATAGAAGAAGACCGCCAGAAGCAGGACGAGGCCTACCAGAATGGCGATGGGGATGTAGAGTTCCATGGTCAGTATTTTTTAAATTGATGAAAATTCGATTACGTACGTCGCGACAATAAGCCGAAGGGCGCACGGCAAGACCGCACGCCCCTTTGGCAATGTCATTTAACGTCTTTAGCGAGCACAGCAAGCTCAAGCTCGTCGAGCTGCTTCTGGTCAAGAGGCGCAGGAGCGTCAAGCATGACGTCGCGGCCTGCATTGTTTTTCGGGAATGCGATGCAATCTCGAATGGAGTCGAGGCCGGCGAAGAGCGAGACGAGCCTGTCAAGGCCGAAGGCGAGACCACCGTGAGGCGGTGCGCCGAACTTGAAGGCGTTCATGAGGAAGCCGAACTGCTGCTGAGCCTTCTCGGGCGTGAAGCCGAGGATTTTGAAAATCTTGGCCTGGAGGACGGCATCATGGATACGAATAGATCCGCCACCGACCTCGACGCCATTGATAACCATGTCGTAGGCATTGGCGCGGACCGATGCCGGGTCAGAGTCGAGCAGTCCGTAGTCCTCGGGCTTGGGGCTGGTGAAGGGGTGGTGCATGGCCATAAGGCGGTTCTCCTCCTCGCTCCACTCATACATGGGGAAGTCGATGACCCAAAGGCACGCATATTTGTTCTTATCGCGGAGCCCGAGCTGATTGCCCATCTCGAGGCGGAGCTCGCAGAGCTGCTTGCGGGCCTTCATGGCGTTGGGGCCGCAGATGATGAGAATGAGGTCGCCGGCTTCGGCCTGCATCCTCTCCTTGAGAGACTGGAGCGAAGCCTGGTCGTAGAACTTGTCGACAGAGCTCTTGACAGAGCCATCGGCCTCGACACGAGCGTAGACGAGCCCCTTGGCGCCGATCTGCGGCCTCTTGACGAAGTCAGTGAGGGCGTCGAGCTGCTTGCGGGTGTAGTGGGCGGCACCCTTGGCGCAAATGGCGCCGATGTACTCAGCCCCGTCGAAGACGGAGAAGCCGTGGCCCTGCATGATGTCCTTGATCTCGACGAACTTCATGCCGAACCTGAGGTCTGGTTTGTCGGACCCGTAATATTTCATGGCGTCCTGCCACGTCATTCTGAGGAACGGCTCATTGAAGTCAATGCCCTTGACCTCGCGGAAAAGCGTCTTCATGAGCCCCTCGAAGACGTTGAGAATGTCCTCTTGCTCGATAAAGCTCATCTCGCAGTCAATCTGAGTGAACTCTGGCTGACGGTCGGCTCGCAGATCCTCGTCGCGGAAGCACTTGACAATCTGGAAGTAGCGGTCGAAACCGGCCACCATAAGGAGCTGCTTGAGTGTCTGCGGGCTCTGCGGTAGCGCATAGAACTGGCCTGGGTTCATGCGGCTGGGGACTACGAAATCTCGCGCACCCTCGGGCGTTGATCCGATGAGCACCGGGGTCTCGACCTCGAGGAACTTGAGGTCGGAGAGGTAGGTGCGGATCTTCTGGCAGATGTCGTGGCGGAGCTCGAGGTTCTTTCGTACTGCGGCACGGCGGAGGTCGAGGTACCTGTATTTCATGCGGAGGTCGTCTCCGCCGTCGGTGTCGTCCTCGATGGTGAATGGGGGCGTAGCGCTCTCGTTGAGGACGTTAAGCTGCTGAGCTATGATCTCGATGTCTCCCGTGGGGATATTCTTGTTCTTGCTCTCCCTCTCGCGGACGAGACCCGTCACTTGTATGACGAACTCTCGGCCGAGCTTGGCAGCCGCGTCATTGAGAGCGGCGTCGGACTCGGAATTGAAAACAATCTGAGTAATGCCATAACGGTCGCGAACGTCGACGAACGTCATGCCGCCCATCTTGCGCGAGCGTTGCACCCATCCGGCCAGCGTCACCTGCTTGCCGGCGTCGGCTATGCGGAGTTCACCGCATGTGTGAGTCCTGTACATATATATTAATGTTCTTTATTGTCAGATTATGTCCGGCCCCGTCTTATTACCGGGGCGAGGTGTTTTTCTTTTTTTGAATGTCAGAATTCGCTTGAGAAGTGGAAACGGATGTTCTTGAAGTCCTGCTGCGCCATTTGAAGCATAAAGTTGCTCTCGGCGAGGAAGACGTCGCGCCCGTCTTTATCTTTTGCGAGGTATTGCTGCTTGCGTTTTTTGAATTCCGCCAGCTGCTCGGCGTCATCGCTCTCAATCCAGCACGCCTTATAGAGCGAAAGACCCTCGTATCGGCACTTTGCCCCGTATTCATGAAGGAGTCGGTACTCAATGACCTCGAACTGGAGCGCGCCGACGGTTCCTATGATTTTACGTCCGTTGAACTGGTGGATGAAGAGCTGCGCCACGCCCTCGTCCATAAGTTGGTCGATGCCCTTGGCGAGCTGCTTGGCCTTCATGGGGTCGGCGTTGTCAATGTATCTGAAGAGCTCGGGGGAGAAACTTGGCAGCCCGCGGAAGTGGATATTCTCGCCTTCAGAGACCGAGTCTCCGATTTTGAAGTTGCCAGTGTCTGGCAGGCCGACAATGTCGCCGGGGTAGGCTTCGTCGATTATATTCTTCTTGTCGGCCATGAAAGCCGTGGGACTTGAGAACTTCAGGTCTTTGCCGAGCCTGACGTGCCTGTACGGCTTGTTTCGCTCAAACTTGCCGCTACAGACCTTGACGAAGGCGATTCTGTTGCGGTGGTTGGGATCCATGTTGGCATGTATCTTGAACACGAAGCCTGTGAACTTGTTTTCCTCAGGGTTAACGTCGCGTTCCTCGGCATGGCTTGGCTGCGGTTTAGGAGCGATTTGGAGGAAGCAGTGCAGGAGCTCCCTGACACCGAAGTTGTTGAGGGCGGAGCCGAAGAAGACTGGCGCGACGTCGCCGCTGCGGTACAAATTGACGTCAAACTCGGGGTAAACGCCCTCGACGGTCTCGAGCTCCTCGCGTAGAGTGGTGGCTGCGTTGTCTCCTATGCGGGCGTCGAGCTCCTCCGATTCGAGAGAGACGTCGACCCCCTCTTGCACAGTCTGTTTGCTGGGTTCATAGAGATAGAGGTTCTTCTCGAAGATGTTATAGACCCCCCGGAAGATCTCGCCTGAGCCTATGGGCCAGCTGAGCGGGCGCACTCCGATTTGTAGTTCAGCCTCAATCTCGTCAAGCAGGTCGAAAGGATCATTGGCCGGGCGGTCCATCTTGTTGATGAAGACGATGACCGGCGTCTTGCGCATTCGGCACACCTGCATGAGCTTCCTGGTCTGCGTCTCGACTCCTTTGGCGGCGTCGATGACGATAATTACGGAGTCTACGGCCGTGAGGGTTCGGAAGGTGTCTTCGGCGAAGTCCTGGTGACCCGGGGTGTCGAGGATGTTGACCTTGTATCCGTCATACTCGAAGCCCATGACCGATGTTGCCACAGATATGCCGCGCTGCTTCTCGATCTCCATGAAGTCGGACGTGGCTGTCTTTTTAATCTTATTGCTCTTGACGGCGCCGGCCACGTGAATGGCTCCGCCGAAGAGGAGGAGCTTTTCTGTGAGGGTCGTCTTGCCGGCGTCAGGGTGGCTGATTATGGCGAAAGTTCGCCGGCGATTTATTTCTTGCAGGAAATCCAAAGTATGTGGTTGTTTTCTGTTTTTTCTTGAATCAGGTGCGTGGTGGTATGCCTATACGGCGGAGGCTATGACATCCTGTAGATGCTTTATGAGCTCGTCTCTGCGCCCCTCGTAGAGGTTGACGTCGACAGCCGGATGTATGGTCAGCGTGGCCCGCGCGGGGAAGAGCGTCTCGATGCCTCCCGGCATGACTCGGCAAGTGTCCTTGATAGAGATTGGCAGCATGGGCAACCCGAGCTCGAACGCCATGCGGAAAGCCCCGTGCTTGAACTCGTTCATCTGCGGGCGTCCGCTCCTGTGACCCTCGGGGAATATGACGACGGACGTGCCGCCAGTGAGGATCTCCTTGGCCCTCTGGATGCTCCTGTAGGCCTTGCGTGCCGACGATCTGTCGAGGAATATATGGCCGCAATTCTCGCACGCGAAGCCGAGGAAGGGCACAGCGCGCAGCTCCTGCTTCATGATCCATCGGAAATCGATGGGCAGGCTGCCGTAGACGAGGATAATGTCGTAGGCGCTCTGGTGGTTAGCGACAATGACGTAGCTCTGCCCCTTCTTGATATTCTCGGCCCCGACGAGCTTGACGGGCATGGGCGTGAGCCAGTGTATGACCTTGGCCCAGCACTTGGCGGCATAGCCCGCCGCCTTTGGCGAAAGCAGTGACAGCAGCCACGTGAACACCGTGAAGACGATGGTGTCTGCCACAGCGAGAGGTATGAGTATCAGATATTTGTACGGCTGATAGAGCCATACGAGATATTTGTTGCGCATCGGAGTCAGGTTGCGTGTGTTTCAAACGTGCGAAGTTAGCATTTTTTTGTTATATTTGTGTAGAGAAGAGAAACGCCACCCGGCTCTACTCGCTTTACGCCACAGGTCAAGATCGGCGTGAGGAGACGCGTGGCGCCGGTGGGAAATTCAGACACATTACATACGGGAAAGGAAAATGGAGACAATAGAGATCCAGTGCGAGAACACGGGCACGGCGGTCATCGTGGCGGCCGGTCGCTCACTTGGCGAGATAGCCCAAGATTTGGGGCTCAAGCTTCGTTACCCCATACTTGGTGCTTGCGTGAACAACAAGAGCGCGGGGCTGGACTTCAGGCTGTACCAGCCCAAGCAGGTCAAATTTTTTGACATAACGGCGCCAGAGGGGCGGCGGATGTACGTCCGCTCGCTTATCCTGATGCTATACGCCGCCGCGGCCGAGGTGATGCCGGAGGCGGAACTCGAGGTTCTGCACTCCGTGTCGAAAGGTCTTTACTGCGAGCTTCGCGGTGCGGACGGCAAGGTGATAGACCCCACGACGAAGCAGACGCTGGCCCTGCTGGAACGGATGCGCGAGCTGCAGAAATCCGCCCTGCCCATAGTGAGGAGGGAGATTCCCGCCAGCGAGGCTGTGAAGAAGCTTGGCAAGACGGCCGACACCGCGCGTCTGATAACCCAGCACGGAGACATGTATACGGCCGTCCATACGCTGAACGGCCACTCGGCCATACTATTCGGCGAGTTGGTGCCGAACACATCCGTAGTGGACGTGTTCGACCTCCGCGAATACTTCAGCGGCATGCTGCTGCAGGTGCCTGACGACAAGGAGCCGTCGAAAGTGGCCCCCATGACGGTGCAGAACAAGATGTTCGGCACGTTCATGGAGCAAGACAAGCTGCAGAACCTGATGAAGGTGCGCCGCCTGGCCGACCTCAACGACGCCATAGTCAAAGGGTTCGGGCATGAGATAATACAGGTGGCGGAGGCGCTCCACGAGAAGAAGATAGCCGACATAGCCGACATGATAGCCGCGAAGCGCGACCATGTGAAGGTGGTTCTGATCTCCGGGCCATCGTCGAGCGGGAAGACGACATTCAGCAAGCGTCTGGCCGTGCAAATGATATTGGACGGTATAAAACCAATAAACCTCTCGATAGACAACTACTTCGTGAACCGCGTGGACACGCCGCGCGACGAGGATGGCAAGCTCGACTTCGAGGCCGTGGAGGCCATTGACGTCAAACTGTTTAACGAGCAGCTGCTGGCCTTGATGGACGGCAAGGAGGTTGAAATCCCGAAATATAACTTCATAAAAGGCGAGCGCGAATATGACGGCACAAAGTTGCGTATAGACGACAGGAGCATCATTGTGATAGAGGGCACGCACGGCCTGACACCCGCACTGACCCCGATGATTCCCGAGGCCAACAAATTCCGCATATACGTGGCCCCCCTCGCGGGCATCAACTTCGACCAGCTCACGCGCATCCATACGACCGACAACCGCCTGATACGCCGCATAGTACGCGACTACTACACCCGCGGGCACAATGCGGAGTCGACCATAGCCATGTGGCCGAGCGTCCGCCGCGGCGAAGACCTCTTCATATACACCAACCAGGAGGAGGCCGACGTGATGTTCAATTCGTGCACATTCTACGAGCTGGCCGTCTTGAAGGCGAAGGCCGAGCCCCTGCTGCTCGAGGTGAAGCGCAACTCCCCCCAATATGGCGAGGCTCGCCGCCTGCTCAAGTTCCTGAGCTACTTCGAGCCCCTTGACGGCGACACCATCCCGCCGACATCGCTCTTGCGCGAGTTCGTGGGCGGCAGCTCGTTCAACTACGACTAAGAAGGATAGCGTTTTTTTTTCACACATGCGGCGTGCGCGGAGGTCCACAGACCCCCGCGCACGCCTTTCTTCTTGCGAAAAAACAACAGAATACCGCAACAACGGTAGACTAATAACGCACAGGGGCTATGCGCTGGAACAGACCAAAAATTATTGCTGTCCGCTAAAGTTTTTCCAAGCGATATAAAAATAGGCTGAATCCTCATGACGAAGATTCAGCCTTTTCGTTTATTTGTTTTTTACTACCAAAACATATTAACGATGAGCAAAAGTGCACATTTTAGCGGACAGCCAATGTATGGCCAACTGATAGATTTGCTAGACAAGCGAAAAGTTCTTGATTATAGCAGAACTATAGGTTCGGAAAGGTATGTGAAAAGCTTTGACGCATGGCAACATCTTCTTGTCATGCTTTATGCCGTGATCAAGAGGCTGGATTCTCTGCGAGAAATATCAGCATCAATGTATCCCGAAGCCAACAAGCTGGCACACATAGGGCTGACTTCATTGCCAAGACGCAGCACATTATCGGATGCCAACGCCAGAAGGTCCGAAAAGGTCTTCGAAAGGGTCTACCTGTATCAGACCTACAAGGACGAACTTTCATCGGACAGCCGAAAAAGGCAGAACCCCAAATGGTTCGACAAACTGCAGATTATAGACTCGACGACCATCGCGCTGTTTTCCAACCTCGTCTTCAAAGGTGTCGGCAGAGACATCAAGTTCACATCTGCGGCTACAAACGACAGTTTCATGCTTCAACCTGCGCAATATGCAAAGGGAGACATAGTGGCGCTGGACCGAGCCTACATCGACTATGAGAAGTTCGAGACGCTGTCAAGGAATGGGGTCACTTACGTCACGAAGATGAAGAAAAACCTCAAGTATACTGTCCAGAAGGACATCATGTACATGAATGATGATGGTCTGATGACCTGCCGGGAGCAATGGGTCACGTTCACCAAAGAAGAGAACAAGGAGAAAACCATCACTCACCATGCAAAAATCGTCACGTATGTGGATATCAAGAAGACAAGAGCGAAGCTTATTCCTCTTTTGACTAACGATGTGGAGATGGAAGCCGAGGATATAGTTGACATCTATAGGAAAAGATGGGAGATTGAACTCCTTTTCAAGCAACTGAAGCAGAACTTCCCGCTGAGATACTTCTACGGAGAAAGCGCCAACGCTATCAAGATACAGATTTGGGTGACACTTATAGCAAATTTGCTGCTCATGGTTGTCCAGAAGCGTGTCAGAAACATTTCTCCGGGCTTGCTACAATAATAAGGATTACGCTCATGTACTACATCAACTGTTATTCTTTCCTGAACAACCCGGATAAAGACTGGGAGAAACTAATAGAGCAGTCAAAAGAACCGTCAATTCAGCTCTCATTATTTGATTAGGGGGGGCATGGTTTTGAAAAATGAATCCGCAACACCGTGTTTACTGACATTGCGGAGTGTTTTGCCGTGCCATTTAAAGTTTAGCGGACACCAATAAAAGATAATCCTTAATGGTAGTTAACAAACGAGCAAATATGGACAACGTGGATGGTTGCCCCCCCAATTGCCAGTTCTGCACAAGGCAGGCTCGCCAGTCTCTTAGTCTATGGCGTAATGTGCTTGCCACCATTTGCTTACACCGCCGAGTGTCGTCTCTGCCGGACAAACGAAAACCCTCCCCGCCGAGCTTGTGAAGCCCGGCAGGGAGGGTGTGTGTGGCCGCGTCGCCTCTCAGCTCCGCGTACTAAGTTAATTCTTGAAGATGAGGCTGTCGCCGTCCAAATCCACCACCATGGGTTTCTCTTTGTCCACGTCTCCGGCCAAAATGCGCTTCGAGAGGTCGTTTAAGACGTACGTTTGCAGAGCGCGTTTCACCGGCCTTGCGCCGTACATCGGGTCGTAGCCTACGCGTGCCAGCCAGTCGATGGCCGCAGGGGTCATGCTTATGCTTACACCGTTGCCCGCCAGCATCTTCTGTACTGAGGCGAACTGCAGGCCGACGATCTCGCGTATCCTCTCTTGACTCAGAGGCGTGAAAGTCACAATCTCGTCTATCCTGTTCAGCAGCTCGGGGCGTATCGTCTGCCTGAGCAGACCCATCACCTCGCGTTTGCTGTTCTCTATCAGCTCGGGCGTGATCTTGTTGCCGCTCTTCTCGAACTCCTCCTGTATAAGGTTCGAGCCGAGGTTCGAGGTCATGATTATGATGGTGTTCTTGAAGTCCACCGTCCGGCCCTTGTTGTCCGTAAGGCGGCCGTCGTCAAGCACTTGCAGGAGGATGTTGAAAACGTCCGGGTGGGCCTTCTCTATCTCGTCAAGCAGCACGACGGAGTATGGTTTGCGTCTGACGGCCTCGGTCAGCTGGCCGCCCTCGTCATAGCCGACGTATCCTGGGGGCGCGCCTATCAGCCTTGAGACGCTGTGCTTCTCCTGATACTCGCTCATGTCTATTCGCGTCATCTGCTGCTCGTCGTCAAACAAGAACTCGGCTAGTGCCTTGGCCAGCTCCGTCTTGCCCACGCCGGTGGTGCCTATGAAGATGAACGAGCCTATAGGCCGGCGCGCGTCTTGCAGTCCGGCGCGCGAACGGCGGACGGCGTCTGACACGGCCCTGATGGCCTCGTCCTGGCCCACGACCCTCTTGTGCAGTTCGTCTTCCAGGTGAAGCAGCTTCGACCTCTCGCTCTCCAGCATCTTAGACACCGGGATGCCGGTCCAGCGCGATACGACCTCGGCTATGTCGTCCGAGTCGACCTCCTCTTTTATCAAGGCTCCGCCGGCCTGCATCTGCGCCAGCTTCTTGTTCAGCTCGTCTATCTTCTGCTCTGCCGCGGCCATTTTGCCATACCGCAACTCAGCCACCTTGCCGTAGTCTCCCTCGCGCTCAGCCTTGTTGGCCTCGAACTTGATGTTCTCTATCTCAGCCTTCTCCTGCTGGATGTCCTCTATAACGTCCTTCTGAGCCTTCCACTGGGCGCGGTGCTCGGTGCACTGCTGCTTCTGCTCGGCAATCTCCTTGTCAAGCTCGGCAATCTTGTCCGTGTCGCCCTCGCGTAGTATCGCCGCGCGCTCTATCTCGAGCTGCTTAAGCTTGCGCTCCAGGTTATCCACCTCCTCCGGCACCGAGTTCATCTCCATCCTCAGGTGGGCGGCGGCCTCGTCTATCAGGTCTATCGCCTTGTCTGGCAAGAACCTCTGGCTTATGTAGCGCCGGCTCAGTGTCACTGCCGATATTATGGCCTCGTCCTTGATTCTCACCTTGTGGTGGCTCTCGTATTTCTCTTTTATGCCTCGCAATATGGATATGGCGTCCTCCTCGCTCGGCTCGTCAACCATGACCGTCTGGAACCTGCGCTCCAGGGCCTTGTCTTTCTCGAAATACTTCTGATACTCGTCAAGCGTCGTGGCGCCTATGGCTCTCAGCTCGCCTCGGGCCAGGGCGGGCTTCAGTATGTTGGCCGCGTCCATGGCCCCGTTGCTCTGGCCTGCGCCCACCAGGGTGTGTATCTCGTCTATGAAGAGGATTATGCGCCCGTTGGACGATACCACCTCTTTCACGACGCTCTTGAGCCTCTCCTCAAACTCGCCCTGATACTTCGCGCCGGCTATCAGCGCGCCCATGTCGAGTGAGAATATCTCTTTGTCTTTCAGGTTCTCCGGCACGTCGCCTGATATTATCCTGTGGGCGAGTCCTTCGGCTATGGCAGTCTTGCCCACGCCAGGCTCGCCGATCAGTATCGGGTTGTTCTTTGTGCGCCGGCTCAGTATCTGGAGCACTCGCCTTATCTCCTCGTCGCGACCTATCACGGGGTCCAGTTTGCCCGTCCGCGCGCGGTCGTTGAGGTTTATGGCGTATTTGCTCAAGGCGTTATAATTGTTGTCCGCGTTCTGGTCGGTCACCTTGCTGCCTTTGCGCAGCTCGGCAATGGCGGCGCGGAAGTCCTTCTCCGTGGCGCCCGCGTCTTTCAATATCTGGGCGGCTGTGCCACGACCCATCAGTGTGGCCAGGAGCAGGAACTCTACCGACACGAACTGGTCGCCCTCGGCTTTGCTAAGCTCTTGGGCTTTGAGCAGCAGAGTGTTGCTCTCGCCGCTCAAGTACGGTTGGCCGTTGCCGCCGCTCACTTTGGGCAGTGAGCCTATGGCGGCGTCTACCGCTTGAGACACTGTGGCGGATATGCCACATTTGTTGAAGACGAAGTTGGTCACGTCGGGCGCAGTGTCCATTATGGCGCGCAATATATGCAGTGGTTCCAACGCCTGCTGACCGTGCGAGGTGGCTGTCTGGGCCGCCTTGTTTATCGTCTCTTGGCTTTTGACAGTGAAGTTGTTGAAATCCATAATTCTTTATTTTTTTTTGTTTCTGACCGTCTATATCGCAAACCGAGTGCCAAGTCGCGGCTCCCGGTGCCTTCTTATGATGGTATGTGATGGTTGTGTAGTGTTTAATGCGTTGAATGTCAGGAGTGTGTGCTGCGCCTGCATTGTCGTATGTAATTTTTATGTCTTAATACCTTAAATATAAAGTCTGTCGTTTTGTCATATAATTTAGTGTAATGTTTGTTCATGTGTGTCAAAATGTCACATACGTCTTCCCGTCTCACCTCTCGTCTTCCTTTGCCCGGCGGTCTCTGTTTTTGCCATTTCCCACCGGTTCCCCCATGCCCCGCATCTTAGCCGCCATGTGACTTAGCTCGCGGGCTTTGCCCGCCGGACCGCGCCTCTCGGTTTGTCAAGTCGTTGCCGCCTAAAAATGACATCAGCGGCGCGAAGGCTGTTACCCCGTTTCGCGCCGCTGATGATTATTGTGTCTGTCTCCTGTGGCCTATCCGAATATCAAGCCGAGCAGGATGGTCTTCTCGAACCAGTACCAGGCAATGCCGGCCACGTAACCAGCGATCGCGAGCAGCGAGAAGTTCTTGAGATACCAAATGAAGCTTATCTTCTCCAGCCCCATCACTACAACTCCGGCCGCCGAGCCTACGATAAGTATGCTGCCGCCTGTGCCGGCGCAGAACGCCAAGAGCTCCCAGAAAAGACCGTCTTGGACGTAGTTGGCCATCGTCGGGTCGGCTGCCACCATGGCGCTGTCGGCAATGGGATACATGCCCATGGCCGAGGCTACGAGAGGGACGTTGTCCACAACTGACGAGAATGCGCCAACGGCCGAGTTGACAATGTAAATGTTGCCGACGCTGTCATTCAGCCACTTGCCGAGCCACTCCAATGTGCCCGTGGCTGCTACGGCGTCGACGGCTATCAGTATGCCGAGGAAGAACAGTATCGTGCTCATGTCTATGCGGCTTATGATGCTTGAGACGCGGCTCTTCTCATACTCCGTCTGCCCGTGGTGGCAGATGCCTATTATGGTCTCCGTGGCAATCCACAAGAGCGAGAGGATGAGCAGGACGCCCATGAAGGGGGGGAGGCCGGTCAGGTTGTGGAAGAACGGCACGAAGATGAGGCCGCCAACGCCAAGTACGAATATCAGGTTACGGCCAAACGGGCTGAACAGCACGCGGTCGTCGCCTCCGTTCTCTCCATCGGCCGGAGCCTCTATCCGACCCTTGAGTGTGAAGGTTACTATGATGGCGGGTATTACCATGCAGATGATGGATGGCGTAAGGATGCCCGTTATGATACCTGTGGTTGATACGCAGCCCTTTATCCACAGCATGATGGTCGTCACGTCGCCTATGGGCGAGAACGCGCCACCCGCGTTGGCCGCAATGATCACCATGCCGGCGAACTTCATCCTCGTCGCCTTGTCGGCTATAAGGTTCTTGAGCACCATGACCATGACGATGGACGTCGTCATGTTGTCCAGCGTGGCTGAGAGGATGAACGTCATGCAGCACACCTTCCAAAGCAGAGCCTTGGGGTTTGGTGTGTAGAGCGCGCTCTTGACGAAGCTGAAGCCGCCGTGGCGGTCCACTGTCTCAACAACCGTCATCGCGCCCATGAGGAACAATATGGTCTGGCACACCTCGCCTATGTAACCATGGAAGAGCTCTGTGCTCATATAGTGCGCGCAGTCCTTAAGAGCTTCTGCCGCGTGCCCCTCGGTCATGAGGCCGCTCGCCACGAGCTTTTCTATTATTACGGGTCCGTACTCCGCCGCCCCCATCAGCAGGAGCACCCAGCAGGCTATGCCCATAAAGAGGGCGACGCCGGCCTTGTTTATCCGCGTCAGGCTCTCAAGCGCTATGCACAAGTAGCCGACGACGAAGACTGTGATAATGGCTGTTGTCATTACGTTTTTGTTAAGTTTTTTGTGAGTTCTTGCGACGCACCGCCGTGCCTTGTCGCCGACAATTCGCCTGTTTCTCCGTTTGTAATTTTTTATCAAAAACGGCGCACCCGCCTTATTGCAAATTAAAGTGACGAGAGGTCGCTGGCCGCACGATACGTCCGAGCGAAGATAACAAATTTTAATGATGTGCCTTGGCGTTTGTTGCAATTTTTCAGTCTCCGCCGCGCTATAAGGGTGAGGCGACTTACTGTCCCCCATGTCTGTTCGTGAATGGTGGCTTCGACTCTTGTTCTGATTTTTTTGTTGGCTGCAATTTGGTATTTTTCCTAAATTTGCGCCGAATGCGCTGACCTCTGTCGCCGCGAGTGCCGACTTGCTTTCGTGGGCGGGGCCGATCCGGGCAGGCGGCGCGTGTCATTTCTTTTTCCGTATTCCTTAATCCGTATCAAATGCAAGTAATTGGCAAACTCGAGGAAGTTCATGATGTTGTGAAGCGTACCGAGACGTTTTCTGTGAGGGAGTTTGTTTTGGAAATTTCGAGTCCGAGCAGCCAGTATTCCGAGCATGTGCTCTTCCAGCTGACTAACAACCGCACCAACCTCGTGGACAGTTTTCAGGTCGGCCAGGAGATCGTGGTCGATTTTGACCTCCAAGGTCGCAAGTGGACCAACCCGGAGGGCCGCGTGGTCTTCTTCAACCGACTCAACGCTTGGCGCATTTCGCCCTACGCCCCGCAGATGGCTCAGGGCGCGCCGATGGGTGGGTATCAGCAACCCGCGCCCGCCTATGGTCAGCAGCCTTCTTACGGCGGCTTCCAGCAGCCGGCGCCCCAGCCCATGCCCGCGCCTCAGCCCATGCCGTCGGCACCCGCAGCGCCTCAGGCCGGAGCCGACAATGGTGACGACCTCCCATTCTAACCAGATATGCGCATGCTGGCGCTGACCCTTGGACCTAAAGCCGAGGGCTTCTGCGCTGTCGCCTTCTGCGAAGCAAAAACAAAACGGCGCCGCCCGCAGGTCTCCTTTCTGACCGCGGGCGGCGCTATGTTTTTTATCCGTTTTCGTCTATGTCAACATCTCTGATGGCCGGAATGCTCGCCTCGCACGGCATAAGGCCCACGGCAAACAGAATTATGGTGGCGCAGGTCATCGCCGAAGCCGTGCGCCCCGTCTGCCTCGCCGACATCGAGGACGCGCTTGAGTCGGTCGACAAGAGCAACATCTTCCGCGCCTTGACCCTTTTTCGCGAAGCTCGTCTCGTCCACGTCATTGAAGACGAGACGGGAGTCCTACACTACGAGTTGTGCCACGCGCAGCCGGCCGAGGATGACGGACACCGGGACCACGACGACGTGGATGACGATGAAGACCTGCATGTACATTTCTTCTGCCGAGTGTGCCGTCGTATGACGTGCCTCCACGACATCCGCATACCGCCGGTCGAGCTGCCTGGCGGATATGAGGCCGCGTCGGCCACTTTCATAGTCAAGGGGGTGTGTCCCGATTGCGCAAAAGAGGGGTGAGGCTCAGGGCGCGCTACTCTACCGACTCGTCTATAGCCACCGCAAGGGCGTCAAGTATGTTGTCGTCATGCGTCAGCGATATGAAATTGCCCTCGAACTGGCTTGGCGATACGTAAAAACCGCGCTCAAGCATGTTGTTGAAATATTTTGCGAAGCGGGGCTTGTCGCTCCGTGCGCTTGTGGCAAAGTCCACCACCTCGTCGCTGTTGAAAAATATGGTGAACATGCTGCCGACATGGTTTACCCTGACGTCTTTTTTGTGCGCAAGAACGCTCTCGACCTTCCTGAAGAACCTTTCGCACCTTTCGTTGTGCATGTCATAGACGGCCTGGTCCGACAGTCTGCTCAGTGTGGCCTCGCCAGCCGCCATGGCCACAGGGTTGCCGCTCAGTGTGCCGGCCTGGTACACGGGCCCCGACGGGGCCAGCATGCCCATTATCTCGGCGCGTCCGCCGAAAGCCGCGGCGGGAAATCCCCCGCCCACAATCTTGCCTACGCACGTCATGTCTGGCCTGATGCCATACAGCCTTTGCGCGCCGCCTGACGTGAGCCGGAAGCCTGTTATCACCTCGTCGAATATCAACACGGCCCCGTGCCTCTCCGTCTCACGGCGCAGGGTCTCGAGAAAACCGGGCTTGGGCGGCACGACACCCATGTTGCACGCCACGGGTTCCACGATGACGGCGGCCACGCCGTCTCCGCTCTCCGCCATGTATTTCGAGAACGTGGCCGTATCATTATACGGCAGGCACACGGTGTGGCGCGTGAAGTCTTCCGGCACTCCGGCCGAGCTGGCCCTTCTCAGGTTGGCCACCGCCGAGCCCGCCGAGACGAGCAGATGGTCGGCATGACCATGGTAGCAACCCTCGAATTTCACCAGCGTGTCGCGGCCTGTGAAGCCGCGCGCCACGCGTATCGCGCTCATTGTGGCCTCGGTGCCGCTGTTCACGAACCGTAGCCGCTCCATTGATGGCATGGCGGCGTTCACCAGCTTGGCCAGGCGGGTCTCGCCAGCCGTGCACATGCCAAAGCTGCTGCCGCGCCTCACGGCTGCCTCGGCTGCCCGCGTCACGTCCTTCTGGTTGTGGCCGAGGAGGAAGACGCCCCAGCTCATGCAAAGGTCTGTATAGCGGTTGCCGTCAACGTCCCATATATACGGGCCCTCGGCACGCTCCGCCACTATTGGGGTCGTCCCCACGGCCGAGAGAGCCCTCACTGGGCTGTCCACACCGCCAGGAATGTATTTTTGAGCCTCTGCGAAGGCGGCTTCCGATTTTGGTCTTTCCATATTGTTCTGCCGGGATGGAACCGGCTCTTTTTATTTGAGGTAGCCGTTCAGTGTCAGGCGCTTCTCGGCCACTTCTTTGGCAAAGTATGTTATTATGAGTTCTGCCCCCGCGCGCTTTATCCCTATCAGGCTTTCGTATATCACTCGGTCCCTGTCCAGCCATCCGTTTTCGGCGGCGGCGCACAGCATGGCATATTCGCCAGACACCTGGTATGCCACCATTTTCACGTGGGCGGATTCTGTGCCAAGGCCGAACTTGTCCGTCGCGCGGGCCAGGATGTCGAGATACGGCATGGCGGGCTTCACCATCACGTAGGCCGCACCCTCTTGGATGTCGGCCGCTATCTCGTCAAGACCCTGTGTGCGGGTGCGATAGTCCATCTGGTATGTTTTCCTGTTGGCCGGCAGTTTGAAACCCGGCCAACTTGCCGAGGCGTCGCCAGGCGCGCTTCCGGCAGCGTCGCGGAATGGACCGTAGAACGCCGACGCGTATTTGGCCGAGTAGCCCATAACCTGGCAATCCTCCGTCTGCGGGTCTTCGTCCAGTCGGGCGCGTATGGCTGCCACCTGGCCGTCCATCATCGCGCTTGGGGCCACTATGTCAGCCCCGGCCATGGCGTGCGTCCGAGCCATTTCGGCCAAAAGGGGCAGGGTGCTGTCGTTGTCAACGTCGAGTGCGCCAGCCTCGCTGACGCTTGGGCGCAACAGGCCGCAATGCCCGTGGCTGGTGTATTCGCACAAGCAGATGTCCGTTATCACCGTCATGCCTGGCAAGGCCGACTTCAAGGCTCTTACTGCCCTCGCAATCAGGTTGTCCGACGAGTAGGCTGCGCTGCCCCGCTCGTCTTTATCCTTATCGTCCACTACGCCGAATAGCAGCACTTTGCTCACGCCCGCACAGTATAGCCCGCGGGCTTCGTCCACAAGGCGGTCTATCGAGAGGCGGCTGACTCCGGGCATGGAGGGCACGGCCTCTTGCCTGTCGCGCCCCTCCACCACGAAGTAGGGCATTATGAGGTCGTCTACGGATAGATCTACGTCGGCGTGCCTGTCGCGCTCGGCTTGGCTGTCGCGTGTTTGGCGAAATCGTATCATCTGCTTTTGTCGTTTATTGTTGCTTTGTGTCGTGCACGCCCTCGCGCATTTCGCGAATATGGGCCTCGGTAACCCCGCCGCGGGCTATGAGTCTCTTGTCTTGGGGCAGCTCCCCATATATTGATATGAACGCGTCCACGGTCGATGGCGATGTAAATATAATGTTATCTACGTCCCGCAAGTCCACTTTCCGTGCCGATTTGTTCACATTGTTCTCATAGGCCGTCACTGCCGTCACGTCAAACCCCAGCCTTCTCAGCCCGTCGGGTATTATAGGCGAGGCCTTGTCTGAGCGGGGCATCAGCACACGGCCCTTTTTTTGCCTTTCCATCAGGCGGACCACTCCATACGAGTCGTCTTGCTCCGGCATCAGGTCGACCCCTATGCCGAGTGTCGCCAGTTCGCTTGCCGTGGTGTCGCCTATGGCCACAACCTTTACGCTCTCGGGTATATGCATGTATTCACCCGCCGCCTCTGTCCAGAATTGTGCGGCATACCTGCTTGTGAATATTATGTAGTCATAGTCGGCTATATGCTTGGCTGTGAGCCTCAATGACTCAGTGTCTTTAATCGGTGTGAGTTTTATCAGCGGGGTCCAGATGTAGTTCGGGTCCGGGCTTTGGCTGCCAGTGTACAAAGTGCGGCTTCCGGACGCCTTGTGGCGCAGTGAGACAACGTCGCCCACCACGCAGATTACGGGGGTGGGCAGCTGCCCGCTGTCGCCATCTTTTAGCCTTTCGAGTGTCGTCTCATACTCCAGTCTCTCGGGGCGGCCTACGTTGCTGACTATGAGAGCGGGGGTGTCGGCGGGTTTGCCCCGCTCCGTCAGTTGCTTGGCTATCAAGCTCAGACGTGAGCCTCCCATGTAATATACTATGGTGTCGGCATCGGCCGCCCCCGCTGTCTCCGAATGCCCGTTGACGAATGCCACCGACGAGGCCACGCCCCTGAGTGTCAGCCCTGTGCCTATCTCCGCCGCCATGGCCGATGCCGTCGTGATGCCGGGGATTACGCTCACTTTCACCAGGTTCCTGCGCAGGTATTCCACCTCCTCGCCTGTGTGGGCGAATATGGCGGGGTCGCCCCCCTTAAGCCTCACCACGTTGCGCCCCCTGCGAGCCTCTTGCAGCATCAGCGTGTTTATCTCGTCTTGCTCGGCGCTGTGACGTCCGCTCCGTTTCCCCACATATCGCCTCTCTGCGGCAAATCGGCTTAGGAACTCTTGGTCTATAAGGTCGTCGTGTATTATGACGTCCGCAGCCTCCAGAGCCTTCAGTGCCTTTATTGTCAGAAGCTCGGGGTCGCCCGGGCCGAAGCCCGCTATCGTCACGCTTCCTTGCTCCCTCAGCAGGTTGCCTTTAGCGAATAGGTCGCTCAGCGCGGCAGCCTGGGCCGAGGGGGCGGTCACGGCCAGCATGCCCTGCAACGGGTGGGTGGCAAAAGGCAGACGCTCCGTTATCCTCTCTTCCATGCCGAGCCGCTCCAGTGCGCATGTGGCCACTATTGCCGCGTCATATTCCCCCTTGTCCACTTTCTCCACCCGCTCCTCTATCGTGCCGCGTATCCCGCTCACGGTCAGGTCCGGACGGACTTTCTGCAACTCGCGCTTGCGCATCGGGCTGCTTGTCCCCACAACCGCGCCTGCGGGCAGTTCGTTGAGCTTGAACCCTCTGCGGCTTACCAGGCTGTCTGTCTGATCTTTCGCACGGGTCAGGCATATCACGTCAATCCCGGCCGGGATGGGGTAGGGGAGGTCTTTGGCGGAGTGGACGCAGATGTCGGCTGCCCCGCTCAGCAGGGCGCGGTCCAGTTCGCGGGTGAATATGTCGGTCGGGGCTTCGCCCGTCAGCAGGCTTATCTCTTTGTGTTTGTCGCCCCAAGACTCTATTATGTCCAAGTGGTAGTCTACGTCCGGGTGCTGGTCGAAGAATTCTTTCACTTGCAGTAATGATAGTCTGCTGCCGCGGGCCGCCACTCTTATCTTTGGTCGCATAGGTCATGACTTTTTTGCGAGGCCGTGTGCGAGTGCATCCTCTCCACTGTGGCCATTAGTTTCTCCACTTCTTCGTCTATTATTCTCTCGGCTTTTGCGGCCTCGCTCTGCCTCACCTTTATGTTTTTCCCCACCACGGCGGCAATGTCGTCAAGGTCATAGAGCGTGACTTCCGCCCTTTGCCGTAGCCTCGGGTCTATGTCTCTCGGGAATGCGAGGTCTATGGCCAGGAGCCTTTTGCCTGGCGGCACGTCTTCTGCTTTGACTATCAGGTGGGGGGCCGATGTCGCGCTTATAAGGGCGTCGGCCTCGGCCAGAATGTCGCGTCTTTCGCTCAAGGGCCTTACCTTTATGCCGAGAGGGCCTCCCAGGGCGCGGGCTTTGTCTTCGCTCCTGTTGGCCAGCTGGATCATCCTTGCGCCCTTGCCCAGCAGGAATTTCAGCACGTCGGCTGTCAGTTTGTTCACGCCTATCACGGCTATGCGCGCCCCTTGCAGGTCATTCAGCTCGTTGGTCAAGATCTCCACCGCCGCCAGACTGTGACTCACCGCCCCTGACGACACCCGGGTCTCGCTCCGGACCCTCTTCCCCGCGTGTATGGCGCTCTCGAACAGTTTGTGCAGCTCGCCGCTCAGCGGCGAGTGCGCCTTGGCATCCATGTACGCCTCTCTCACCTGTCCGCCTACGGCCCGTTCGCCTATCAGCTGACTTTCGAGGCCGGAGGCCACGCGCATAAGGTGGCGCGCCACGCCGGGCGGGATGATGCCTCCGCCGCTGTACACCTCCAGCCTGTTGCATGTGCGCAGGGTCACGCTCCCGGGCGCGTCAGCACCCGCTTCGCGCTCAAATGAAGCCATGGCGGCCTCGCGCTCGCTTATGTCCAGACTGCCGTGGTCAATCTGTTTGCAGTGTACCGTCATCTATCAGCTCCCTTATCCTGTCTCTTATCCTTATAGCCCGGCGAACGTCTTTTGAGTCCGAGGCCACAGATATCGTCACGCCTTCGCCGACGTCGCATATGGCCGGCGATGTGAAGTCGCACAGCTCGGGCGAGTCGCACACCGACGCCAGGACGTGCCTGCGCTCCGCCTCCTGTTTCAGCTTACGGTTCAGCTCGTGGTCGCCTGTGCATATGTAGGCCATTCGGACTCCATCAAGGTCTTTCGCCGTCACTGCCCTCTCCTCATAGGCCAATCCGCTGTTTTTCAGCTCTTCGCTTATGGCCGAGCCTATTATGCGGATATCGTCAGTGTGGCGCAGCAGCAGCTTCACCTTGTGCGTGGCCACTTTGCCGCCGCCTATCACCACAATGCCGCCCGCCCTTACCGAGACTGGCAGGAATGTCAGGTGTCCCATTGTCTATCGTGCTTTCCACAAGGCCGCCGGCCGTGGCTATTTTTTCCTGATCAGCACTTTCCAATACCCGTCCACCATGGTGGTCGATATCACTTCGTGCCCCTCGTTTCTTACGGAGCCAGGCACGTTCTGAATCGGAGCACCGTCGTCAAGCAGTATCTCGAGCGTCTGCCCGCTCCTCATCGGGCTTAGGGCTATCTTTGTCTTCACGAAGTTCATCGGGCATGCCACTCCGCGGAAGTCTTTCTTCACGTCGGCTCGGCCGACGTCGCCCTCCGGTGTCTGAGCTGCCTCTTTCGCGTCGCCGTGGCTCGGCTCGGCTGCCGCGGGGGCGGGCGTCGCTTGGGCTGGCTGTGGCTGCTTGAACTGCAGGCTGTCGTCCATGCCCTTATAGAGGTCTATCATAAGCTTGGCCAGGGCCTCCACGTCGTCCCGCCTCGGCGTGAGGTCCTCGCCTTCCTTGGCGGCCGTCACGGTGGCGGTGTATGCAGTGGGGACTATGCCGGCCTTTATGAATAGCTCATTGAACTGGTCGTACACGTCGCGCTCGTCCCGCGGCTCCACGCCGCGGGTCACCAGGAGCATGCGGCATGCCGAGAATGCCATTTCTCGCAGAGCCTCCTTAACGTCGATGCCAGGGGTGGCGAGTTTCTTGAACTGGTTGTTTATAATCTGCTCGTCAAGCTCTATTATGTCGAATAGGCCGGCCGAGCACTCCGCCTTGCCGTGGCTCGAGAGGCTGAAGATCTCGTTGGCGCCCCAGTCGAAGTAGTAGTTCTTGTCTTTGCTGAAAGAAGGGACGGCCTTGTGCTTGGCAATGAGGGCCTTTATGGTGTCCGCGCCCTCGGCCTTGAGGAAGGCGTCGTGGCTTCCGTATGACTCTTTACGGTCAATGTACGCGGCCACGTAGTCCGCTATGAATTGAGGCACCTCTCGGGCTGACAGCCATCCGAGGTTCACGCCGAGCGCATGCTTGCCGTTCACTTGGGCCCACACCGTGTACGCCGGGTAGGCGTGGTCTCCCTCGCGCCCTATGCGACCTGAGAATCCGAGGCCGGACCATATGCTCTGGGCGCACATGTTGGTGCACCCGTTCAGGTTTATGCTCACGTCTCCTGCCTTGTCCAAATCAAGTCGGCGGCTCGTCAGCTCCTCTTTTATGGCCTCCACTGCACCCTTGGGAAGGCATATACCCAGCCGGCACGTGTCTGCTCCCGTGCAAGATGCTATGTTGCTTATTATCACGGGCTCGTCCATGTCAAAACCCAGCGCCTTGAATTGCTTGTATAGCCCCGGCAGGTGGGACTCCGGCACATTGCGGATCTGTATGCTCTGGCGGGGCGTGAAGCGTATCACGTCTTCGCCATACTGTGTGGCGATGTCTGCTATTGACGTGAATGTCTCGGCCGAGGCGTTGCCGTGCAGCACCGGCACCACGAAGTTCCAGAGCCCGTCGGGCTGAACATTGGCGTAGCGCAGTTTCCAAAGCCCGTATGCGAAAAGGTCAACCCCTTCGGCCTCCGGCACGGCGGGGGCTTTAACCTCCAGAGCCTCCGTGTCGGGCTCCAGAGCGAGGCTCGCGTCGTCTTTCAGTGCGTCGTAATATTTGTGATATAACGCTATGGCCTCCTCGTCGCCAAGCTTGTAGAATATGTACCTTATTCGCGCCTTATGCCTGTTTTTACGGTTGCCGTTCTCATTGAAGAAGTTCTTGGCCGCTTTCACTGCGCGGAATATCTCGGTGGCCGGCACGAAGTCGAACACTTTCCAGCCCAGATGGGGGTCTGAGGCCACCGACCCGCCCAGGTAGCAGGCGAAGCCGTCTACGCCATCACGCCTTTTCGCCACGAAGCCGAAATCGTTGACCAATGCGAAGTTGGCTGTGGCCTCGCTCACGTCGAACGCTATCTTCAGCTTCCGCGGCATGGTGAAAGAGTCCTTCTCCGCTATCAGGCGCGTGGTCAGGGCCTGCGCCCACGGGGTCACGTCAAAGGTCTGGGCGGCGTCCACGCCGGTGCGCACGTCCACGAGCATGTTGCGGATGGTGTTGCCTCCGCCGCCCTGGGTGCCGAGGCCTGCCTCCTGCAGTTTGCGCAGGCTCGGTATGGCTGCGCTTATCGAGACGTCATGTATCTGCACCTCCTGCCTGGTCGTTATGTGGATGTGCGAGCAGCCGACCTCCCTCCCCACTTCGGCCACGCGCCTCAGCTGCTCTGGCTTTATCAAGCCGCCTGTGCAGCGTATGCGGAGCATGAAGTGGCCGTCGGCGCGCTGCTCGTATATGCCCATGGGCACTCGGTTGCTCTTAAGCTGGCCGCCGCTTATTTTCCCGTCTTCATATTGTTTTATCAGGCTGGCCGTGTAGTCTATGTCGGCCGTGAGGGATGATGGTAGCTTATACATGGTCTTGGGGCTCGTTGTCATTTTTTGTTTGCGGCAAAATTATATTTTTATTGGTGTCCGCTAAACTTTAAAAGGTACGACAAAACACTCCGCAATGCCAGTAAACACGTTGTTGCGGATTCTTTTTTCAAAACCAAGCCCCCCCTAATCAAATAACGAGAGCTGAATTGGCGGTTCTTTTGACTGCTCAATTAGTTTCTCCCAGTCTTTATCCGGGTTGTTCAGGAAAGAATAACAG
>SFOL01000034.1 GCA_004552385.1 Bacteroidales bacterium | reverse complement strand
AGAAAGTGGCAAAGGGCATGAAAGAGAGGGGAATTGACTCCGAAACCATAGCAGCTTGCACGGGGCTGAGCACTGAGGAGGTGGAGAAGCTATGAACGCAAAAAATACGGCGGGCCGTGTACGAATGAATCTGTACACGGCCCGCCCTTTCGTCTGGCACACGTCTTATGCGCCATGCGTCAGATGGTAGTTATCTACCACTCCTCATTCGCGGAGCCGTCGAAACCATTCTTAATGACCTTGTCGAGCTTGTCAAGCACCACATTGGCATACGCGTTGCACATGACGAGCGAGCGGCCGTAGGCCCTACGCCTCGCCCTTTTGCTGAAACCGCTGACCTCGCCGAACGGGAAAGTCTTATCGAGCGTGACGTTTGTCTTGTAGAACACATCGCCAAAGTCACAGAGAATGCCTGAGCCAGCCTGAACCTCGATATAGAAGGGTACGGAGTATGTGACCCTTATCCTCTCGTCCTTAATCTGCACCTTTATGGTCGGTGTGATGCTGATGCCCACGCTCGTGAAGGCGCCCACGCTACTGCCAGTGCCGGAGATGAAGCCACGCGCTATTATGAGTCCGCGCTCGCGCTCTGACGTCTGTATCACGCTTTTGGAGTCGACAAAGGTCGACGTGAACCACATCTGCAGCTCATCGTAGATCTTGTTGGCGTCCATGCCCGGGGCCTGGAGCACCTCGGTGAACGTGAACGCATTGTTGGCGTCGAGAGGATGTTCGGCCGCTATCTTCGTGGCCGCCTCCTCCCAATCCTCGCCGTATTTTTCCACGGCGTATTTTGCAAGCTCATCATACCTTATAATATGGGCGCCTGCCTCAGCGCAAAAGGCGGAGGCGGCACAGAGGGCGAGAGCGAACAGCTTAGCTTTCATCGCTTAATCTTTCTGTTCATCAACGGCCGAAGATAATGTAGCGCCACCTCATAAGCGCATTGAGCACCCTGCGGAAGACCGATGTCGAGTAGAACCTGTGAAATTCCCTGACGATATCCCTATTTGGCGCGACACCTGGGCAGAAGTTGTTGAGGCTGACATTGGCAGCCAGCGGAGCGTCATATTTTGTAGTCGGAGCCACGTGGGTTCCGGAGCCGTCGTTGCCCACATTGCGCACAAGGCTCTTGCGCGGGTAGACGTGCGGCTCGCCAGCGCAGAAAGCGGCATAAGAGAAGACGATGTCCCACATCTCGCGGGCGCCAGTCTTCCAGCGCAGCAAGAAGGGGGTCATGTCGTCGCCAGGCTCGTTGAAACGGCGGCGCAAAGACGAATTGCGAATGAAAGAATCGAAGGTGGGGGCTTGCCAATCAACCTTATCCCACTCGCTTTTCCACGTAGCCCACCCCCACGAGCAATTGCGGTGCATGACGAACGTGGAGTAAGGATAATCGGCGGGTATGGCGACGTCCGGCGTATAGCCTCCGATTGAGAACACGCCCCTTCCGCGGTAGAACTCGAGCGCGGCGTTCATATACTTGAGGAAGAAGGGGGCGACATTGACGTCATCCTCAATGACTATGGCGCGCCCGTGGCGGTCGAGCACGTCACTGACACCGCCGAGGATATTCGCCGCGAGGCCGTAATTCCGGTCGCGCTCGACGAGCGTCACGCTGGCGAACCCCGTGGCGGCCCGGCAAAGCTCCCTCACCTTGCCGGCGGCATCGGAGTCGTCGGGCACTCGCGGACCGTCGGCAAAGATGTAGAGGTCGGACATTGCCGCGCCGTCGGCCGCCGCGAGGCACTGTAGTGTGAGACGCGTATGGTCTGGGCGATTATACACGAAGAGGGCTATAGGAGCCATGGTCTATTGCAATTTAAGTCTACACGAAGTTATGCAAAATGGCGGTACTCACAAGCGCTATCCGGTTGGCGCGACTTAACGCTGGAGTGTGAATTGTCGCAACTGGTATTGCGAGAAAAATAGGTGGAGATCCTCATAGAATTTAGTGACGCCCGGGTGGTAGACCTCATCGAATGTTGAATTGTGCCACAGGAGACTGAAGACTCCACCGAAAAGACGGACCTCGTCGAGCATCTCTCCCGCGGCAAGGAAGATGTCGTCGTAGCACATGTGACGGTGGACGAGGCAAGAGACGTCCATCATGGCGAGTGGCACGACCTCGATGTCGAGCATAGACTGACTGTCATGGTCAAATGGGCGAAACGGCATGCAATAGCTGTTGCGGAACCCCTCGTGGCGCGAGAAGCCGAAAGAGAAGTCGGCCGAGAGCCCAGCCTCCTGCATGGCCCGGAACGAGCGGGGCGCAGAGATGGCGAGGAAGTGCTGACGGACATGACGAGAGAGGGACGGACAGACATCTTGCAGAACTTTAAGCCAATTTGCATAAATAGCTGACGTGTTGCAGTTTATTGGCGCATGAAGGCTGATTGTATTACCTCGAGATGACAGCTGATCTATTACTGAGCGAATTTCGGCGTCGGTCGTAAGATCATAGTCGGGAGGGAAAGGTCCGCCATCGTCGGGCAGGAAGAACCACTCGGACTTGAAACCGAGGAACGCCTCATTGTCTTGAATAAAGTCGAAACTCCAATAAGGGTCGGGGTCATTGCGCAGCCCCGCCATACGGAGCAAGGAGACCGCCGCGGCGCGAGCCATCCTGCGGCGGCTGGTGTCGCACCTGCGGAGGCCGAGCGTCTGGGCGCAACGGAAGAGGCTTTTGCGGAGAGTGAAATATCGGGCGGTGTCGACATCATGAGACAAATGAAGCGAAGGCCCGCCGAGAGGTGACTTGACCTGACATCTGATCCCATTTATCCGGCACTGTCTCAGCAGGGCTTCGGTCATCCACATAAAGTAATGGTTGACAACGGCAATATGCTCAATCCCGAGCTCCTTCTGTATCGACTCCTCATATGGGAAACGTCCCCACTCGTCAGCAGAGCCCGACGCCCACTCCTGATAGGCGGAGAGGAGGAAAAACGCGCTCTTGACCAGATCGTGCGCTACGACGACTCGCCCGCCGACCACGTCGAACGGCTCTGGCATGTCAGGGGCGTCGGAGAAAAGTACAGGCACCCCCCTCACCCGGCAATCCTTACGGAGCGTGCCGGCAGTGCGAGGCCAGTCAATGAGGGTCTCGATGGGATTATCGGCCTCAACCATCCGGCCGAGGTGGGCGAAGACGTAGCGCACCTCGGCATCAGTGAGCCGGCGCGTCAAAAGAGGGTCTTTGGTTTGTCGCATGACCTAAGGGGGCGTAATCGCGCTAACCGCCAAGAGCGCGGTCAGATTTCATTTTGAGAACGCAAATATATCGCGTAAATTCACACTCGGAAAAACAATGTTAAAAAGCGCAAGCAATAGACAAACCGCGTCTCCATCGCGGAGCCGGTTAAGACACATCTTATGAAAGCCGTGATACAGCGAGTGAACCGCGCTTCGGTGACGGCCGACGGGGCCCAGGCCGGGCGCATAGGCGCAGGACTTATGGTCCTGCTTGGCGTGGAGTCGGCAGACGGGCCCGAGGTGGACACATCCGAGGTCGCATGGCTCGCCCAGAAGGTGGCGCAGATGCGTATTTTCAGCGACGCTGACGGACACATGAACCTGTCGGTGGCCGACGTGGGCGGCGACATACTCGTGGTGAGCCAATTCACTTTGTTCGCACAGACCAAGAAAGGCAACCGCCCGTCGTTCATCAACGCGGCGAGACCTGATGTGGCGGTGCCATATTACGAGGAGTTCGTGGCCGAGCTGAAAAGGCTCACGGGCAAAGACATCCCCACCGGCGTTTTTGGAGCCGACATGAAGATAGACATGGAGGCTGACGGCCCGGTGACCATCATAATCGACACGCGCAACAAGGCATAAGGTCGGCACATGGACAAAGACAAAAGCGACGAGCTGAGCATAAGAGGCGCTCAACGCATGGTGGACCAGTGGATAAAGGACTACGGCGTGCGCTACTTCAGCGAGCTGACTAACATGGCCTGCCTGACCGAGGAGGTGGGCGAGCTGGCGCGCGTGATGGCGCGGACGTATGGCGACCAGAGCTTCAAAGCGGGCGAGAGACGCGACTTGGGCGAGGAGATGGCCGACGTGATGTGGGTGCTGATGTGCCTGGCCAACCAGACGGGGGTGGATCTGGAGACGGCGCTTCGCGCAAGCCTCGAGAAAAAGACCTCGCGCGATGCCGATCGGCACAAGAACAACGCCAAACTGCGGAGCGACGGCGACAAGACAGACAAACCAGACAGAGCACAATAATAATGAAAGAGATAGATGAAATACTTGGCGAGTATAAATATGACGCCAAGCTTGACAACGCGGAGGGCTTCATAGCCACTTGCCGGGCCAACTCGGCCAAATGGCTGAGCGACGCCGACGCGCTGCAGACGATGTTCAACGCTATTGACCTGACCACGCTGAGCCACACGGACTCGAACGCCAGCGTCTCGCGCTTCGTGGAGCGGGTGAACCAGTTCGGCAAGGACTATCCCGAGCTTAAGAACGTGGGCGGGATATGCGTCTACTCGGTGTTCGCTCCCGCCGTCAAGGCCACCCTCAAAGTGGAGGGGGTCCACAGGGCCGTGGTGGCGGCCTGCTTCCCGTCGTCCCAGACGTTTGCCGACATCAAGGCGGCGGAAGTCCGCAAGGCCGTTGAGGCAGGCGCCACGGAGGTCGACGTGGTGATATCTGTCGGTGAGTTCCTTGACGGCTATTACCAGTTCGTCTACGAAGAGCTGATGACAATACGCGAAGCCTGCTCAGGCGCCCGGCTGAAAGTGATACTTGAGACCGGAGCCATGAAAACCCACGAGCAGATATGGGACGCGAGCATAATAGCCATGGCGGCAGGCGCCGACTTCATTAAGACCAGCACAGGCAAGAACTGCGACGGGGCCAGCCCCGAGGCGGCCGTCGTCATGACGCAGGCCATCAAGGCGTTCGAGAGCAAGGCGGGGCGCAAAGTGGGCTTCAAGCCCGCCGGCGGCGTACGCACGCCCGAAGACGCGGCCCTCTACTACGAGATAGTGCGCGAAACGCTGGGCGACTCGCACACGGTGAACACCCTGTTCCGAATAGGTGCGAGCGGACTGGCCAACAACCTGCTGAGGCAGATATTGGCAATGAAGGGGCAAGAGGCACCCGAGAAGTACTTTTAGGCGCGGACACGAAACAGACGAGGCGGAGCGGGGCGACACACCCCACCCCGCCCTTTTTGCCCGACGCGGCTGAGGTTAAAGCCCACCGTGCGAACAGGGGGAAAAGCAGACAAGAGAACACTTGCAGATAAAAAACGATGGCACTGATAAACTGGCTGGCGAGCGTGCTCTACACCGATCGCTACAAGCAGATGGACCGCATGGCCACCGAAGGGGCGGCTATTCAGGCGGAGCAGCTGCGCCACATACTGGCGCGAGGCTCGGCCACCATGCTGGGACGCGAGCGCGGACTGAGACCCGACATGAGCTACGAGGAGTTCTCCAAGGCCGTGAGCGTGACGGACTATGACGGCTTCCGCCCGTACGTGGAGCGCATGATGGCGGGCGAGAAGAATGTCACATGGCCCGGACGCGTCAAGTGGTTCGCCAAGAGCAGCGGCACGTCGGGCAGCAAGAGCAAGTTCATACCCGTGACCGACGAGGGCCTACACGACTGCCACCTGAAGGGGACGAACGACGCCGTGGCCACATATATGAGGCAGAACCCCAAGACGAGGATATGGAAAGGCAAATGCCTGACGCTGGGCGGCAGCAAACAGCTGACCGACACGGGCGCGGGCAGCCAGACGGGCGACCTATCGGCCATAATGATAGGCAACGCACCCATGTGGACCGAGCTGTTCAAGACCCCGAGCAAGAAGGTGGCCCTGCTGTCGGAATGGGAGGAGAAACTGGAAAAGATAGCAGCCGCCACCATGGGGCAGAACGTGACGTCGATGGCCGGCGTGCCGAGCTGGATGCTCGTCCTGCTCAAATACATAATGGAGAGGCGTGGAGTAAGCACCATAGCCGACGTGTGGCCGGACATGGAGCTTTTCATCCACGGCGGCATAAGCTTCGCCCCCTACCGAGAACAATATAAGCGCCTGTGCCCCGGCGGGATGCACTTTATGGAGACGTATAACGCCAGCGAAGGCTTCTTCGGAATCCAGACGGATCCCGCCGAGAAGAGCATGGAGCTGATGTTGGACTATGGCACGTTCTATGAGTTCATACCCCTGGGCGAGGTGGGCAAGGCCAAGCCGGAAGGGATAGTGCCCCTGAGCGGCGTGAAAACCGGCGAGGATTACGCCATGGCCATAACGAGCGTGAACGGTCTGTGGCGCTACGTGATAGGCGACACCGTGCGCTTCACCGGCAAAGATCCATACCGCTTCGTGATAAGCGGGCGGACAAAATTGTATATCAACGCCTTTGGCGAAGAGCTGATGATAAGCAACGCGGAGGCGGCCATGTCCGAGGCCTGCCGCGAGACGGGCGCGGTCGTGAGGGAGTATACGGCTGCCCCCGTCTTTATGGACGCCGAGACCCGCGGCTGCCACGAATGGATGGTGGAGTTCGACACGCCGCCCGCCGACGCCGAAGAGTTCAGCGAAAAGCTGGACAAGGCACTGCAGCGCGTAAACTCGGACTACGAGGCCAAACGGTATAAAGACATAACGTTGGGCCGCCTGCGACTCAACGTCGCACCACAGGGCTTGTTTGAAGAGTGGATGCGCTCTCACGACAAGATGGGCGGGCAAAACAAAATGCCGCGCCTTAGGAACGACAGGACGCTAATGGACGAGCTGAAAGCCATGGCCGCACGGATGGCCCGATAAAATAATCAAACGACACACGACAGAAAGCGAGGGGGGGCTTCATAGCAGATGTACATAGGAATAGCCGGTAACATAGGGAGTGGCAAGAGCGCCATGGCGGAGCTGCTGTGCTGCGAGTTCGGATTCCGCACGTTCGACAGTGGGGACGTTGCCAACCCGTACCTCTCGAATTTCTACGCCGACATGCAACGCTGGGCGCTGAACCTTCAGGTATATTTCCTTACGAAGAGGTTCAAGTCAATACAGCGCGCCATGTGGTCCGACGACACGGTGGTGCAGGACCGCACAATATACGAAGACGCGTACATCTTCGTTGAGAACCTTCTGACCATGGGCCTCATAAGCCGCGTGGACTATAACACGTACCGCGAGCTGTTCGAGATAATGGTCTCATTCATCAAGCCGCCCGAGCTGCTGATATACCTCAAGGCGTCGGTGCCGACACTGGTCTCGCACATACGCCAGCGCGGGCTGCCCTACGAGAACGCCATAGGCCACGAGTATCTCCACATGCTCAACAAGAAGTACGACGACTGGGTGGGCGGCTACTCGGGCAACATTCTGACCATAGACATAGACAACACCGACTTCGTGAACAACGCCGGCGACCGCATGAAGGCCATCAACGCCATACGGAGCCAGCTGCCCGAACCCCTGCTGAGCCAGGTGGACGCCTGGAAGGCCGGCCGCAAGTGAGCGCCGCTCACTACGCGTTATCCTCAGCGCGCCACTCGGCGAACGACGTGGCCGTCTCGTTGAGCCTGAGGGAGACGAGACTGACTCCACACGGCAAACGGCGGCTTATGCGCCCGGCGAAGTCGACGAGCATATTCTCGCACGTCGGCTGATAATCGACCTCGACCAGCCTGCGCGTGATGGGCTCCACCGACGATGGGTCTACAGAGCCGCGGCGAACCATGAGGGCGTGGTCAAGCCTGCCAACGACCTCCTCGCCCACAATCTTCTTAAGGTCAGAGAAATCCATCACCATGCCGAACTTGGGAGAGGAGGGATCGTCCGACGGCGAGCCGGCCACAGTGACGTGGAGCAGGTATGAGTGCCCGTGGACGTTGCTGCAGAGGCCGTCATAGCCGGGCAGAAAATGGGCCATCTCGAAAGAGAACTCCTTGGTGAGCCTAATAACTGACATCTTTTAGTGGTAACTTTGCTTAAACGAGCCACTAAAATAATAGAATTTCCGACACGGATGGACCTCAAACACATACAAGCCCCGGTGGCCGAGCACCTGAAGCGTTTCGAGCCATATTTCGACAGTCAGCTGCAGTCTCCCAACCGCCTGCTGACCCTGGCCACCCGCTACGTGTTTCGCCGCCGCGGCAAGCGGATGCGCCCCCTGCTGGTGTTCCTCGCGGCCGAGGCGGCAGGCGGAGTCGGCGAGGCGTCATACGCCGCGGCGACCCTGATAGAGCTGCTGCATAACGCCTCGCTGGTCCATGACGACGTGGTGGACGAGACCTACACCCGCCGCGGACAGTGGAGCCTCATGGGGCTGTGGGGCGGCAAGGTTGCCGTGCTGGTGGGCGACTTCTTCCTGGCCCGCGGCATGGAGATGGCCCTTGACGGCGGCCACTACGAGATTCTCCGCATAGTGAGCCGCGCGGTGCGCGACCTGGCCGACGGCGAGCTGAGCCAGATGGAGCACGCGCGGAAGATGGACATGACAGAGGAGGCCTACATGGGCGTCATACGCCAAAAGACCGCCACGCTGATTGAAGCCTGCACACGGGCGGGAGCGGCAAGCGCGAAAGCGAGCGGAGAGGCCATGGATGCGCTCGCCGCGTACGGCAACCATCTGGGGCTGGCTTTCCAGATACGCGACGACATGTTCGACTACACCCCGGGCGGCCTCTTCGGCAAACCCGCCCTGAACGACGTGAAAGAGCAGAAAATGACCCTGCCGCTAATCGCCGCGCTGCGATCAGCACCTGAGAGCGAGCGGCGGGCGCTTACGCGCATGATACGCTTAGACCCGAAATCGGACGCCACGGCCGAGGCCGCGCTCGAGATGGTATCACGCCACGGCGGCATGGAGTACGCACGCGAGAAAATGGGGCGACTGGCCGCCATGGCGGTCGATGACCTGTCCGCGCTGCCAGAAAGCCCCGCAAAGGAGGCATTAAAAGACCTGGTGGAATATAACATGGGGCGGACTGTGTGACCCCGGGCATAACCAACACGGCGGGCCGCGGCCCCGCTTTGCCGTCTCGGGCCTTATGAGTACTTTAGCTCGCTAACAAGCATCAAAAAAGAAACGATGACCCATAACCAATCGCATGCCAAGCTCCCGTTTGACCACTTCGGGCTGCAATTCATAACCAATGCGGAAACAGGCGCGGAATGCGCGGAGCAGGCGCGCAAAGTGCTGAACGGCGGATGCCTGTGGGTTCAGTTGCGCATGAAAGGGGCCTCAGAGGCCGAGGTGGAGGAGACCGCCAGTGCGATAAAAAGGCTTACTGACGAATTTGAAGCCACGCTTATCATAGACGACCACGTTGAGGTGGCCAAAAGAGTGGGCGCGAGCGGTGTGCACCTCGGCAAGAACGACATGGACCCCGCCGAGGCGCGGGCAATTTTGGGCGACAAGTTCATAATAGGCGGGACGTGCAATACGATAGAGGACGTGATGAGGGTCTGTAAATCAGTGGACTACATAGGCTGCGGTCCTTTCCGCTTCACGACGACGAAGAAGAACCTGGCCCCGACGCTGGGGTTGGACGGGTATCGCGAGCTGACGTGGGCCGCGCGCAGCGAGGGCGTCAACATCCCCATAGTAGCCATCGGCGGCATAACCGTGTCCGACATAGCGGACATAATGACATCGGGCCCCGACGGCATAGCCTTGAGCGGCGAGATCATACGCTCGGTGGACATGACGGCAAAGACAACAGAGGTCATGAAGGCTATAGAGGCCGCCAAGAGGCAGGAATTGTAGGCACCAAATGACGAGCATAAGAACACTGACCGCAGCCTTCGCCCTCGCAAGCCTCTCGGCTAATGCTGAGGACTTCCCGAAAGAACCGCTGATGGTCGACTACCCTGTCTTGGGGCAAGAGACGCTTACGCACGTGTATGACTACGACTGGTTCTCAAAAGGGGCGAAGCTCGACCTGCCCGAGGGCGGCGTGAAACTGTGCGACTACGAGGGGGGCGAAATAAGGATTAAAGACGCATCCTTTGACGGGTCGCTGCCATCGGCCGAAGGGTATAACACGAAATACAAAGTGACCGTGAAGCTCGAGGTTGTGGACAAAGATGGCAACTCGGAAACCCTGAAAGACTGGTACACGTATTGCAACAGGTGCGGGCGCATAGAGCGCGAGACGCCCGTCATAACGCTAAACGGAAGCGAAGACGGGGATGTGACACTCACCTATGGCGACAAACTAGACCACCGGACCGACGCGCGGATAGAGGAGAACGGCGGGGCGTATACGTATATCGAGGTGGGAGGCACAAATGCCTACCTTGACGGCTCAAACGAGCTGATGGACCGCGACACGATATTGGCGGTGGGGAGGCACAGCCTCAGGGTTGTGTCAGTGCAGATCGGGAACAACATATTCTCACCAACTTACGGCCCCGTGAGAGTCGGGTTCAAGAGATACGAGAAGACGTTCGACGTGACAATAATCCCTCGGCCAACGTGCGCAAGCGGGCTAAGCATAGAGTCGCGCAAAGCCGACGGCACCACCCGCCTCGGGAAAGTCACACTGCCTAAGGCCGACAATGTGCCAGACGGTGGCGAGGACCCGATGATAGAGCTGGCCGAGGTGGACTCAAGCCAAGTGAAGCCGGAGCAAGGGACGTATGACGTCAGCTACCGCATGGAGTGTAAAAGCGCAAACTACACACTGACGTGCAACGACTGGCAGACCGCGCAATTCACCATAACGGCAGCCGACGCTCCCCCGCCCACAGAGCCTACCGACCCTGCCGTCCCAGACAAACCAGACAAACCAGGCGACAAGACCCCACCCTCGCCCGAGACAGACCCCGACTTCTTCAGCAAGCCGATGGCGGCACATGGAGACGTACTGACAAAAGAACAGCTGACGCAAGTGTATGACTATGAATGGTTCGCCAATGGCGGCGAGATCATCTTGCCGCAAGACGGCGTGGAGCTGTGCGGATATGGAGACGGACGCATAGGCATAAGCGGCGCGTATATAGGCACTAACGTCAGAAACAGTGTGACAAAATATCCCAAAAGCTACGAAGAAGAGATACCGGTGCTCGTAAGCCTTTTCTTCGTAGATGACAAAGGCATAAGATACGACATAGATGGCATATTCACATATTGCGATGACTGCGGGCGCGTATGTCGGAACACGCCCAAGATAACAATCAACGGCAGTGAAAATGAGATCGTAAGCATAACGTATGGCGAGACCGTCGACTTCCGCACGGACGCGGAAGTGACGTATTACGACGGCGGCATCTTGACAACAGAGACAGGCGGGATAGAGGCGCGACTGAATGGAGACCGAGACCATTTGATTTACAAAGAAGACCTTCTCGGCGCGGGAGTCAACAAGCTGACCGTGGTATCACACAAACTTGGCAACGACAACCTCGACCCCACAAAAGGCATCGTGGTCGTAGGCTATGGTGAGACACTCAAGGACTTCGTCATAAACGTGGCGCGGCTCGGCCTCGTCGTGACGAACGGCATTGAGATAGAACCGCGGCCCGCCGACGGCACCACCCGGCTGGGCAAGGTTACAATGCCCGAGGCGGACAACGCGCCCGAAGGTGGCGAGGATCCTGAAATCGACGTGGCAGAATATGACACCCGGGCCGTAAAGCCCGAGCCGGGGACGTATGAAGTGAGGTACAGGCTTAAGGCTAATAACCAGAATTACTACCTTACAAGCAGCGAATACAGGACGACGTATTTCACCATAACCCCATACACCGGCCCCGACCCGTCGGGAGAGTGCGCATCCGGCGTCATAGTGGTTAAATTTGGCAACACGCTGGCGGCAGACAACAGCAAAAAGCTCTACACCGCGTATCAATGGACAGCCGATGGAGAGCCGATACCCGGAGCCACAAAACAATACTATCACGCCCAGAGCCTGCCCCAAGCCGTCTACTCAGTGATCCTGACCAAGACTGACGGCACGACTGAGCAAGCGTGCCCAGTGACCGCGGGAGGAGAAGCTGACCCCAAAATGCGAATAATCGCCCACCCGTATCCCGCCTCAGCGGGCGAGGAGCTCACAATACGCATAGAAGGCGTCGGCACCAGCCCGGTGGACGTCTCAGTCTACGGTATGAGCGGCGAAGCCGTGGCCACCCGCACCATAAGCGGCGACTCGGAGACCCGCCTGACGCTACCAAAAGGCTTATTCGCAATAAGGGCGGCGGCAGGCTCGCAAAGCGCCACGATGAAGATTGTTGCAAAGTGAGCAGCACACCCTTGGGGCAAAAAGAGTATATTCGCGGAGTAGCGGAAGAAAAAAGGAAAATAAGACGACGAGGGGTGCCGAGGACGCACGGCTGAGATCATACCCTGAAAACCTGACGCAGATAATGCTGCCGTAGGGACGTAAGTCTGACCACCATGGCACGCGGCAAGACACGCAAGCCCACCTCACACCCCCTCTCTGATTTTTCCCTCCCCAACCGCGCAAACCAATAAAAATAGAGAGGATATGCAGATTACAGTAAACGACAAGCCGGTAGACTTCCAAGGAGTCACCGTGGCGCAACTCGTGGCGCAACTTGGCCTGCCGGAGACCGGCGTGGCCGTGGCCATAGGCATGGATATCGTCCCCAAAACAGAATGGGGCGCAAAGTCCCTGGCGGAGAACGACAAGGTGATGATAATAAAAGCCGCGAGCGGCGGTTAATGCTCATGGCGAGTCAAAGATGGAACCACAAAAAGGCAAACAAATCGACCCCAAAAAGTAACGACACCCGCCGCCACACGTGAAAAGCGCCGCACGGCAGGGACAAGGATAACAACTGACATGACAAAACTGACTATAGCAGGCAGGGAGTTCACGTCCCGCCTATTCCTGGGCACAGGCAAATTCAGCAGCAACGAGATTATGCGCAAGGCTATAGCGGCCTCGGGCACCGAGATGGTCACCGTGGCCATGAAGCGCATCGACACTCAGAACAGCCAGACGGACGACATGTTGGCGCACATCAAGGCACCCGGCATCCAGCTGCTGCCCAACACCAGCGGCGTGCGCACCGCCGAGGAGGCCATCTTCGCGGCCAAGCTCAGCCGCGAGGCCTTCGGCACGGAGTGGCTCAAACTGGAGATACACCCCGACCCGCGCAACCTGCTGCCCGACCCAATAGAGACACTCAAGGCCACCGAAGAACTCGTGAAGCTCGGCTTCAAAGTGCTGCCATACTGCCAGGCCGACCCCATCTTGTGCAAAAGGCTGGAGGAGGCGGGAGCGTCAACGGTCATGCCGCTGGCCGCCCCAATAGGCACCAACAAGGGCCTCCGCACCGAGGACTTCCTGCGCATGATAATAGAGCAGAGCACAGTGCCCGTCGTGGTAGACGCCGGCATAGGAGCCCCGAGCCACGCCGCAGCAGCCATGGAAATGGGAGCCGACGCGGTGCTAGTCAACACTGCCATAGCCGTGGCCACGAACCCCGAGCTCATGGCCGAGGCATTCAAAGAGGCCGTGGTGACGGGCCGTAAGGCCTACGAGGCCGGACTCGGCGCAGTGTCTGACTCCGTCGAGGCCAGCAGCCCACTCACTTCATTCCTGAATTAGGATGAGCTTCAATGGCGCTGACGCCACACATTCACCAACCCAAGCGACCATAACGGAACTGAGAAGATGAACGAGAACATTAAGATAACATTCCCGGGAAGCGAGAAAGTATACCTGCCGGGTAAGATATACCCGGACCTGCGCGTCGGCATGCGCCGCGTGAACCTGACACCCACTGTCACGGTGGACGCCGACGGCACGGAGCACAGGCGCGAGAACGCCCCCGTGCTGGTATATGACACCAGCGGCCCGTACGGAGACAAGGATGCCCGGATAGACCTGAAAAAAGGACTGCCGCGCCTGCGCGAGGAGTGGATAGAGAAACGCGGCGGAGTGGAGAGGATTTCTGAGCTGAGCTCGGAATACGGCCGCGCGCGCCTGGCGGACAAGAGCCTGGACCACCTGCGCTTCGAGCACATACAGCAGCCGCTCAGGGCGAAAGAGGGCGCGCACGTGACTCAGATGTGGTACGCCAAGCAGGGCGTAGTGACGCCCGAGATGGAATACGTGGCCATACGCGAGAACATGAACTGCGCCGAGCTGGGCATAGAGACCCACATAACGCCAGACTTCGTGCGCGAAGAGATAGCCGCGGGCAGGGCCGTGCTGCCGGCCAACATAAACCACCCGGAGGCCGAGCCCATGATAATTGGCCGCAACTTCCTGGTGAAGATAAACACCAACATAGGCAACTCGGCCACCACGAGCAGCATAGACGAGGAGGTCGAGAAAGCCGTGTGGAGCTGCAAATGGGGCGGAGACACCCTCATGGACCTCTCGACAGGCGACAACATCCACGAGACGCGCGAATGGATTGTCCGCAACTGCCCCGTGCCTGTCGGCACGGTGCCCATGTACCAGGCCATGGAGAAGGTGAACGGCAAAGCAGAGGACCTGACGTGGGAGCTGTTCCGCGACACCCTTGTGGAGCAATGCGAGCAGGGCGTGGACTACTTCACCATCCACTGCGGCATACGCCTGAAGAACGTAGGCCTCGCCGACGACCGCCTCACGGGCATGGTGAGCCGCGGCGGCTCCATAATATCCACGTGGTGCCGCTACCACCAGAAAGAGAGCTTCCTATACGAGCACTTCGACGACATATGCGACCTGTGCGCCAAATATGACGTGGCGCTCTCACTTGGCGACGGCCTCAGGCCCGGCTCCACCCACGACGCCAACGACCGCGCGCAATTCGCCGAGCTGGACACCATGGGCGAGCTCGTGGAGCGCGCTTGGGCCAAAAACGTGCAGGCCTTCATAGAGGGCCCGGGCCACGTCCCGATGCACAAGATACGCGAGAACATGGAGAGGCAGATTGAAAAATGCCACGAAGCCCCGTTCTACACCCTCGGCCCGCTGGTGACCGACATAGCCCCCGCCTATGACCACATAACGAGCGCGATAGGCGCAAGCATAATAGGCTGGCTCGGGACGGCCATGCTCTGCTACGTCACGCCGAAGGAGCATCTGGGCCTCCCGAACAAGGAGGACGTCCGCACGGGCGTCGTGACCTACAAGATAGCCGCCCATGCGGCCGACCTGGCCAAAGGTCACCCCGGCGCGTCGCTGCGCGACGACGCCTTGAGCCGAGCAAGGTTCGAGTTCCGATGGAAAGACCAGTTCAACCTGAGCCTGGATCCCGAGCGGGCATTGGAATACTTCAAGGCGGGCGGACACCAAGACGGCGAGTATTGCACAATGTGCGGACCAAACTTCTGCGCCATGCGCATCAGCCGGGACATGCGAAAGATGGGTAAGAACTGTTAATCGGCAACAAAACTGTGAAAAATGTTTTCTGACGAACTACTGAAAATATCGTGGGAGGAGACCACGGACAAGATATACGGGTCAACGGAAGCCGACGTGCTGCGCGCCCTGGCAAAAAAGAGGTGCGACGTTGACGACTTCATGGCCCTCATCTCGCCCGCCGCCGAGCCCTACCTGGAGACGATGGCCCGCCTGAGCCAGAAATACACGATGGAGAGGTTCGGCAAGACAATCCAGATGTTCATACCGCTCTACACCACCAACTCGTGCACCAACTCGTGCGTATACTGTGGCTTTCACGTACAGAACCCGATGAAGCGCACCATCCTGACGATGGAGGAGGTGGAGAACGAGTATAAGGCGATAAAAAAGCTCGGGCCGTTCGAGAACATACTCCTCGTGACGGGCGAGAACCCCGCCAAGGCAGGCGTCGACTACATTGCCGAGACGGTGCGCATAGCGCGTAAATACTTCTCAAACATCAAGATCGAGGTCATGCCGCTCTCGACCGAGGACTACACGCGCCTGGCTCACGATGGCGTGAACGGGGTCATCTGCTTCCAGGAGACCTACCACCGCGAGAGATATAAAGACTACCACCCGAAGGGCATGAAGAGCAACTTCGAGTGGCGCGTGAACGGGTTCGACCGCATGGGCATGGCCGGGATGCACTCGATAGGCATGGGAGTGCTGGTGGGCCTCGAGGAGTGGCGCACCGACATGACCATGATGGCGCGCCACGTACGCTACCTGGAGCAGCACTACTGGCGCACCAAACTGAGCGTCAATTTTCCCCGAATGCGAGTGGCGGAGAACGGAGGATTCCAGCCGAACGTCCTAATGAGCGACAAGGAACTGGCTCAGCTGACGTTCGCGTTCCGCATATTCGACCATGACGTGGACATAAGCTACTCCACACGCGAGCCGGCCGAGATCCGCGACCACATGTGCGCCCTCGGCGTGACCACCATGAGCGCTGAGAGCCGCACAGAACCCGGCGGATACTACAGCTACCCGCAGGCTCTTGAGCAGTTCCACGTCAGCGACGGGCGTAAGACGGCCGACGTCTGCGCAGGCATACGCGCGGCGGGGCGCGAACCCGTGTGGAAAGACTGGGATGACGTCATGAACTGACGCTGTCACGAACACGGACTGGAAACAAGTCCCGCCCCTGCAGTGTTACTGTCAGCAGGGGCGGGATTTGTTATATTAGCACGCCATATTATTCCTTAACGTGAGTTCGATGAATTCAGAACAAGCACAATTGCCGAAAAGACTCCGTGTCACTGACAGGCTCTAACCTAATTGAAGGTTTCTTGGGGAACAGACAATATGCGGATATGGCACTCATCATATTGACCAAGAAATTAT
>SFOL01000130.1 GCA_004552385.1 Bacteroidales bacterium | reverse complement strand
TTGAGCAGGTTGTAGTTCTTGAGCATCACATAGTAGGCAAAGCCCATCAGAAGAGCAAGGCCGACCGTGGTGTAGCGGGTGATGCGCTGGATCTTCTTCCGGCCTTCTTCGCCGCCCTCCTTGGCAAGACGCTCCAGGGCGGGGATGGCGATGGTGAGAAGTTCAATGATAATGGATGCGTTGATATACGGCTGGATACCGATGGCGAAGACCGTCGCCTGCGAGAACGCAGAACCGGACATCGCGTTGTACAGGCCCAGGACCGTACCAGACAGCTGCTGAGAGAAGTAGGTCGCCAGTTCACTCACGTTGACGTAGGGAACCGGAACGCAGGCGCCCAGGCGGTAGATCATCAGAACGAACAGCGTGAAGAGGATCTTCTTGCGCAGCTCGGGGATCTTCCAGGCATTACGGAGTGTTGTAAACACTTACACCACCTCGGCCTTTCCGCCCGCCTTTTCGATTTTTTCCTTGGCAGACTCCGAGAAGGCTGCAGCCTTCACGGTGACCTTCTTGGAAACGCTGCCGTTGCCAAGAACCTTCAGACCGTACTTGCAATCGTGCAGAATGCCTTTTTCGATCAGGGCCGCTGCGTCAACGACAGCGCCGTCTTCGAACTTATCGAGAACCGCAACATTCACAGCCGTCAGGGGCTCTGCGAAGATGTTGTTGAAGCCGCGCTTCGGGATGCGGCGTGCCAGAGGCATCTGGCCGCCTTCGAAGCCGATGCGGAGCTTGCCGCCCGAACGGGCCTTCTGGCCCTTGTGTCCGCGGCCTGCGGTCTTGCCGTTGCCAGTGCCGGTACCACGGCCCTTGCGCTTATTCACATGGGTAGAACCCATAACCGGAGCAAGTTCATGTAAATTCATCTACTTGTCCTCCTTATTGTTCTTCCGTGACCTGCAGCAGGTAGCCGATCTTTGCGATCTTGCCGCGAGTCTGGGTGTTGTCAGGCTGAACAGTTTCCTGACCGATCTTGCGCAGACCGAGGGAATGCGCGGTCGCGATGTGCTTTTCAAGACGGCCGTTGAGGCTCTTGACAAGCTTAATTCTAAGATTCGCCATTTTGAGCCCTCCTTAACCGACGATCTCGTCTACGTTCTTGCCTCTGATGCGAGCAACTTCCGCTGCGTCGCGCAGAGAGACCAGACCCTGCATCGTTGCCTTGACAACGTTCTGCGGGTTGTTCGAGCGCAGGCACTTTGCACGAATGTTGGAAATGCCGACTGCTTCCATGACAGCACGGACAGCGCCGCCGGCGATGATGCCGGTGCCTTCGGGAGCCGGCTTCAGCATGACGCGGCCAGCACCGAACTCGCCGATGATATCGTGCGGGATCGTGGTGCCTTCGAGCGTGATCTTGACCATGTTCTTCTTCGCGTCAGCAATGCCCTTGAGGATTGCTTCGGAAACTTCAGCCGCCTTGCCGAGGCCGTAGCCCACGGTGCCCTTGCCGTCGCCGACAACGACCAGAGCGGAGAACTTCATGACGCGGCCGCCCTTGACGGTCTTGGAAACGCGGTTCAGGTAAACGACCTTTTCGATCATTTCCGGGCCATTGTCTTCCTTGGGTGCGCGATCTCTATTGTAAGCCATTGTTCATCCTCCTCCGATCAGAATTCCAGGCCGCCTTCACGGGCGCCCTCGGCAAGCTCTGCCACACGACCGTGATAGATATAACCGCCACGATCGAACACGACAGTGTCGATGCCCTTTGCCTTGGCGCGCTCTGCGACCAGCTTGCCGACCTTGCGGGCAGCTTCCTTGTTGCCTGCGGCGCCTTCGAAATCCTTCTCATTGGAAGCGGCGGCAGCGAGCGTAACGCCGTTGACGTCGTCAATGATCTGTGCGTAGATGTTTGCGTTGCTGCGGTAGACGTTCAGGCGGGGCCGTTCGGGCGTGCCGGAGATCTTTCCGCGAACGCGGGTATGACGCTTCATACGCTGAGCGTTCTTATCAAATGTTTTCACCATAATGGCACACCTCCTAATTACTTCTTACCGCCGGCCTTGCCCTCTTTGTGGCGAATGGTCTCAGTGGCGTACTTGATGCCCTTGCCCTTGTAAGGCTCGGGAGGTCTCTTGCCTCTGACGTTCGCTGCAAACTGGCCGACCTTCTGCTTATCGATGCCGTTGATGACGACCTTGTTGGGAGCCGGGACATCAATGGTGATGCCTTCGATCTCTTCCATGGTGACAAGGTGAGAGTAGCCGAGGTTCATGACGAGCTTGTTGCCTTCCTTGCTGGCCTTGTAGCCAACGCCGTTGATCTCGAGCTCTTTCTTGAAGCCATCGGTCACGCCGACGACCATGTCGTGGATCAGGCTGCGGGTCAGGCCGTGCAGGCTCTTGTGCAGCTTGTCTTCGGACGGGCGGCCGACATGGATCACATTGCCTTCGACCTTGATGATCATCTCCGGGCGCATCGTCTGTGTCAGTGTGCCCTTGGGGCCTTTCACGGTAACGACGTTCGGCTCCGCGATGGAGACCTCGACGCCTGCGGGGATGGTAACGGGCATTCTGCCAATTCTAGACATTGTTCAATACCCTCCTTACCATACGAATGCCAGGACTTCGCCGCCGACATGGTTTGCGCGAGCAGCCTTGTCGGTCATGACGCCCTTGGACGTGGAAATAATTGCGATGCCGAGACCCTTCAGGACTCTGGGCAGCTCGTCAGCGCCGGCGTAGACACGCAGGCCGGGCTTGGAGACACGGCGCAGGCCGCTGATGACCTTTTCCTTGCCGGCAAGGTACTTCAGCTGGATGCGGATGACGCCCTGGGTGCCGTCCTCGACGACTTCGTAGCTCTTGATGTAGCCTTCGTCGAGCAGGATCTTTGCGATGGCCTTCTTCAGGTTGGAAGCGGGCACATCGACGGACTCGTGCTTTGCCGTGTTTGCATTGCGGATGCGCGTCAGCATATCGGCAACGGGATCAGTGATTTGCATGGTTTGTTCCTCCTAGTTTGAAGTTACCGCAGTGCGGTTTTGGTGGCGAGGTATCACGACTAATCCTTGCTGCCGGCCGGAGCCGGCCCGATTAACCGTGACCTTTCGTCATCCATACTTTTATCGTTGGAGGGCGGCTCCCGCCGCCCTGGCGATAACAAAAGAAAGTGTAGAGCGTTTCCGCTCTCCTCCACCGCTCAACCCCTCTGTCATCTGAGGGCAGATCAGTGAAGATTTTTCCTCACCCCATCACTCCCCCAGTCATCTGAGGGCGGATTGGTGAAGATTTTCGTGCAAGGTAAGGTCTGAGCGCGCCGGCGTACATTGTGTACGCCAAGCGCTCAGAAACGCAGCATTGCGCGAAAAGATTTACCAAGACGCCTTGCGAACACCGGGGATCTGGCCCTTGTAGGCCAGTTCACGGAAGCAGATACGGCAGACGCCGTAGTCACGCAGGTAGGCATGGGGACGGCCGCAGATCTTGCAGCGGTTGTAGTAGCGGGTGGAGAACTTGGGTTCTTCCTTCTGCTTGAGAATCATTGCTTTTCTTGCCATTACCGGTATCCTCCAATCAAGCGTAGAACGGAGCGCCGACCATGGTCAGCAGCTCTTTGGCTTCTTCGTCGGTGGTCGCGGTGGTGCAGATGCAGATGTCCATGCCGCGGATCTTGTCGACCTTATCGTACTCGATTTCCGGGAAGATCAGCTGTTCCTTGAGACCGAAGGCATAGTTGCCGCGGCCGTCGAAGGAGTTGGGGTTGATGCCGCGGAAGTCGCGGACACGGGGCAGAGCCACGTTGAACAGACG
>SFOL01000129.1 GCA_004552385.1 Bacteroidales bacterium | reverse complement strand
CCATTATGGTTTTCTCCATTTGGTCTATCTCGGAGTATATGGCCGACAGGCTCTTGTTGTCTGTGGCGCGGAAGTACTTGCCGCCGGTCATCTCCGCCATGCTCTGGAGTAGGCCTTCGTCAATCTTCACTTCCTGGTCCTGCATTTTTACGCCGAATGGGGTCTGCACTGGTATCTGAGCCACTCCTTTCGTGCCTATGCCTATGGTGTAAACCCTGATACCGAATGTCCTTGCAAGCTCGGCTGCTTTCTCGGGGGCTATGGAGCCGGTGTTGTTGCATCCGTCAGTGAGCAGTATGATCACTTTGCTCTTCGCCTTGCTCTCCTTTATTCGCGACACCGCCGTCGCCAGGCCCATGCCTATGGCGGTCCCGTCTTCAAGCATGCCGTTTGAGACTTGCGAGAACAGGTTTACCAGCACCGCATGGTCTGTGGTGAGTGGGCACTGGGTGAAGCTCTCCCCGGCGAAGATCACCAGGCCGATGTTGTCGTCCGGTCGGCCCGAGATGAACTTCGTGGCAACGCTTTTCGCCGCCTCAAGCCTGTTGGGCTTAAAGTCCACGGCGCGCATGCTGCCCGATATGTCTAATGATATCACTATGTCTATGCCCTCCGTGTTGCGATCAGAATAGCTCGACGTTGACTGCGGGCGGGCTAACACGACCACCACCAGAGCGAACGCCGCAAGGCGCAGTATCGTAGGCAAAAGGCGCAGGCGCACTCTCCAAGTTGGGCGTATGCCTGCCGTGGTGTCTATGGTGGACATCTGCATCGTGGCGTGAGACGTGTGCCTGCGCCAGACACGCCAGCCCGCATAGGCCGGTATTATCAGCAGGAGAAGAAACACCCACGGGTGCTGAAATGTTATTCCGCTAAGCATTTTCTTTCTCTGTTTCGTTTATTGTCACGTTCACCGTGGGCTCGGACTCGCTCGTCTTCCGCTCTGCCTCTTTGCGCTTCGCGGCCTCAGTAGTGTTGTTTACGAAAAGCTCAGCGTCAGCTATCGCCTTGTCGTTCTCATCAGCCAAGGGCTCCATCTTCGCAAATTTAACAAGGTCCGCCAGCTCAAGTATCTCCGCCAGCCGGTCTGCCTCTTCTCGCTCGTCGCGCATGATGAGTTTTAGCTGAGACATGATCTCGGCCGATGTGCTCTCCTTGGTCTGTATGTCATAGCGCGAGCTCAGGTATTTGCGCAGGGTCTCGGTCAAGTCCGTATAGAACTCCTTGACCTGGTTGCGCATCCACCTTTTTTCACTCCTTATGCGCTCCAAGTTGCGCAAGGCCGTCACCTCGCACGGCTCCGAAGGAAGCTCCGCCTTTTTCTCGGTCTCTGTCTTTTTCCTGCCGTATTTCTTCCATAAGAATATCCCGAGGTATACCAACCCGGCCAAAATGACCGCGGCCAGCGCCCACGGCCAGTAGTATAGCAGCTCGCGCCATTGGAATGGGGCGTCCTCCGCGCTGTTTATGTCGTATATCACGTTTACGCCCTCCTGGTTCACCGCCATGTTCTGGAACGGGTTCATAACCGAAAGCGCAAATTCCGGAGTGTAGAGCCGGAGGCTGTCGTTAGTCACTGCCACCGGTATCGGGCCGACGTAGTGGAGCCCCGTGTCGAACGATGTCACCATGTATCGGCGGACGTACTCTGTCAAGTCGCCGTTTTCTATCGTGTCCGGTTTCTGTGCCTCGACTACTTCCACCTGGGCACTTAGCGTGTCCGGCAGTTGCAACACATGGCACTCCACTCCCTTGGCCACCGACACCGTGACGTTGAGTCCCACTTGCCCGCCCACCAGTATGTTCATCGAGTCCAGCTCGGCGCGGACCACGGGCTGCTGCGCCAGACTCTGCGCACTTGCCAGGCATGAAAGCGCTATGGCGAGCGCGTTTCTTACTATGTGCATAAATATCCTTTTTAACCTCTCTTTTTAAAGAGCGAGAGCAGGCTCTTCACGTAGTCGTCACCAGTCATCACCTCCACGTTGTCCACCGCGCAGCGGCGGAATGCGGCGTCAAGCTCGTCGTGCCTCTTGCGTGCGTTGGCGGCGTAGGCCGCCCTGACCTCGGCGCTCGACGTGTCAACCCAAATCTGCCTGCGCGTCTCGGCGTCTTGCAGCAGCATTAGGCCTGCGTCGGGCAATTCCGACTCTCTGCTGTCCGCTATCCGAAGCGCCGCTATGTCGTGCTTATGCCCGGCTATGCGCAGTGGCAACTCGAAGTCTTTGTCCGTCAAGAAGTCCGATATTAGGAACGCCGTGCAGCGTTTCTTTATCGCGCCGGTCATGTAGCGCAGAGCCTCGCCAATGTCCGTCCCGCGGTTCGTGGGGTGGAACATCAGCAACTCGCGTATTATGTGCAACACGTGCTTTTTACCCTTCTTGGGCGGGATGAACTGTTCAACCTTGTCGCTGAAGAATATCACGCCTATCTTGTCGTTGTTCTGAATGGTTGAGAACGCAAGTGTGGCGGCCATCTCCGTTATGAGGTTTTTCTTGAACCGCATTTCCGTGCCAAACTCGCGCGAACCAGACACGTCGACAAGCAGGACGACCGTGTTCTCCCTCTCCTCCTCGAATATCTTTATGTAGGGCTTGTTCATGCGCGCCGTGACGTTCCAGTCTATGTTGCGCACATCGTCGCCATACTGATACTCGCGGACCTCGCTGAACGCCATTCCCCTTCCCTTGAAGGCTGAATGGTACTCTCCCGCGAAGATGTGGTTTGACAGGCCGCGGGTCTTTATCTCAATCTGGCGCACACGCTTTATCAGCTCTGTGCTGTCTATTTCTGAATTCATCCCTGTCTTTTATTGGGGGCTTTCTACCGCCTCGCGCCATTGTGCTTGCAGACTCAATAGTCTGCCGCCGCGAGGGTCGGAGGGGGACTCCCCCTCCTGCAGACTCTATGTTGTCAGCCTAAGGCACCTCGACCTTGTTCAGTATCTCGGATATGATCTCCTCCGACGTTATGTTGTTCGCCTCGGCCTCGTAGCTCAAACCTATGCGGTGACGGAGTACGTCGTGGCATACGGCGCGCACGTCCTCGGGTATCACGTAGCCGCGCCTCTTTATGAACGCGTAGGCCTTGCTCGCCATCGAGAGGCTTATCGACGCGCGCGGAGATGCGCCGCATGATATCATGCCCTTGAATTGCTCCAGGCCGTACTGGTCAGGGTAGCGGGTCGCAAACACGATGTCGACTATGTACTTCTCGATCTTCTCGTCCATGTACACGTCTTTCACCACATTGCGGGCCTTCACTATGTCCTCCGGCTTCAAGATGGTGTCGGGCTTCGGGAAGCTCTTGGCAAGGTTGTTCCTTATGATGAGCTGCTCCTCCTCCTTCTTCGGATAGTCTATGACCACCTTGAGCATGAAGCGGTCCACCTGCGCCTCCGGAAGAGGGTAGGTGCCCTCTTGCTCCACGGGGTTCTGGGTGGCCATGACCAGGAAAGGCTTGGCCATCGGGTACGTCTTGTCGCCAATTGTCACCTGGCGCTCCTGCATGGCCTCCAGCAATGCTGACTGCACTTTGGCCGGGGCGCGGTTGATCTCGTCCGCCAGGATGAAGTTTGAGAATATCGGACCCTTCTTCACTTGGAACTCTTCAGTCTTCTGGCTGTATATCAAGGTGCCGAGTATGTCGGCCGGCAGGAGGTCGGGGGTGAACTGTATGCGGGCGAAGTCCGCGTCTATGATTTTCGCCAGTGTGTTTATGGCAAGTGTTTTTGCAAGGCCCGGCACGCCTTCAAGCAGTATGTGGCCATCTGACAAAAGACCTATCAAAAGGCTCTCCACCAGGTGCCTTTGGCCTATTATTACTTTGTTCATCTCCATCGAGATGAGATCCACGAATGAACTCTCGCT
>SFOL01000128.1 GCA_004552385.1 Bacteroidales bacterium | reverse complement strand
CTGGACCCTGGGCTTCAACGCGACATTCAATGAGACAAAGATCTCCAGGCTTACCACCGACGACGAGCGCGCCGACTACTTCGGAATCACTACCGGCGGCATCGCCGGCGGTACAGGCAACATGGTCCAGATCCATCAGACCGGCCATGCCCCTAACTCGTTCTTCGTCTACAAGCAGGTCTATGACACGGACGGCAAGCCGATCGAAGGCCTCTATGCCGACCTGAACAAGGACGGCAAGATCGACGACAACGACAAGTACTGCTTCCACAAGGCCGCTCCGGACTGGACGTTCGGCTTCAACACACAGGTGGCGTACAAGCAGTGGACCCTCGCCATGAGCGCCCATTCAAATGTCGGCAACTATGTCTACAACAACATCGCCTCCAATGGCGACCTCCTGACCGACCTCTGGGCCAACAACTTCGTGAACAACCGTTATTCCACGGCGAAGGAGCACAACTTCTCGTCATACGCCCAGTATTGGTCCGATCTTTATGTCGAGAACGCATCCTTCCTGAAGATCGACAACATCACCCTCAGCCGTTCGTTCAGCTTCGGCCAGAAGACTCCGATGTCGTTCAATGTCTTCGCGACCGTTCAGAACGTGGCCTGCTTCACCAAGTACGGTGGAATCGACCCTGAGATCTTCTCCGGTATCGACAACAACATGTATCCGAGGCCTCGTACCTACATCCTTGGTGTCAAGTTCAACTTCTAATGCGACATAGACAATGAAAAATATTATCAGATTTACAGCGGTCGCCCTCGCCGCGACAATGCTCGCCTCCGCAGCCACGTCCTGTGTCGGTGACCTTGACGTGAAGCCTATCGATCCTAACATCGAGCTTCCGGAGGACGTGCTCAACAGCCAGGAGGCTTTCACAGCCCTTCTCGCCAAGTGCTATCAGGGACTTTCCTGCTCCGCATCCTCCGGTCCGAGCAGCGATCCGGACATCGAAGGTGTGGACGGCGGCTATGGCCAGTACATGAGAGCGCTTTTCAATATGGAGGAACTCTCCACGGATGTGGCGACTTGCTGCTGGAACGATGGCAACCTCTTTGACATTCACAATCTCAACTGGAACGCCTCCAACGAGTTCGTTCTCTCGATGTACTACCGTATCTTCTTCCAGATCAGTCTCTGCAACGAGTTCATACGCCGCTCCAACGCCAGCGACATCAGCGGTTACACCCTGAAGAACGCCTACATCGCCGAGGCGAGAGCCCTCAGGCTCTTCAGCTACTACCATGCCATCGACTTGTTCGGCAACGTGCCTTTCGCGACAGAGCATCAGTCTGTGGGTTCAACCGGAGCCGAGCAGATCTCCCGCGCCGACCTCTTCGACTGGATGGAGAGCGAGTGCAACGACCTTCTTGGCGGCAGCGACCTCGCCGAGCCGGGTAAGAATGAATATGGCCGCTGCGACAAGGGTATGGTGCAGATGATTCTCGCCAAACTCTACCTCAACGCCGAGGTTTGGAAGGGTACAGCGATGTACGACAAGGCTGCCGCTGTCTGTGAGAAGATTATCAGTGAATATCCTCTCCACACCAAGAGCGCCGGCAAGTACAGCGCCTGGCAGGAGCTATTCATGGCCGACAACCACCTTTGGACAGCCAACACGACCTACAACGGTGACGAGATCATCTTCGCCGTGGAGCAGGACGGAATCCTTGTTCAGTCCTACGGAGCCACTAACTATCTCGTCTTCGGCTGCACGGGTGGCAAGATGGACGCCGCAGCGATCGGTATCTCCTCAGGTTGGGGCGGTCTTTCCCTGACAGGGGCTTTCACCAGCAAGTTCGAGGACGCTGACCTTCGCGCCACATTCTACAGGGGCGAGGAGTTCGATCAGTACGTCGATGCCTTGCGCCGTGAGTCCGACAGCTGGTCTAACGGCTGGAAGTCAATGAAATTCCTGAATGTGAACCACGATGGCGGCAAGGCTCAGGCCGATGGCTTCGTGGACACTGACTGGCCTGTCTTCCGCGGTGCCGACGCCTATCTGATGTACGCCGAGTGCGCCGCAAGGGGAGCTGCCGACAAGACCAAGGGACAGCAGTACCTTGACGCTGTACGCGCGAGAGCGGGTGTGGGCAGCATCGCCCTCACTCTTGACAACATCATCGACGAGCGTGGCCGCGAGCTTTACTACGAGGGCTTCCGCCGTCAGGATCTGATCAGGTTCGGACTCTTCACTTCCGACAAGTACCTTTGGGAATTCAAGGGGGGCGTGCAGGCCGGAAAGGCTGTTGACGATCACTTCAACCTGTATCCGCTCATGTCCAGCGACCTCAACGCTAACGGTAATCTTAAGCAGAATCCTGGTTATTAACAGATTATGAAAAAGTTTTTTTACACGATAATCGCATTTGCGGGAATCCTTGCGGCTTCCTGCTCGACGGATGAGGACAAGCTGGTCTTCGATCCATCATCCTCCGTGGCCCCGACTCTGGGAACCCTGGCCGGAACCACGCTCTCGTCCGACGGCGCTGACCTGACCTTCGAGTTCACACAGCCGAAGTACAATGTCGATGCCGGCGTGCTATACGCTCTCTACGCCTCTGATTCTCAGGATTTCGGGAAGCAGGAGAAACTCGCCGCCACCATCGGCGGCACGAAGGTGACCGTCAAGCAGTCCGCCCTCAACTCGGTGATCCTGAATCTGGGTGGCGAGCCTGGCGCGGAGTTCACGGTCTACCTCAGGCTTGACTCATGGCTAGCGAACAACAAGAACATGGCTGTGGAGTCCTCGCTGGCCCGTTCCGGCGTGTTGTCCGCCACATTCGTTCCTTACAGCCAGCTGATCCTTGACAAGGATATCTATGATCACGTCTGGGTGATGGGCGACTACAGCGGATGGAGCCACGACAAGGCGCAGCTCCTCTACAATTACAGCAAGGACGGCAACATATTCACAGGTGTTGTTGACTTTGAGGACAAGGCTGCGAACGGCATCAAGTTCACCGGTGCGGCTTCCTGGGACGAGGCCACAGGCAACTGGGGAACGGCTAATCCTGACGATGCGTCCGAGGCTGCCTCTGTGACGCTTCTCAATGGATCCAACGACAACATCATGTGCTACGGCAAGCGTTTCTACAAGTTCACCCTTGACAAGAAAGCCCTCGTCCTGACCAAGGAGTGGGGCGCTGACAAGATCGGTATTGTGGGTACGATCAACAACTGGGCCGCTCCTGACGTGGAGATGACGTTCAACAAGGACTATCTCCGCTTCTGGGTTGACCTTGAGGTCACCGGCGACCAGGAGATCAAGTTCCGCGCCGACGAGGACTGGGTGTACAACTGGGGCGCCGACGCGAAGTCGGGCGGTGACAACATCAAGGTGGGTACCGGAAAGTACCGTGTCTATCTTGACCTTAACAAGGGTACCGTCGAGCTGAACGAGAAGATGTTCGGCAAGACCGAGCCGAGCGCAGGTGGTGACGAGCCTGAGCCAGGCAAGCCTGGCGCGTGGTCACTCATCGGTACCATCAACGGGGACAGCTGGTCGGCGGACGTTGACATGACCAACACCGAGGGTGACATCTGGATCGCCCGTAGCGTGAGACTCACCGCAAGCGACGAGTTCAAGATCCGCGCCGACCACGATTGGTCTGTGACGGTAGGAGGACCGGAGGAGAACTCCACAAGCACCATCGATCCGGCCAATGCCTACGGCGTGTTCAAGCCTGAGCTTGGCAAGGCGTTCGCCGCCGGTGACAAGAACATCCAGGTGGGGGCAGAGGGAGTCTACGACATCACCTACGACTATGCCGCCCAGACCATACTCATCGAAGAGCACAAGGCCGCTTTCTCCCTCATCGGCGAGATCGGCGGAAGCTCTTGGAGCAAGGACTTCGTGATGACTCAGGACGGAGATGTCTGGACCAGCCCGGT
>SFOL01000127.1 GCA_004552385.1 Bacteroidales bacterium | reverse complement strand
GCATCTCTACGGGGACAACAAGTATCTCGTCTTGAGCGGCAATGGGGGATAGGAGCGCATAGTCTTCAAGCCTTATACCGTTGTCCGTCAGGACTCGACGGCCTGCTATTGCTCCGGTCTCGTGAATGGTAATAGTTTGTGGATTCGTCACCTCCGCTATGTCTGTCGGGCGGACTCGTCCGTCTATGTCATCGTCTCCTACGAAGATGGACGCATCGAGCGTTGGAATGTGTCCAAGAATAATTTTTGATTTTGTGTTTATAGATGTGGTGGCGGACCGGGTCTGACTGCTATTTCCCAGTCGCGGCCAGTTCCGCTTTTTTGTTTGTCAATTAACAACAACAGATGGAATCCTTGTTCTGCAAATCCCTCTTGGCGATTTGCCTTTTTTCTGCGCCAGTCATGTCTGTCGCGCAGGTCATTCGTGGTAGTGTGGCCGATGCAGCCTCTGGCGAGCCTTTGCCCACGGCGGTTGTCTTCGTCGTGGGGCAGGAGGATAAAGGCGTCTCGACGGATTTCGATGGCAATTTTGTGCTTGCCAATGTCGGTGTCGGGCGTCAGACCGTCATGGCGCGTTTCGTGGGCTACGAGCCTGTCGTCCTCAAGGAGATAATGGTCTCGGCTGGCAAGGAGACCCAGTTGCAGATCCTGATGAACGAGTCCGTCAGCAAACTAGACGAGGTGGTCGTTGCCGCCAAGGTCAACAAGCAGTTGCCGCTGAACACCATGGCCGCCACGGGGGCGCGGATGTTCAGCGTCGAGGAGACCAGTCGTTTTGCCGGTGGCGCCAGCGATCCGGCACGTCTCGCCAGTTCTTTCGCCGGCGTGGGCTCCAATGGCGCCACAAACGGCATCTCCATCCACGGCTGCTCGCCGTCCATGCTGCTCTGGCGAGTCGAGGGCGTCGAGGTGCCAAACCCCAATCACTTTGCCGACATAACGGGCGCCGGAGCCGGAGTCTTCTCCTCGCTCAGCTCGCTCGTGCTGGGCAACAGCGACTTCATCACCGGTGCCGCTCCCGCTGAGTATGGTAACACCATCTCCGGTGTCTTCGACATGAAGATGCGGACTGGCAACAATTCCCACCGCGAGACGGCGGTGCAGGTCGGCACGCTTGGCATTGACCTCGCTTCCGAAGGCCCCATCGGCCAAAACGGGGCCACGTATCTCGCCAACTATCGCTACAGCACGATGGGCCTCGCCTCTCAGATGGGCTTTCTGGACATGGCGGGCGGTCAGTTGATGGCATATCAGGACCTCAACTTCAAGTTCAACATCCCGACGGCGGCCGGCACGTTTAGCATCTGGGGCACGGGGCTCATTGACAACTATGAGAGCAAGCTCAAGGATCGCGAGGACTGGGAGACGCTTTGGGACATGGGCAGCTCCGAGGCCGACCAGTATATGGCCGCCGGTGGCGTCTCACACCGCATTCAGCTCGGCAGGGGCGGATGGCTCAAGTCCACTGTCGCTGGCACGTTCAAGCGTGACGAGCTCTCCTCCTCCGATTGCGACACCCTCCTGCGCGTCACGCCGCTGCTCGCCAGCACCGATGTCTCAAGGGACCTCATTTTCGATGTCGTCTATCAGCGTAAGGTCAGCCCACGCTACACCGTCCAGGCGGGACTCAACCACCGCCACATGCGCTACGACCTCGACTTGGCTAGCTGCCAGACCATCGGCGCGCAGCTGATCCCTGTCTATAAGGCAGACGGCCTCACCGGCCTCACACGCGCTTTCACCAGCCACAAGGTGGCCATCACTGACCGTCTGACGGCCACAGCCGGGCTCGGCGTCGTGTGGTTCAATCTCAACAACGACGTCTGCGTCGAGCCGCGCGCCAGTCTGACGTGGACCGCGACGCCGGCATCGTCAGTCGCTTTCGGCTATAGCCTCAACAGCCGCAAGGAGAAGGACTGCGTCTATTTCGTCAGGGTGGACGGTGAGGATGTCAACAGAGACCTCGAGCTCACCAAGGCGCACCATTTCATGGTCAGCTACTCCCGTAGGTTCGGTGACGATATGCTCCTCAAGCTTGAACCCTATTTCACATGGCTCTATGACGTCCCCGTTGAGGTGGGCTCCTCTTTCTCGGTCATCAACAATGACAATTTCTATCTTGACCAGGCGCTCACTTCCGATGGCAAAGGACGAAACTTTGGTTTGGACGTCACTTGCGAGCACTATCTCTCGTATGGGTATTATTGGATGGGAACGGCCTCTGTCTTCAAGTCTGAATACAGGGACGCCGCCGGACTGTGGCATCAGACGCGCTACAACCGGAGCTTCATCGCAAACGCCCTCGGGGGCAAGGAGTGGATGGTCGGCCGCGAGAAGCGTAACGTGTTCGGCATCAATGGCCGACTCACCCTCCAGGGCGGCGACCGCTACACTCCGTTGGCGCCGGGCGCCTCTTTTGAACAGGTCATGGCAGACGACAAGCGTGAGGTGCCTTATGACGAGGACCATCCCTTCACTCTGAAGACCGACGCGCAGCTCTCCTATGCTTTCTCGCTCAAGATGACCATCAACAAGCAGCGGACGGCTCACCACTTCATCGTGGAGTATCTCCACACCAAAGGTGGCGTGGGACGCACGTTCGACCTCCGCACGCACGAGCTCGTCACTCAGTACGTGCAGTTGAATTTCCCGAATATCGCCTACCGCTTTGAGTTTTGATGACTATGCCGTAATTTGCGGCATGTTTTTCAGACCAATCCAAGCGAGTCCCATCCTGCGCATGTTCATCCGAAACTATTGGCATCTCAAGGCTACGGCCTTGGCCGATGGCGCGCAGCGAATCATGTCTAATGGTGCAGTGAGCATCTACTTCTTCATCGCGCAGCCCATGCGTTTTGCTGACGATGAGAGGTTCTTCACCTCGTGCATCACGGGGCATGACCTGGGCTACGTGGAGCTGGTCACAATGCGCGGACCGGTGGATGTGCTCGGTGTGGAGTTCGCCCCCTTCGGTGCGCGCGTGTTTTTTGATTTCCCCATTTCCGAGTGCACAGGACTCCACGTCTCCCCATCTGATCTGGGAGACGTGGAGTTCCTTGATCTCGAAGCTCGAATGCTGGAGGACATTCCGATGGAGCGGCGTGTGGCATTGCTGGACGACTTTTTCCTTGCTCGTCTTGCTCGTCATGGCTCCGCTGGGGTCAACCTCGGGCGGATGCAGTCGGTCTTTGGCACTTTGCTCTCTTCGCCAGTGGGCCTCTCGGCGGATGTCGACATGTCGCCGGCCGCAATGGCGGACATCGCTTGTCTCAGCGCCAAGCAGTTCTCGCGCGTCTTTGCCGATTATGTGGGCCTCTCGCCCAAGACGTATCTCCGCATCATGCGTTTCCATTCGGCCACGCTTCTCATGAAGCAGATGCGAGAAGAAGGCGACACATCGTCGGACATCGCTTGGCGCTGTGGGTTCTACGACCTCCCTCACATGACCAGTGAGTTTCGCCACATCTGTGGTCTGCCCCCTTCTGTTGTCCTCAATCAGAGCGAGGTGTTCACCGAGGTGTTCCAGTCCACGTTCAGCGCCAAGATGAAGAAGAAAATTTTGGTCTGCAATATGATCTAAAAAAACGTGAGTTCGATGAATTCTGAACAAGCACAATTGCCGACAAGACTCCGTGTCACTGACAGGCTCTAACCTGATTGAAGGTGAGTTCGATGAATTCTGAAAAATGCGAACAGGGGTAGCAGGCTTACCTTCTGAAGCTCAGTGGACCTATTGTACGAAACCACTTTTGGGAACATATCTTTCATATTGCCACACACTTCGTTGAGGTAGAAATGCTTGAGACATAGGTGGCCAGAAGAATGGAACAGAATCATAATCAACATGATCTCAGGCTCCGACATTTTGCCATCACGATGGTAGTGTCTCTTTTTTCGGTCGGTCTGTTCTATGC
>SFOL01000126.1 GCA_004552385.1 Bacteroidales bacterium | reverse complement strand
CGACTGGTCTCAGTACGAATAAGTGCCCCAAACAAAAAGGAACCATCCCCCGGATGGTTCCTTTTTTGCATCTGTCAACGCAGAAGTCTTGCCGCATGCGCCCCCAAAAAAAGCCTCCCCTTCCAGGGGAGGTGGCTCGGCGAAGCCGAGACGGATGAGGTGGGGGCAGTTTCGTTTACGAGACGCTGTCCACCTCATCAGTCGCCTTGCGGCGACAGCTTCCCCTCATAGGGGAAGCCATTGGCGTGCGCACCTCAAAGCCTTCCCTTCCAGGGGAGGCGGCTCGGCGGAGCCGAGACGGAGAGGTTGCTGCAAATTTGCGGCGACCTCTCAGTCAGCCTTCGGCTGACAGCGTCCCTGCCCCTTTTGTCCCTTCGGGACATTTCCCCCTGATAGGGGGAATCGGCCCCTGAAAGGGGAGCCCTGGGCGGGAAAAAGCCTCCCTTTGCAGGGAGGCTTTTGGTCATGTTTCGTTTGCGAGGTATCTTGCGACGTAGACGCCGCTGGCGGAGGCGTGGGAGAGGGAGTGGGTGATGCCGCTGCCGTCGCCGATGATGAACAGGCCCTTGTGCGAGGTCTCGAGGTTTTCGTCGACGGAGACCTCCATATTATAAAACTTGACCTCGACGCCGTAGAGCAGCGTGTCGTCGTTGGCCGTGCCGGGGGCGATCTTGTCGAGGGCGTAGATCATTTCGATGATGCCGTCGAGAATGCGCTTCGGGATGACGAGCGAGAGGTCGCCGGGCGTGGCGGAGAGCGTCGGGGTGACGAAGGACTTTTCGATGCGCTTGGGCGTCGAGCGCTGGCCGCGGATGAGATCGCCGAAGCGCTGGACCATGACGCCGCCGCCGAGCATGTTCGAAAGCCGCGCGATAGACTCGCCGTAGCCGTTGGAGTCCTTGAAGGGCTCGGTGAAGTGCTTGGAGACGAGCAGGGCGAAGTTGGTGTTCTCGGTCTGCTTGGCCGGGTCCTCATAGCTGTGGCCGTTGACGGTGACGATGCCGTTGGTGTTCTCGGTGACGACCGCGCCCTTCGGGTTCATGCAGAAGGTGCGGACGAGATCCTGATATTTTTCGGTCTTGTAGACGATCTTGCTCTCGTACAGCTCGTCGGTCAGGTGCTTGAAAATTTCGGCGGGCAGCTCGACGCGCACGCCGATGTCGACGCGGTTGGACTTGGTCTCGATGGCGAGGTCCCTGCAGACGCTCTCCATCCACTTGCTGCCGCTGCGGCCGACGGAGATGATGCACTGGCTGCAGGTGTGGCTGCCGGAGTCGGTGACGATCTCGTAGCCGCCGTCCTTGGCCAGGACCTTGCGCACGGGGGTGCGGAAGTGGAAATCGACCTTCGGCTCAAGCTCGGCAAAGAGGTTTTTCAGCACGACGAAGTTGATATCTGTGCCGAGATGGCGGACGGAGGCGTCGAGCAGGTGGAGGCCGCACTGCAGGCATCTGGTCTTGAAGGCGCTGTTGGCCGTGGAATAGAGCTTCGTGTTCTCGCCGCCGTGGCTGACGTTGATCTCGTCGACGTAGTGCATGAGTTCCATGGCCTGCTTCTTGCCGATGTATTCGTACAGCGTGCCGCCGAAGTCGTTCGTCAGATTATATTTGCCGTCGGAGAACGCGCCTGCGCCGCCGAAGCCGTTCATGATCGCGCAGGTCGGGCAGCCGATGCAGTGCTTGACGGTCTTGCCGTCGATGGGACATCTGCGCTTTTCGAGCGGCTGGCCCTCTTCAAACACGGCGATCTTCTTGTCCGGACAGAGCTTTGAGAGCTCGTAGGCGGAAAAAATGCCGCCGGGGCCGGCGCCGATAATGATCACATCATATTGCATGGGAAAATCGTCCTTTCCATAGGCGTTTTACAGCTCAGTATAACATATCCCGCGCCCGCGCGGCAAGCGGGCGCGGGATAGAAATTCCGAATGGCGGGCATAAGACAGGGCGGGGGACGGGACTTCTTTTGTTCATTCTGCCAAAGTGCGAAAAACGCTGGCGCTGCAGGGAAAAATGAAAAATTTATTTTTGTTTTACGCGATTTTTTGTTGACGCGGTTCGTGATTTCTGCTATAATCCATATTTGCGTGGGCCTGCCTGCGTATTTGCGCGTGTCTGCCATGGAGGTGTCAGAATGCCGGAACGGCTGCATACCGATCGAAAGCTCATCGGGACCAAGCAGGTTCTCAAGGCGCTGAAGGCCGGGCGGGTCGCCGCGGTCTATGTGGCGGACGACGCCGACCCCATGCTGCGCGAGCCGCTGGTCGGGCAGTGCCGGGACGCGGGCGTCGAGGTCATCCCCGTCGCCACGATGAAGGAGCTCGGAAAGCTCTGCCAGATCCATGTCGGCGCCGCGTGCGCCGCGCTGCTTCGCTGAGAAGCAGATTTCTTCGGTGATATTTCGGGATAAAATACATGCTGCACAGCAGCAACAATCCGAGAAAGGAGGAACAACATGCCTACTTTTAACCAGCTGGTAAGAAAGGGAAGAGAACAGTCGACCTACAAGTCCACCGCTCCTGCTCTGCAGAAGGGCGTCAACACGCTGAAGAACCGGACCACCGATCTGTCTTCTCCTCAGAAGAGAGGTGTCTGCACCGCTGTTCGTACCACCACCCCGAAGAAGCCGAACTCCGCCCTGCGTAAGATCGCCCGTGTGCGTCTGACGAACGGTTACGAGGTCTCCGCTTACATTCCCGGTGTCGGTCACAACCTGCAGGAGCACTCCGTCGTTCTGATCCGCGGCGGCCGTGTCAAGGACCTTCCTGGCGTCCGTTACCACATCATCCGTGGTACGCTCGACACCCAGGGCGTTCAGGGCCGTATGCAGGCCAGAAGCAAGTACGGTGCAAAGCGCCCGAAGGCCGGCAAGAAGAAGTAATTCTTCCCGCTATCATCGCAATTCTGCCTTGTGCAAGGCAATGCCTTGCTGAGAGTTTTTTATATATATTTATGATAAGAACCTCTTGGCAGGCACCCACGGAAGCTATGGGCTTCCGAAGTACCTATGAAATCATTTTATGAAGGAGGGAAGCACAGTGCCCAGAAGAGGTAATGTTCCCAAGAGAGAGATCCTTCCCGATCCGATCTACGGTTCCGTTCTGGTGACCAAGCTCGTCAACAGCATCATGCTCGACGGCAAAAAGGGCGTAGCCCAGAAGGTCGTCTACGGTGCGTTCCAGATCGTGGAAGAGAAGACCGGCAAGTCTGGTCTCGAGGCTTTCCAGACCGCCATGGAAAACATCATGCCGGCCGTGGAAGTCAAGACCCGCCGTGTCGGCGGTGCGAACTATCAGGTTCCTATTGAAGTTCGGCCCGAAAGACGTCAGACCCTTGGTCTGCGCTGGCTGACTAACTATAGTCGTGCAAGAAGTGAGAAGACCATGAGAGAGCGCCTCGCCGGCGAGATCATGGATGCCTGCAACAACACGGGTGCCGCCGTCAAGAAGCGCGAAGACACCCACAAGATGGCCGAGGCCAACAAGGCGTTCTCTCACTTCCGCTGGTAATTACAGAAGGAGAACAGCATGCCAAGACAATATTCACTTGAGAATACGAGAAATATTGGCATCATGGCACACATCGATGCAGGCAAAACGACGACGACTGAGCGTATTTTGTTCTACACCGGTGTCAATTACAGACTCGGTGAGACCCATGAGGGTACCGCCACCATGGACTGGATGGAGCAGGAGCAGGAGCGCGGCATCACGATCACCTCTGCTGCTACCACCTGTCACTGGAAGGGCGTGCGGATCAACATCATCGACACCCCGGGTCATGTGGACTTCACGGTCGAGGTCGAGCGTTCGCTTCGCGTGCTCGACGGCGCTGTGACGGTCCTGTGCGCCAAGGGCGGTGTAGAGCCGCAGACCGAGACTGTATGGAGACAGGCCGACCAGTATCATGTCCCGCGCCTTGTTTACGTGAACAAGATGGACATGATGGGTGCCGATTTCTTCAATGTCCTGAAGATGATGGACGAGCGACTCAAGTGTAACGCCGTTCCCATCCAACTGCCTATCGGAAGCGAAGATACCTTCCGCGGCGTGATCGATCTCATCAAGATGAAGGCCTATATCTTCTATGATGAGCTCGGTAAGGACATGCGCGAGGAAGAGATCCCCGCAGATATGCAGGAGCTCGCAAGCAGCTACCGCGACCACATGCTCGAGTCGATCTCGGAAGAGGACGACCAGATCATGACGCTGTATCTTGAGGGCGAGGACATCCCCGAAAAGATGATCCGCGCCGCGCTGCGCAAGGCGACCATCGCCAACAAGACCGTTCCGGTCACCTGCGGCTCCTCGTACAAGAATAAGGGCGTTCAGGAACTGCTGGATGCGATTGTCGAGTATATGCCGTCCCCGCTGGACAAAAAAGCAGTTACCGGCATCAACCCGAAGACTGAGCAAGACGAGACGCGCGAGCCGTCTGACGACGCGCCGTTCGCCGCTCTGGCCTTCAAGATCATGACGGATCCCTACGTTGGCAAGCTGGCGTTCTTCCGCGTGTACTCCGGCTGTCTGGAGGCAGGCAAGACCGTCCTCAACACCAACAAGAATCAGCGCGAGCGGATGGGCAGAATTTTGCTCATGCACGCGAACCACAGAGAGGATCTGCCCGTTGTGTATTCCGGCGATATCGCCGCGGCCGTCGGCCTGAAGAATACCACGACCGGTGATACGCTCTGCGACGAAAAGCATCCCATCGTTCTCGAGAACATGGTCTTCCCCGAGCCGGTCATCCGCGTGGCGATCGAGCCGAAGACGAAGGCCGGTCAGGAAAAGATGGGCATCGCGCTTTCCAAGCTCGCCGAAGAGGATCCCACGTTCAAAACCTACACCGATGAAGAGACCGGCCAGACGATCATCGCCGGCATGGGTGAGCTTCATCTGGAGATCATCGTTGACCGCCTCCTGCGGGAGTTCAAGGTCGAGGCAAACGTCGGTGCGCCGCAGGTCGCCTACAAAGAGACCATTCGCAAGAAGGTCAATCAGGAGACCAAGTACGCGCGTCAGTCCGGCGGCAAGGGCCAGTACGGCCATGTCAAGATCACTGTCGAACCCAATGAGAGCGGCAAGGGCTTTGAGTTCATCAACGCCACCGTCGGCGGCTCGATCCCGAAGGAATTCATTCCTGCGGTCGAGCAGGGCATCCGCGGCGCGATGGAGGCCGGCGTTCTGGCCGGATTCCCCGTCGTCGACGTGAAGGTCACGCTGTACGACGGCTCCTACCACGAGGTCGACTCCTCGGAGCTCGCATTCAAGATCGCCGGTTCCATGGCGTTCAAGGAAGCGTGCCAGAAGGCGGATCCCGTGATCCTCGAGCCCATCATGAAGGTCTGCATCATCGTTCCCGACGAGTACATGGGCGACGTCATCGGCGACGTCACGTCCCGCCGCGGCAACATCGCAGGCCTCACACAGCGCAACGGCGCTCAGCAGATCGACTGCTTCGTTCCGCTGTCCGAGATGTTCGGCTACGCGACGAACCTGCGTTCGAGAACGCAGGGCCGCGGCCAGTTCACCATGGAGCCGAGCCACTATGTGGAGCTCTCCAAAAACCTGGCGGACGCCGTCATTTCGAAGCGCAGAGGCGTATAACCGCGCCGCACCCGTTTGCGTTGGAAATTCTTCTTGTCAAATCGGCAAATGTCGTGTATGATGAAGAGGATGCAAAAATAATACTGTAAGTGAATCAACTAAGGAGGATAATCCAAATGGCAAAACAGCATTTTATTAAGGATAAGCCCCATGTCAACGTTGGTACCATCGGCCACATCGACCATGGCAAGACCACGCTGACCGCAGCCATCACCAAGTACCTGGCTTTCTTCGGCGACGCTGAGTACACCGACTATTCTTCCATCGATAAGGCTCCGGAAGAGCGTGAACGTGGTATCACCATCAACACTGCTCACGTCGAGTACCAGACCAACGACCGCATCGGCCACAACTACAAGACCGGCGAAGACAACGTCCAGATCAAGGGCCGTCACTACGCCCATGTCGACTGCCCGGGCCACGCTGACTACATCAAGAACATGATCACCGGCGCTGCTCAGATGGACGGCGCGATCCTGGTCATCGCTGCTTCCGACGGCCCCATGGCTCAGACCAAGGAGCATCTGCTTCTGGCCCGTCAGGTTAACGTTCCTTCCGTCCTCGTCTTCCTGAACAAGGTCGACCAGGTCGACGACGAAGAGCTGCTCGAGCTCGTCGAGATGGAAGTCCGCGAGACTCTGTCCTTCTACGGCTTCCCGGGCGACGACACCCCCATCATCCGCGGCTCCGCTCTGAACGCTCTGGCTTCCGAGTCCACCGACCCGAAGGCTCCCGAGTATGCTTGCATCGAAGAGCTCATGCAGGC
>SFOL01000125.1 GCA_004552385.1 Bacteroidales bacterium | reverse complement strand
GCGTGACGGGGCTCATGTTTCTGCTGACAATGGCCTTCGTGCCGGACTTGCCGGTGACGCAGCCAATGCGCTACGGCGCACAGCTTTCCGTTCTGAAGCGTCCGCCGGTCTGGCTGGCCATCGTGGCGGTCATCTGCCTCAATGGCTCCATCTTCGGCGTCTACAACTACCTCGCTGATTATTTGCAGAAGGTTGCGGCACTGCCGGGAGAGCTCATCGCAGCGCTGCTCCTCGTCTATGGTCTCTTGAACATCTGCGGAAGCTATCTGGGCGGCAATCTCCTCGCCAGGTGTCCCAGCGTGACCGTACGCCTTTTCCCGCTGTGTACCATCGCGCTCTACTGCCTGCTCTTTGTGGTCGGTGGGAAGTTGCTGCCTCTTCTTGCGGCACTGATTGTGGCCTGGGGCATCCTCGGTGGCATCAATGCGAACATTAATCAGTACCTGCTGGCCTGCGTGGCATCGGATGCGCCGGATTTCAGCAACGGCCTGTTCCTGACAGCGGCCAATCTCGGCTGCATGGCGGGAACCATGATTAGCGGCTTTTTCATCCGCAGCCTTGGCCTGCCCTTCGTCGTCTGCGGTGGCCTGCTGCTGGCGGCCGCTGCCCTGCTGCTCACAAAGTTCGTACACTGCCGGGCAGATGAGCAACAGGCGACGGATTGTCTTATCGGCTCGTAACAAGTGGCTTTATGGCAGATTTCAATTCGTTTTTGGCGCTTCGGCGATGTACTTTATAAGAAAAATATATGACGCAAGATAAGGTATAAGCATTTCATATTGTGATGCAGAGCAGGTAAGATAAGAGTATCAAGAGACGAAGATAAGCACTTGGAAAATTGCAAGTGAAAATTGAACGAGGTGTTTTGTTATGAAAAAGAACAAGCTTTGGCAGCGCATCGCGGCGCTGGCGGTGCTCGGCACGGCGTTTGCGCTCGGTGGCAACGGCCTGACGGCTGAGGCTGCGGCGCAGCAGGCAGCAGGGACGAATGCGGCGAAGAGCGTCACGCAGCAAAAGGAGGCAGAACCATTGCATCTGACACAAGAGTGGGACAAGACGTTCCCGGAGAGTAAGGAAGTCAATCATCGGAAAGTTACCTTCCACAACCGCTACGGCATCGAGCTTGCGGCGGACCTTTATGAGCCGAAGAACGCCAAGAAGGGCAGCCTCGCGGCTATCGCCGTCAGCGGCCCGTTCGGAGCGGTCAAGGAGCAGTCGTCCGGCCTCTACGCGCAGGAACTCGCAAAGCGCGGCTTCCTGGCGATTGCCTTCGATCCTTCGTTCACAGGGGAGAGCGGCGGCGTAAACGGCGTGCGCAATGTCGCGTCGCCTGACATCAATACAGAGGATTTCTGCGCGGCTGTTGACTTCCTTTCGACGGAGTCTGACGTCAATCCGGAGCGTATCGGCATCCTCGGCATCTGCGGGTGGGGAGGCATGGCGCTCAATGCGGCGGCCATCGATACGCGCATCAAGGCGACGGTCACCTCGACGATGTACGACATGAGCCGCGTGATCGCGAACGGCTACTTCGACTATGAGAAAGATGCGGCGACAATCGCCAAGGAGCGCATGGCAAACCGCAAGGCGCTCAACGCACAGCGCACGGAGGACTACCGTACAGGCACTTACCAGCGAATGCGCCGCAGTTCGTCAAGGATTACTACGCCTATTACAAGACGAAGCGAGGCTACCATCCGCGTTCCGTGAACTCCAACGAGGGCTGGAACACGACGAGTGCGCTTTCGTTCATGAACATGCCGCTGCTTTCCTACGCGGATGAGATCGAAAGTCCCGTGCTCGTCATTCATGGCGAGAAAGCCCATTCGCGTTACTTTAGTGAGGACGCGTTCAAGAAGCTCAAGGGCGATAACAAAGAGCTCCTGATCATCCCGGGCGCGAACCATACCGATCTCTATGACAACATGGAAAAGATTCCCTTTGACAAGATCACGGCGTTCTACCAGAGATATCTGAAGTGAAGAAAGGAACATCTCTCTGTCGTACTACCTCCATATCCCGCCGTACGGCCTGTCGAAATTCAGCGTTTCAGTTTATCCTTTGAGGATTCACCGTCCACGCGATGTTTGAGTTCTTCAAGGAAGACGCTGCTGGATTTGGAGAGCAGGCGGTATTTCTTCCAGACGATAACGGCGCTAAGCGTGAGGGCCGGCTCGAGTGGGATGAACTTGAGGTGGCCGGTGTCGAGCTGCAGCAGTTCGTCGATGCCGATGGCATTCGCGATGCCCGTGCGGATGAAGTGCGAGGAGTTGCTGATGAGGTCGAACTTGCCGACGATGTTCATCGTTTCAGCGGATACCTTGCCGCCCGACCATTGACGGTAGTCATAGCGGTTGAGCGACTGGCGCGAGGAGACGAGCAGCGGCATTGCGTTCAGGTCGTCGGGCGTGATGCCGCTCTTCTGCGCCCACTTACTGTCATCGCGCGTCACGATGCCGACGCGCATCGTTTCGGGCAGCCGGATGAAGTGATACTGCTCGACGTTGAACGGTTCGATCATCAGCGCGAAGTCGATGAGGCCATGGGCGAGTTTTTCCTCGACGGTGTCGGCATTGCCCGTGAAGAGCTCGACCGTCAGGCGCGGGTAGCGGCTATGCAGCTCGGCAAAGAGATCGGCGAGGATGTGCATGGCATGCGTTTCGCCTGCGCCGATGCGGATACAGCCCGCAAGATCAATCGTGTCATTCTTCATCTCGTCTTCTGTCTGGTTGACGAGCGCGAGGATTTCCTCGGCCCGCTGGCGCAGGTGCATGCCGTCTTCCGTCAGCACGGTGCTGCGGCTCGTGCGCGTGAAGAGCTTCTTGCCGAGCTCGTCTTCGAGGTCGGCAATCTGGCGCGAGAGTGTCGGCTGCGTCACATGCAGCACATTGGCGGCCTCGGTCATATTCTGTTCCCTGGCCACGGCCAGGAAGTACGATAAGGTGCGCAGTTCCATCAAAGATTCCCCTTTAGTCCGTATGCGAAAAAAGTACCTGCTTCTATTTTAGGGAGTAGGTACTTTTTTGACAAGCATTTTATAAGAAAAATGTATGACGCAAGCCAAGATATAAGAATTTCACATTGACCAAGGGGAGCACCAGACAAGCAGCGAACCGCAGGATTTTCCTGCGTGAGAGTCGCTTATGCACAGCAAACGCTACAACGACTTGGTGGAGCGGTACGAGAAAGCCAAGACACGATTCGACGAGGTGACGGAGGCCATCGCCCAGCGGTCAGCCAAGGGTGAGCGGCTGCGACGCGAAGCTAGTCCCTTTAGGGAGCGGGGTTCATCAGGACACTTGAGGCGCAGGAGGGGCCTGTGGCGGAGTTTGACGAACGGCTGTGGGGGGGCGATGGTGGATTATGTGACGGTGGGCGCGGACAAGCGGCTGACCGTGGTGTTCCGGGATGGGACGGGGATGGACGGGTGAGAAATTAGGCATTTTGTCAGCAATGGCAGGGTGCCTAAATTTTTCTTGAAAATTTTTGTTTATGGTCTCATACTGTCCATGTTGAGGTATATAATAAAATCATATGGAGGAAATCAATGCCAGCTACTTTGGATTACAACGGTGACAGAGGACTTCGTATGCTCGACATATTTGAGCGTTTGAATAAGGGAGAACGAATCTCTAAGCGCGATCTGACGGTCTATTATGGTGTCGGAGAAAAAACTATTCAGCGTGACATAGAGGATATTCGCAATTATCTCGCCGAGAAACATGGATATGAGCCGGATGCCACGATTAAATATAATCGTGGTCAAAATTGTTACTACCTTGTAAGGTTTGAGCGAGAATGGCTTTCCAACCAAGAAGTGTTAGCTATTTGTAAAATACTCTTGGAAAGCCGAGCATTTGCCAAAGAGGAAATGAATCGGCTACTGACGAAACTGTTGACTCAGGCTACGCCGACACAGCGAAAAGTCGTCGAGGGCATTATCAAGGATGAGTCTGTCAACTATGTACCGCTTCAGCACAAGAAGCCCTTGCTGGAAAATTTATGGCAAGTGTCCGACGCTATTGTTCAGGAACATCCTATTCG
>SFOL01000124.1 GCA_004552385.1 Bacteroidales bacterium | reverse complement strand
ACATGACGGAAGAGCAGAGGGCGGCAGCCGCCGAAAGAATGAGGGCCGTCGTCGCGGCTCGCAAAGCGGGGCGCAAGGAAGAGCTCTGATGGCGTTCATTGAGATCCCGGGATTCCTTCCCGGGGTTTTTATTTGCCCAGCAGCTACTAAAAAACTACTAATTTTCTACTAAAATGGGCAAAGTGCGCAAAACGCGCAAACGATCATGTTCGATCATGATCGATCACAAACGATCATCCCACACGCCGCCGATCATGATCGATCACAAACGATCATCCCACACGCCGCGCCCGAGGGAGCTCTCCGGGAAATCCCCCGAAAATGGGCGGAAATACGTGAAAATGCCGTAACAATCGCATGAAAAATGCCCCCGACGGCCGATAAATATACCCCCCTGGGGTATCCGCGGCTCGCGCGACGCGTGCTGAAAACGGGCGGGGCGGCACGCGAAAAAAAGGGGCGGATCAGGATAAAAACGCGCCCCCGGGGCCGAAAAAAGGGGGTGGGAACAAAAGCCCTCCCCATCGGAAAATAAAAAGGGGATCGCCAAAAATATACCCCAAGGGGGTATCCCCAGACGCCCTCCCGTTACGCGTGCGTCGCGGCCTTCGCCCTCCTCTCGAGCTCCTCCTGCCACTCCTTCGCGCGGCGGATCCTCTCCGTCAGGAAGCTCTCCTCCGCCTCCAGCGCCTCTTCGGCCGTCACTCCCGCGCCGCCCATCTCCATGCACCCGCCGGCGATGGCTTCCGCCTCCTCGATCGACTCGCGTGACGCGTCGCGGGTCTCTTCTTTCTCATCCATGCTACGTCCTCCTTGTCTCCCTTTATTATACCATGGGCGGGTATCGATGTCAAGCGGCGGGGGTCGGGGCCCGGAGCGCAGGCGACGGGTACCCAAAACGCGAGGGGGGCGTCAAGAGGGGCGAGGCGCGCGGCGGGAGGGAAAAAAGGGGTGGCAGGTGAAAGAAAAAAGGGCGGGCGGCGGGCAAAAAAATACCCCCCCAGGAAATAAAAAAGGGATCCGGGAGACAAAAAAGGGGGCGGCGGCGCGAAAAGCGGGGCTCGTGTCGCGGGGGGCGCGATTCGCGAGGCGAGGATTCGGGGACCCCCCTTCAAGAAAGCCTAAAAATAGACCCTCTTGAAGGAAGGGCTTCTTGCGAAGCTCTCCCCTTGCTCAGGACCTAGAACGGCCCATGTCGGCCATCATTTGCGAATATGTAGATGCACAGATAGATGAAAGCCGCAGCTATTGCGAAGACAAACCACATATCAGTCACCTCCTTTCTTGGGACAGATCGTTGGGGAGGCCTTTCGACCTCCCCCGAGGAAGCCGCTACTCATCGCCCGAGTGATTGACGGCCCAAAGGGCCCAGATCATCAGGGCAATAAGCGCAACTGGAAGAATGGCTAATCCCATATGATTCACCTCCTTTCTTTTGTTTGGGGAACGGCGTCGCCGCTCAAACGCTATCTCGAAGTGAGATAGACGATGAACGGCGACGCAAGTCCCACGAATTCTCCGATGAGATCCTCTGGCTTTACGCCCATAGCCAGCTCGGCTATGGTTATAACCAGAAGAATCAACCAGAGAACCAACAAGAATATGGACTTGTGATTCATAGAATCACCTCCTTTCCTATATATGAAAACCAAAAAGACAAAAGGCGCACAAGGCGCCTTTCCCCTCTGGATCTCATCTGCTTTGGACTCTTTTCTTCAAAAGAGTGAGCTTGACGGTCGGCATGATCGCCGCGACGCGCGAATAGCCGCTTCCGTCGCATTCGTAGACGGTCATCGTCATCGGCTCGAAATAATTTTCGACAACCGTGACGTCAACGTCGCATCCGTGCTCGGCCAACGCTTTGCGGATGCCGTCCGCGCCGAACCTCTCGAGGTATTCCCCCCTGCACACCGTGTCTCCGAAGCGGCGGAGATGGGCGCAGTAGGAGCGAAGAGTCTTCTCGGGGATCGACGTCGGCATGGAGAGCGGCCGGTCGCCGTCGTCGCCGGCATCAGCCATGCGGCGCAGATTCACCGCGATGAAATGAAGATAAGAAGGAAGGATCTCACCCGTCTCTTCTTTCGATGCGACCGCTTTCTCGAGCATGCTGGCGATGGAGAGTGGGCCGCAGGTAGCGATCAGGGTGTGATTCCTGATCGCGTCCTTCTTCCAATCGCCGATGTAGGCGAATCTATGCTTGAGGGAAGGCACGTTCCTTCCGATGCGGGTAAGGGCCTCGGCCATCATCACGTCGAATTCCTGGGATGTCATTTTGAGGCCTCCTTGGATTCGACCTCCTGCGCTTTCGCTATGCGGGAGGTCACCTCGTCGAGCTTGCCTTCGGCTTTCAGCTGCTTGGCCTCTTTGGCGAGGCGGACGCGGCCGGCTGAGCTGTGGTCAAGGACGAAGACGTCCACGATCCCGTAACGGCCATAGCAATAGCCGCATTCATCGCACTTGATGCCGGTGTGGCGGCCTCTGTAGTCGATGGCTCTGCACATTCTGTACCCCTTGTCGAGGTATTCCTGCGCTTCAGCGAGGGAGTCGCAATAAGCGAAGATGTTGGTCTTGCCTTCGATCTGCGGCTTGAGGGAGTCGATGTTGTGGTTCCACTCCGACGCGTTGATGAAGAAGTTCGCGGGGAACTTGCCGTTCTCTCTGAGGTAATCCACAACCCAAGAGAATCTCTTGGTGTAGATACCAAAGCGCGTCTCTGGGTGCTTCTTCGCCAACTCGATCCACAGCAAGAGCGAGTGGTAGGATTCGAGCTCGCCGGAGACATTGATGCGGAACTCCTCGACCTTCTTGCCATGAGGTCTGGAATTCTTCTCCGTGATGGCGTCATCGATCTCCTTCATGAAGCGGTCAACGTCCTTGCGGTAAACAAGAGTGTTCTCGCTCCACGAAGGCGCACAGGCATTGTGATGTTGACGGATCGAATCGAAGGCGTAGCAGAAATTGTGGCAGTCTTTGCAGACGCCTCCGCATGTGCCGGGAACATCCGTGATTCGGACCTGCTTGCCTTCTCTGTTGATTGATGGGGCGTTGAGAGCGTCTCCCGGAACGGTTGAGACGTTCCAGATGTGCCCGATCTTTCCGTTTCCGGAAGAGATGTGGACGTGAAGTCCTGCGACATCTTTGTCGGCGAAGCTGTAAAGAGCTTTGTTTTGATTGTCTTTCATTTTCATTTACCTCCATGATAGACTTGTCGTTGCGGGAATCCCCCGCAGGGGAGCCGGCCCTGGACGGGGCCGGCGGGATGGGGCGTCACTCCTCGCTTATCACGCGGAGGTCGAACCCCAGGACGCGGGCGCGTGTTTCGTCCTCGATCTCGTCCTTGACGCCCTCGCGGATGCGCTTCGGGTCGCACGGGAAACGAACGGTCATCGAGACCGGAAGGCCCTCCGGCCACTCCTCCGGGTCGGCCTCAGACGCGTCGTCCGGGTCGTACTCGATCCGACTGGCGAAGGCGGTGACCCACTCCTCGGTCTTCTCGATCCCGTCGACGTCCACCCCGACGGCCGCCGATTTGTTGGCGAAGCTGTAAAGAGCTTTGTTTTGATTGTCTTTCATTTTCATTTACCTCCATGATAGACTTGTCGTTGCGCATTGCCCAAGCGCAGCGGGTTTTAGATTGACGGGAATTTCAGCGTTCCCGCGGCTGAGACTCGACGCCATGGGCACGACACAGCGCCGAGACCTCGTCATCGGAGATTTCCCTGATGACTTTTATCTCTTTGGCGATGAGCCACCGGATCTTCGCATTCGGATTCGTCTGAAACCAGTAGAACCCATTCGGAAGAGTCTTGAGGCATTTCGTCTTCGGATTGGCCTCGCGGACTTCGGCCGTCACGTCCGGGCCGTTTGCCTCGACTTCGCACCAGACGGTGTTTTTTGCCTGATACAGCTCACCAGAGGGCTGCCTTTTGCCGATATGGCCCGCATACGGAACTTCGCAGCAATGCCATCCGGGACGAAGCGCCAGATTGCCGAGCTTCGATCTGACGTGCTTCCCGTCGGCCGCGATGGGACCAACGACGGCAGTCAGCGACACGCCGATCGGCACGACGTCTTTCGCGCCGATGTAGAGCGGGTGCAGGTTGCCACTGGCATCTTTTCTGAATAGCTTGTAGCATACGAGCTTACCATTGGAATTTTCCATTTTCTTTTCCTCCTTTCAATGGTGGCCTTTTAACGTCATGCCCAGGACGTTGGACGGATATTATCCGATCGACACGATGTCTTCGATCTTCTTGGTATAAACGTCCAAGTCGTCGTCTTTCTGCGTCCAGTCGGACGGACGAGTGATCGCCATAGCCTCCTCTTTG
>SFOL01000033.1 GCA_004552385.1 Bacteroidales bacterium | reverse complement strand
GCCAGACAGGTAAAGCAGTCGAGGAATATGATTCGGATATAATAATTTCGTTCGATGCAGATGCGAATGGGAGGTTCAACAGTCTCACTTACGAGTATAGCAGGGATAATGATAAGGTCGCTCATGAGTTCAAGTACAACTCTGATGGCAATGTTATTTCAGTTGTAAGAGAGAGTTATTACATAGGATATCCGAATGACGAAATCGATAACTGCACTTTCGTATGGGATGGCGACCTGCTGACGAGTGTTAGGCATTCGTATGATGATGGCAATGGCTATATTAGCGAACATGAATGGAAGATTACCTATTCCGACGTTGACAATAAGTACAGAACTCCTCTGTATGGTCTCAACACCATGCTGTCCTTTGGCCTTTACCCCAATGAGCTCTCCATCGCTCCGGCTAAGTTGCCGATTAAGATTGATGTATATTATGGAGGAAGCTATGTAAGAGAGTATGTGTGCAGATACACTTTGGATGATGAAGGCTTTATCGAATCGGAGTATATTGAAGATAATGCAGATGGCGAAGAATATGCAGATGTCCGCTACACCTACGCTGACAAGGAGTTTTAGGCGATAAGCTTCCTACTCCTCTTTTTTCTGGTCATTTACCCCACACCGTGGCCTGCGGCATCCCATTCCGCAGGCCACGGTTCTCTTTTCCTCACCCCCTCGCTTTCCGCTTCCACGTTATTGGGCTGTCGCCCGTCTTACGCTTGAAGAAGCGGGCGAAGACCGACTGGTCAGCGAAGTTCAGTTCGGAGGCGATCTCCTGCACCGTCAGGCTCGTCGAGTGGAGCATCTCCTTGGCGGAGTGTATTATGATCTCGTCTATCACCGCTTTGGGCGTCGTGCGCTTGGCTTTGCACAGCAGGCTCAGGTAACGCGGCGTTATGGCCATCCGGGCGGCATACCACTCCACGTCGTGCTGAGCCGATGCGTTGTCGTGGACCAGGGTTATGAATTTGCGGAAAAGCTCCGTCTGGCGGTCGGTCTGCGTCTGTGCCGCTCCGCTCCACTTGCCGTTTGTCTCGTCGCTTATCGTCAGCAGGTAGAACTGCACCAGGTGGCGCATCTTCTCCACTGAGTTGCGGCTCCCCCTCTGCCCGCACACGCACATGGCCAATGTGTAGAAGCTCTGCGCCTGGAGGTCGAATCCAACCTCTTTGGTGTCCGCCACAGGGTTGAATTTCATAAACTTGATAAAGTCGGGGTTGGGCCTCATGCCCATGTTGAAAACGAATTGCGGCGAGAGGACGAGCACCGTGGCTCTGAAGTCGGGCGTGCAGCTTATCACCCTCACCAGCGAGCCGGGCATGAGTATCATCTCCGTGCGCGGCATGAGCTCGTATGTCTGCATGTCAATCTCCACTATCGCCGCGCCCGCCGTGCACAGCGTCAGGCTCACGTCGTCCACATGGGCAGCCTCGCTCATCGGTCGGTAGATAGCGCCCGCCCTGCCCTCAAACATCTTGCCCTCTGGCAGCTTGTACTCTTTTATCATCGCTCAATTGTTTTTCGTTGCCGCATTTCGCCCTTGAAAACTCCTTTTGTTATGCGAGTTTTCACAAATATTCGCATATTGCCATATATTGCCGCCCATCTTGACAATTTTTATATATTGCATTTCCTAAATCGCATAACACACTGCAAAATTAGCAAATCATTGTCTATGATTTTATGGCGAAATTTGCATTGTCATAATAAACACATAACACAGATAGACAATTATGCAACAGATGCATTTAAACCTCGGCGTCATGGCCTCAGCCGCCATCGCGCTCCTGTCCACCGCTTGCCAGCAGGAGCAGCAGCAGCGCCCTGCTCAGCAATATGCCACATTTACCGCCCAGAAGCAGGACAGGCAGGTGATCGACTCTTACTCCGCCTCCATCCGCGGCCGTCAGGACGTCTCCGTGATGCCACAGGTGGGCGGAACGCTCACCGACATCCGCGTCAACGAGGGCGATAAGGTCCGCAAGGGTCAGGTCATGTTCATCATTGACCAGGTTCCCTACCGCGCTGCTCTCGAGACCGCCAAGGCTAACGTCGAGGCCGCCAAGGCGCAGGTGGCGCAGGCTCAGCTCTCTTATGACAGCAAGAAGACCCTTCGCGAGAAGAATGTCGTCTCCGACTTCGACCTCATGACGGCCAATAACACCCTGCTCTCGGCCAAGGCGGCACAGGCGCAGGCGCAGGCACAGCTCGTCAACGCCCAGAACAGCCTCTCATACACCGAGGTTAAGAGCCCGGCCGATGGCGTGGTCGGCGTCCTACCCTACCGCGTCGGAGCTCTCGTCGGACCGTCAATGCCAACGCCGCTCACAACCGTCTCCGACAACAGCCAGATGTATGTCTACTTCTCCATGAACGAGAATCAGGTTCTCGCCCTCACACGCCAGTATGGCAGCGCCGAGAAGGCCGTCAAGAACATGCCCGAGCTCTCGCTCCGCCTCTCTGACGACAGCCTCTACAATCGCAAGGGCCGCGTCGAGTCCATCTCCGGCGTCATCGACCAGTCTACCGGCACAGCGCAGCTCCGCGCCGTCTTCCCTAACCCCGACGGCCTCCTCCTTTCCGGAACCAGCGGCAGCGTCATCGTCAGCCGTACCGCCGAGGGCGTTATCGTCATCCCCCAGTCGGCCACTTTCGAGGTCCAGGACAAGGTCTTCGTCTATCAGATTGTCGACGGCAAGGCCTCTTCTAAGCCCGTCACCGTCACACGACTCGCTGACGGGGTCAACTACATAGTCAACAGCGGACTCGCCGAGGGCGACGTCATCGTGGCTGAGGGCGTTGGACTGCTCCGCGAGGGCACTCCCATCATCGCCAAGGACTAACAGCGAGCATTAAGATAACTTTTCATCTTGGCGCGGCCGCGCCGTCGCGCCCTGTCTACGGATAAGTATGAATCTAAGAACTTTCACAGAGCGGCCCATCCTCTCGTCGGTGATCTCTATCGTCATCGTCATTGTGGGCATCATTGGGCTCTTCAGCCTTCCGGTAGAGCAGTTCCCGGACATCGCCCCGCCTACGGTCAACGTCTCCACCACCTACTACGGCGCCAACGCCGAGACTCTCCAAAAGTCAGTCATATCCCCGCTCGAGGAGGCGATAAACGGTGTAGAGGACATGACATACATGACCAGCCAGGCATCTAACTCCGGCTATGTCTCCATCACCGTCTACTTCCGCCAAGGCACTGACCCCGACATGGCAGCCGTCAACGTGCAGAACAAGGTGGCGAAGGCCACCAGCCAGCTGCCGGCCGCCGTCACCCAGGTGGGCGTGACGACAACCAAGAGGCAGACTTCCATGCTGCAGGTCTTCGCGCTCTCGAGCCCCGACGACACTTACGACGAGAACTTCATCTCGAACTATCTTGATATCAACATCAAGCCTGAGATCAAGCGTATCGAGGGTGTAGGCGACCTCACCCTCCTCGGCGGCACTTACACCATGCGTATATGGCTCGACCCCCTCAAGATGGCTGGCTATGGCCTCGTCCCGTCTGACATCACCGCAGTCCTCTCCGAGCAGAATATTGAGGCTCCGACAGGATCCATCGGCGAGAACTCTGCCGAGACGCACCAGTACACCATGCGCTACAAGGGCCGTAAGACGACCCCGGAGGAGTTCGGCGAGATCGTCATCAGCTCCAAGCCCGACGGTAGCGTCCTCAAACTCAAGGAAGTGGCTCGCATCGAACTCGGGCAGGACTCCTACTCCTACCAGGGTAAGCTCAACGGACACCCCGGCATAGCTGTGCTCATCTTCCAGACGGCGGGGTCTAACGCCACCGAGGTTAACAATAACATTGACAAGTTCCTCGACGAGGCTTCTCTCTCTCTGCCTAAGGGTCTCAAGCTCGACAAGATTAACAATACTAATGACTTCCTCTATGCCTCAATCCACGAGGTCGTCAAGACGCTCTTCGAGGCCATAGTCCTCGTCATCGTTGTCGTGCTGCTCTTTCTGCAGAGCCCCCGCGCGGCGTCCATCCCTCTTGTCGGCATCCTCGTGTCGCTTATCGGCACTTTCGCTTTCATGTATGTGGCCGGCTTCTCGCTCAACCTCATAACCCTCTTCGCCCTCGTGCTCGTGATCGGCACCGTGGTGGATGACGCCATCATCGTCGTCGAGGCCGTACAGGCCAAGTTCGACATCGGCTACAATAGCAGCCACATGGCCACCAACGACGCCATCAAGAGCATCTCCGGGGCCGTCATCACCTCCTCGCTCGTCTTCATGGCGGTCTTCATCCCCGTCTCGTTCATGGGCGGCACCTCCGGCGTCTTCTACCGTCAGTTCGGTCTTACCATGGCCGCAGCCGTGGGCATCTCCGCCATCCAGGCGCTCACCATGACTCCCGCCCTCTGCGCCATTATGCTCAAGCCGCAGAAGGAGAGCGAGAGGACCGGCTTCTGGGGACGCTTCGGCAAGTCTTTCAATGCCGGCTTCGAGGGGCTGCAGAACAAGTATAAGGTGTCTGTCCAGTTCTTCATCCAGCGAAAGAAGATCTCTGTCATCGTGGTCGCCGCCTCAATCGCGGTGCTCGTGTTCCTGATGGGACGCACTAAGACGGGTCTTGTGCCGAACGAGGATCAGGGCTTGGTAATGGTCAACGTCACCACTGCCTCGGGCAGCTCACTCCGCACCACGAGTGAGATCGTCAACGAGGTCGGCAGGCGCATACAGTCCATACCGGGCGTGGAGACCGTCAGCCAGACGGCTGGTTACGGCCTCATCTCGGGTGTCTCCTCGTCAGCGGGCATGTTCATCGTCAAGCTTAAGAACTGGAGCCAGCGTCAGGACGAAAGCCTGAGCGCGCAAGCCATCATAGGCCAGATTTATGGCCGCACGGCCGATATAAAAGACGCGTCAGTCTTCGCCATGAGTCCGGGCATGATTCCCGGCTACGGCACCGGCAACTCCATCGACCTCAACCTCCAAGACAAGAACGGAGGCGACATCAATGAGTTCTACGGCCACGCCATGCAATATATGGGTGCGCTCAATCAGAGGCCCGAGGTGGCCATGGCCTACACCACTTTCGCGCTCAACTTCCCACAGTGGGAGGTCGACGTCGACGCCGCTAAGTGCAAGCGCGCGGGTGTCTCGCCCGCCACGGTGCTCTCATGCCTCGGCTCCTACTATGGCGGATCTTATATCTCGGACTTCAACAGGTTCTCTAAGATCTACAAGGTCATGCTCCAGGCCGAGCCCGAGTCCCGCAAAGACGAGGCTTCGCTCAACACCATGTTCGTCCGCATGAACGACGGCAAGATGGCTCCGCTCAGCCAGTTCGTCATCATGAGGCGCGTCTATGGAGCCGAGGTGCTCAGCCGTTTCAACATGTACAACTCCATAGCGGTGTCTGTCATGCCCGCCGACGGCTACAGCTCCGGCGAGGCCCTCGCCGCCATCAAGGAGACCGCGGCCCAGGTCCTGCCCAAGGGCTATGGCTACGACTTCGGCGGCATCTCGCGCGAGGAGAACAACCAGAGCGGTCAGACCGGACTCATCTTCGGCATCTGTATCCTTATGATTTACTTGCTCCTCTCCGCGCTCTACGAGAGCTTCCTCATCCCGTTCTCGGTCATCCTCGCCGTGCCCGCGGGCCTCATGGGCTCCTTCATCGCGGCCAACATCTTCGGACTTGAGAACAACATTTATATGCAGACGGGTCTCATCATGCTCATAGGCCTCCTCTCCAAGACGGCCATCCTCCTCACAGAGTACGCTGTCGAGAGGCGCAAGGCTGGCATGAGCCTCATCTCGGCAGCTATGAGCGCGGCCCATGACCGTCTCCGCCCTATCATCATGACTGTCCTGGCCATGGTCTTCGGACTCCTGCCGCTCGTCATGGCACACGGCGTCGGAGCCAATGGCAACCGTTCGCTCGGCACGGGCGTCGTGGGCGGCATGATCATTGGTACCCTCGCGCTGCTCATCTTCGTGCCGGTGCTCTTCGTCATCTTCCAGTGGATCCAGGAGAGGTTCACACCCGCTCAGCCCGAGCGCTCTGGCGATTGGCAGATTGACGAGGAGACTGTAGAGGAGGCCAAGAACAGGTCCGCCTACCTCGAGGCAAAGAAGAAAGAGGAGAACAAGTAGTCATCCATCCACTTAGCATTTTCATTCATTATGCGCAATATATTACTGCCGTCGCTCGCAGTGGCGCTCACGCTCTCCGGTTGCGGCATATATTCAAAATACGAGGCTAAGGACGAGGTGCCAGATGGCCTTTTCGGCCAAGTCGACTCGCTCCAGTCTCAGCAGGGGGGCGATCTCGCCTCCCTCCCGTGGCGCGAGGTCTTCACCGACCCGCAGCTGCAGAACCTCATCTCGCAGGTGCTCGAGAATAACATAGACCTCCAGGTGGCTCAGCTGAACATTGAGAAGGCGCAAGCATCTTTCAAGGCGAGCAAGCTCGCTTTCGCGCCTTCACTCGCCTTCACGCCAAACGGCGCGCTTAGCAAGTATGACGTCGACGGGGCCGAGGTCTCCAAGACCTACTCCATCCCCGTGGCTCTTCAATGGCAAATCGACGCCTTCGGCGGACTACGCAACTCCAAGAGGGCCAGCCAGGCCAGCCTCCATGCGGCCGAGGACGCGCTCCAGGCGACACAGACTGCACTTGTCGCCAACACGGCAAGCCTCTACTACACCCTCGTCATGCTCGACCGTCAGCTCGAGATCGCCGACAGCACGGCGGGCGCGTGGGGTGAGACTGTCGAGACCATGAAGGCCATGATGGACGCCGGAATGGCGAACCAGGCCTCTGTCTCACAGATGCAGGGCACCTACTACGCCATCCTGGCACAGGTCGAGGACATCAAGGATAACATCAACCAGGTGCAAAACGCGCTCAGCCTCCTCATGGCCAAGCCTCAGCAGAATATTGCCCGCGGGCGGCTCGAAGACCAGCATATTGACTTCGACGTCAATGCCGGTCTCCCCCTCGACATCATAGCCAACAGGCCCGACGTGCGTGCGCAAGAGCGCAACCTCGAGGTCGCTTTCTACTCTGCCAACGGATCGCGCTCCGCCTATTTCCCGAGCATAACCCTTTCGGGGCAGGCGGGCTGGACCAACCTTGTGGGTGCGGCGGTTATGAACCCGGGCAAGTTCTTCTGGCAGGCGGCTGCGAGCCTCGTCCAGCCGATATTCCAAAACGGACAGATCCGCGCCAGGGTCAAGATCGCCGAGGCACAGCAGAAGCAGGCCGAGTTGAACTGGACCAAGGCCGTCATATCAGCCGGCAATGAGGTCAATGAGGCGCTCGTGGCGTGCCAGTCGGCGCGTGTGAAGAAAGAGCTCTACGAGAATCAGGTCGAGGCGCTCTCGAAGGCCTACGAGGCCACTGAGCTCATGATGTCCCACGGCTCCACCACTTACCTCGAGGTGCTCACTGCCAAGCAGTCGCTCCTCTCGGCTCAGCTCAGTCAGGCGGCTAACGTGTACTCTGAGCTTGCCGCTCTTATAGATCTCTATCAGGCCGTTGGCGGCGGCGTCAATTAATCCGCTTTTTCTATCTTGTGTTTTTTGCCGTCGCGGTCGATTCGTCTGCCGCGACGGCTTTTTTTTTGCCATGCGCCCACCTTCGGAAATAAATAGATAACTTCGCAATCCCTCCTCGTGCCGCGAGAACCGTGCTGTTGCGCGTGGCTGCGCCGTCGCGGCGTGTGGCATTCTTTAAAACTTGATGTTTATGAGACAATTCTCTGAAATTAAAATTGCCGTCGCTGGCACGGGATATGTTGGCCTGAGCCTTGCTACTCTGCTCTCACAGAATCACGATGTCGTGGCCGTTGATGTCATCCCCGAAAAGGTTGACATGATAAACCGTCGCGTCTCGCCCATCCAGGACGAGTATATCGAGAAGTTTTTCAAAGAGAAGAAGCTCAGGCTCACGGCGACTCTCGATGGCGCGGCGGCTTATGCCGATGCCGATTTTGTCATCATAGCCGCGCCCACCAACTACGACCCCGTCAAGAATTTCTTTGACACCAGCCATGTCGAGGAGGTCATTGACCTTGTGCTCTCTGTCAACCCCGATGCCGTCATGGTCATCAAGAGCACCATACCCGTCGGCTACACACGCGGGCTCTACGCCAAATACGCGCGCCGCGGGGTCAAGAAGCTCAACCTGATCTTCTCGCCCGAGTTCCTGCGCGAGAGCAAGGCTCTTTATGACAATCTGTACCCCAGCAGGATAATAGTTGGTTGCCCCAAGTTGATCGACGGCGTCGAGAACGAGGAGGATAACGCACTCATCCGCCAGCTGGCCGATTTCGACGGACTTGCCGACGCGGCGAAGGTCTTTGCCCGAATGTTGCAAGAGGGGGCTCTGAAACCCGACATCGACACCCTATTCATGGGTCTCACGGAGGCCGAGGCGGTCAAGCTCTTCGCCAACACCTATCTCGCCCTCCGAGTAAGCTACTTCAACGAGCTCGACACGTATGCCGAGGTCAAGGGGCTCGACACCCAGAGTATCATAAATGGCGTCGGACTCGACCCTCGCATCGGCTCGCACTATAATAACCCTTCTTTCGGCTACGGCGGCTACTGCCTGCCCAAAGACACCAAGCAACTCTTGGCCAACTACGCCTCCGTTCCCCAAAACATGATGACGGCCATTGTCGAGAGCAACCGCACCCGCAAAGACTACATTGCCGACGCGGTCCTCAAAAAGGCCGGTTACTACGGCTACGGGGCCGACAACTCATACGATGCCGCGCTCGAGAGGCGATGCGTCATAGGTGTCTACCGTCTGACAATGAAGAGTAACTCCGACAATTTCCGCCAAAGCGCCATCCAGGGCATCATGAAGAGGATTAAGGCAAAAGGGGCAGAGGTCTTAATCTACGAACCGACTTTGCCCGACGGCTCCACCTTCTTCGGCAGCCTGGTCGTCAACGACATGGACGACTTCAAGAGGCGAAGCCAGGCGATAATCGCCAACCGATATGACGCCGTCCTCGACGATGTTAAAGACAAAGTCTACACGCGCGACATCTTCCGCCGAGACTAAAAGTCGGCCTTCCTGAATCTTTATCTACCCCGTAAGTTCTGATCTCACTTTGAAACAGTCGCCCTCCCTTCCTGCGCATTATCAGCTTATCCGTCCCGCCCTCGAACGCCGAATTCTCGTCCTCGATGGTGCCATGGGCTCGCTCATCCAGCAATTCGGACTTACGGAAGACGACTTCCGTGGGCGGCTCTTCAAGTCCCATCCGTGCCCTCTTGCGGGAGATAATGATGTCCTTTGCCTTACGCGGCCCGACGTCATTCGCGACATTCACCGCCAGTACCTTGAGGCGGGGGCGGACATAATTGAGACCAACTCGTTCAACGCTACCACGATAAGTCAAGCCGACTATCAGCTTGAGGACGCGGTGTATGACATCAACAAGGCTGCGGCCTCCATAGCGCGACAGGCCGCCGACGAGGCCTCTACGCCCGAACGCCCACGCTTCGTGGCAGGCTCCATGGGGCCTACTAACAAGACGGCCTCCATGAGTCCCGACGTCAACGACCCGGGCTTCCGCGCCATCACGTTCGACCAGCTCGTCGACGCATATTCCACGCAAGTCCGCGGTCTGCTCGACGGTGGAGTCGACGCCTTCCTCGTCGAGACAGTGTTCGACGGCCTCAACGCCAAGGCCGCCCTCTTCGCCATAGAGGCGGAGCTGAAGAGCCGCTCGCTGGACGCCTTCCCCGTGATGGTCTCGGCCACCGTGGCGGATAAGAGCGGACGCATCCTCTCCGGACAGACTCTTGACGCATTGCTCTACTCCGTCAGCCATGCAGATCTGCTCACCTTCGGACTCAACTGCTCATTCGGCGCCGACGAGATGATGCCATATCTCACCGAGATAGGCCGCAAGAGCCCATTCTTCGTCTCCGCGCATCCCAACGCCGGCCTCCCTAACCAGTTCGGAAAGTATGACGAGACGCCAGAGATGATGGCCGACAAGGTGCAAGCCTTCCTCGACTCTGGCGCGGTCAACATTATAGGCGGATGCTGCGGCAGTACGCCAAAGCACATCGCCGCCATAGCGCAAAGGGTCGCCTCGCACTCCATAAGGCATCAGCCTCCCGCGCTGCCTCACATCATGCGCCTCTCGGGCATAGACTCCGAGATTGTCTCAAAAGACGTAAAGCCCTTCTACAAAATAGGGGAGCGGACCAACGTGGCGGGCAGCCGCAAGTTCCTCCGACTCATCAATGAGAAGAAATATGACGAGGCCCTCGACATCGCCCGCGACGAGGCCAGGGCAGGGGCCGACGTCATCGACGTCAACATGGACGACGCCATGCTCGACGCCGCCGCCGAGATGACAACCTTCCTCAACCTCATGGCCGCGGAACCCGACGTGGCTCGGCTGCCCGTCATGATCGACTCGTCTAAATGGGAGGTTATCGAGGCGGGACTTAAATGTCTGCAGGGCAAGGCTATAGTGAACTCCATATCGCTGAAAAAAGGTGAGGAGGAGTTTCTCCGCGAGGCTGCTATCATCCAGAGCTATGGAGCGGCAGTCGTCGTCATGGCTTTCGACGAGGTCGGGCAGGCCACCTGTTTCGACCGGAGAATTGAAATATGCTCCCGCGCCTACAAGCTGCTCACCGAGAAGCTCAACTTCGAGCCCGCCGACATCATTTTCGACCCCAACGTCCTCGCCATAGCCACGGGTCTGCCCGAGCATGACGACTATGCCGTCGACTTCATCAAGACCGTCGAGTGGATCAAGGCAAACCTGCCATACGCTAAAATATCGGGCGGCATAAGCAACCTATCCTTCTCATTCAGAGGCAACACGCATGTGCGCGAGTGCATGCACTCGGTCTTCCTCCACTACGCCGTGGCCAAGGGCATGGATATGGGCATCGTCAACCCGCAGGCCATGGTGAGATATGAGGATATTGAGCCCGATCTGCGAGACAAGATTGAGGATCTCGTCCTCAACCGCCGTCCTGACGCCACCGACATCATGCTCAGCGTGGCCGAGCAGTATAAGAAGGGCGGTGTCAAGTCCGCCGTGCCCGCGCAATCTGACGAGTGGCGCTCGCTACCCGTGGCTGAACGCCTCGCCGCCGCACTCGAGAAGGGGGTCACAACATACCTTGAGGCCGATCTCGCTGAGGCGCGCGCCAACTACCCGCGCGCGTTGGACATCATTGAGAAGCCGCTTATGGACGGCATGAACCGCGTCGGAGAACTGTTCGGGGCCGGCAAGATGTTCCTGCCCCAGGTAGTCAAGACGGCGCGGGTCATGAAGAGGGCCGTCGAGATTCTCCAGCCCGTCATTGAGGAGGAGAAACGAGCCGCAGGAGACGAGTCGACATCTGCCGGCAAAGTCATCATGGCCACCGTCAAGGGAGACGTCCACGACATCGGCAAGAACATCGTTTGCGTCGTTTTGGCCTGCAACAACTTCGAGGTCATCGACCTCGGAGTAATGGTCGAGACTGAGAAAATCGTCGAGACCGCGATTGAGACGAAAGCCGACGCCATAGGACTGAGCGGCCTCATCACACCCTCGCTCGACGAGATGATAGCCGTCGTGAAGGCTCTTGAGGCTAAAGGCCTTAAGATACCCGTGATGATAGGAGGCGCCACCACGTCGCCGGTCCACACCGCAGTCAAGATAGCGTCATGCTACAGCGGCCCGGTCATCTACGTCAAAGACGCCAGCCAAAACGCCTACATCTTAAACTGCCTCCTGACGCACGATGAGCGTTTCCTCGCCAACCTCAAGGCTGAGCAGCAAAGGCTCAGAGACGAGAACGCCGCACCCGGGCAGCCCGAGATGACTGACGAACAGGCGCGCAGACACCCCCTCGCCGTCGACTGGCCCTCAGTGCCGCTCGTCATGCCGCGCGACCCGGGCGTATCCGTCTTGCGAAACGTGGACATTAGGCAGCTCATACCTCTTATCAACTGGCGTATGTTCTACCGCGCCTGGAAGGTCGACGAGGCGACTCCCGAAGCCGCAAAGCTTCGCGCCGACGCCGATGCATACCTTGACAAGCTCGCCCGGGGCGGCATGACCGAGGCGTGCGCCGTCGTGGGGCTTTTCCCCGCCAACCGCACCGAGCCCGACACCGTCACGCTCTTCGCCGACGAGGAGCGGACGCGCCCCGTGGCGTCGTTCACGTTCATGCGGCAACACTCCATCTCGGAGCGCGACGGGGCTTGCCTGTCACTGGCCGACTATGTCGCGCCGGCGGGATTCCCCGATCATCTCGGGCTTTTCGCCGCGACGTCCGGCACCGGCCTCAAAGAGCGCACTGACCGGATGAGGGCCGAAGGCGATGACTACTCCGCCATCATGTATCAGCTCCTGGCCGACAGGCTCGTCGAGGCACTCTCTGAGTGGCTGCACTACAAGGTTCGCACCGAAATGTGGGGCTTCGCGCCCTGTGAGCCGTTCGCACCTGACGAGATGCTCAAGGGGCATTACCAAGGCATACGCCCGGCAATAGGCTACCCCATCTCGCCCGACCATTCCCACAAGACAATCCTCTTTGACGCACTCGGAGTCTCGGAGCGCATCCCGATGGTTCTCAACTCGTCTCTCATGATGGAGCCTGCCTCATCGGTCTGCGGCTTTTACTTCCCCCACAGCTTTTGCCGATACTTCTCCGTGGGGCGAGGAGCTCCTCAGGAGGTCTGACGACACTGGCAAGTCCGGTGCGCAAACTTGTAGGACGAACTTTTTCTTCTTATTCTTGCCGCCCTTGTTTGCGTTTTAAAAAAACATTACTACCTTTGCATCGTCTTTCGGGGCGAGCCTTGATAGACGAACTCAACCCTGTTGAAGTTTCGGGCCTATAGCTCAGTTGGTTAGTAGCATCTGACTCATAATCAGAGGGTCCTTGGTTCAAGCCCAAGTGGGCCCACGAATTTTTAAGGGTTTTGCCCCGTCAGCCGATAAGGATGACGGGGCTTTTGTTTATTCTCGCGTGCGAGCTTTGCCGCCGCTCCTTCACCTGTTAAAACTCCTTTACGATGCCTGAAGACGTGTTCGGCCGCGCGCTCGCGGCTTACAACAATGGCGAAGCCGACGCCTCCATCACGGTCGAAAGCGACTTGGCTGAGACCGACGAGTGGCCCGTGTCCGAGTTCTTCCACTCATGGGACGACATGAGCGCCATAGAGCGGCGGGCGCTGACCCTCGCCTCAGGCCGCATCCTCGACGTGGGCGCGGGGTCGGGCAGCCACACTCTTTGGCTTCAGGGCCGCGATGCTGATGTCGAGGCTCTCGACCTCTCCGCAGGAGCTGCCGGAGTGATGAGAAGCCGCGGGGTGCGGAGTGTCCATCAGGCCGATTTCTTCTCATTCCGGCCCGACAAGGGCTATGACACCCTCCTTTTCCTCATGAACGGGGTCGGGATCGCGGGTTCCGTGGAGAGGCTCGACGACTTCCTGGCGAAAGCCAAATCGCTCCTTTCGCCAGGGGGGCAGATCCTGCTCGATTCGTCGGACCTCATATACCTTTATGAGGAGGAAGACGGCAGCTACTCGCTCCCCATCGGCGGGAGGTACTACGGCGAGCTGACTTACACATACGTCTTCCGCGGCCTGCGCTCCGAGCCGTTCGACTGGGTCTTCGTCGACAGGCAGACACTTTCCGACGCCGCCGAGCGCGAGGGCTTGTCGCTCGAGATTGTCTGCGAGGGTGAACATTATGACTACCTTGCGCGCCTCACTTCCAAGCGTTAAGCAAAGAAACTTTTTCATACAATGGATAAATCATTGTCGCGACACATCTTGCCGGGAAAGCGTCTGCACATATTCGACCTCGGCAACGTCCTCTATAAAGTTGACGCGCGCCTCACCATGGACGCTTTTGAGAAGCTGGGCATGCACCGTCTCGACGGCCCTGTCTCCAACAGCCACGCGGCTGGTGGCGTCTTCTCGCTCTATTCCGACGGCAAGGTGACCACGGCGGATTTCATAGCCGGCGTCAGGAAGGCCTGTCGCATACCCGATGCCGACGACGGCCAGATTGTCAAGGCTTGGAACTCCATGCTCCTCGGCTTCTGCCGCGAGTCAATCCTCGCGGTGCGGAAGGTGCGCAAGCAGGGGGCGCTCGTCGCCTTGCTGAGCAATTGCAACGAGCTCCACGCAATGGCGTGCCGCTCCGAGTTCCGCGAACTTTATCCAGACCTCGGATCGTTCGACCAGCTCTTTGACCACGTCTTCTTCTCGCAGGAGATAGGCATGAGCAAGCCAGACCCCGGGACTTGGCAGATGGTGCTCGCAGACATGGGCGTCAGCCCGGCCGACGCGGCCTTCTATGACGACTCCGAGATTAACGTGGCCGAGGCGCGGAGGCAGGGGGTTGAATCTGTCCTCTTCTGCCTCTGAACTTGGCCAACGCTCGCGAAAAGCTGTAAAAGACAATTTATTACGGCAAAAAAATGTGGCTATGACGTGCGGAAGTCAATCATTATCACTAAATTCGCGCCTGATTATTATCCGGCAATGTGTGCGGGTGATGTCGTGACGACACCGGGCTTGAGGTGTGAACCGGCGCTGTTGAAGTTGGACAAAAGGAGCGCAACAGGTTCTGATGCAAACACTTGGGCCAGCACGCACACGAAGTTTAAATAATATCGTTATTAATCCATTACACAATTAAAGACTGTGGATACTTTAAGCTACAAGACCGTTTCGGCCAATAAGGCCAACGTCGACAAGCAGTGGCTGCTCATCGACGCTACGGATCAAGTACTCGGACGCCTCGCTTCTAAGGTCGCGAAGGTCATCCGTGGAAAGAACAAACCTAACTTCACGCCCAACGTCGACTGTGGCGACAACGTCGTCATCGTCAACGCCGACAAGATTCGCCTCACCGGCAACAAGCTCGAGGGCAAGGTCATCTTCTCTTACTCCGGCTACCCGGGCGGCCGTCATGACAAGACCGCTGGTGAGATCCTCGCCAAGGACTCCCGCAAGCTCATCGAGCACGCCGTCAAGGGCATGCTCCCAAAGAACCGACTCGGCGCCAAGCTCCTCAAGAACCTCCACGTCTACGCTGGCGCGGAGCACGACCAGGAGGCTCAGCAACCTAAAAAGATTGACCTTAACGAGATTTACTAATGGCAGAAGTTACTAACGCACTCGGCAGGCGTAAAGCTGCCGTTGCTCGTGTATACCTCACCGCAGGTAAGGGCGAGATCAAAATTAACAGCCGTGATCTGGAGAACTACTTCCCCGACCAGAACCTCCAGTTCATCGTCAAGCAGCCACTCGCAACCCTTGGCGTCACCGAGAACTACGACATCAAGGCCAATCTCGACGGCGGCGGCATCAAGGGCCAGGCTGAGGCGCTCCGTCTCGCTATCGCACGTGCCCTTGTCAAGATCAACGCTGAGGACAAGCCCGCCCTCAAGGCGCAGGGCTTCATGACCCGCGACCCCCGTGTCGTCGAGCGCAAGAAGCCGGGTCAGCCCAAGGCTCGCAAGAAGTTCCAGTTCAGCAAGCGTTAATACTCTTTATTATTACGCTTCCGCGGCACTGGCCCGCCCTAACCTCCCCACGGGCGCGAAAAGTGAGTGTTTAGTATCTAAACTGGCTGGATGCCTATGGCCTACCAGGCAGTTGATGAAACAGAACGTAAACAACCCAAACAAGACAATCAAATGTCAAGAACTAATTTCGATCAGCTTTTGGACGCAGGCGTCCATTTTGGACACTTGAAGCGTAAGTGGAACCCCGCCATGAAGCCGTACATCTTCATGGAGAAGAACGGAATCCACATCCTCGATCTTCATAAAACCGTAGCCAAGATTGACGAGGCCGCTGAGGCTCTCAAGCAGGTTGCTAAGTCCGGTCGCAAGGTGCTCTTCGTAGCCACCAAGAGGCAGGCGCGTGACATCGTCGCCGAGAAGGTAGGCGCTGTCGGCATGCCTTTCGTCGTGGAGCGCTGGCCGGGTGGTATGCTCACCAACTTCCCTACCATCCGCAAGACCGTCAAGAAGATGGGCTCTCTCGACAAGCTCATCGCCGATCCCGTTTTCAACAGTCTTTCTAAGAGGGAGAGGCTCCAGATCAACCGTCAGCGCGAGAAGCTCAACAAGAACCTCGGCTCTATCGCCGACCTCAACCGCCTCCCGGCTGCCATGTTCGTCGTCGACGTCACCAAGGAGCACATCGCCATCAAGGAGGCTAACAGGCTCTGCATCCCTGTCTTCGCAATGGTCGACACCAACTCCAACCCTGCCGACGTAGACTACGTCATCCCTGCCAACGACGACGCTTCTAAGTCTATCGAGCTCATCCTCGACGTCATGACCCAGGCCATCCGCGAGGGTCTCGAGGAGCGCAAGGCTGAGAAGCTCGACGACGCTGAGACTGAGGAGAAGAAGGCTCCCAAGGCTGGCGCTCGTAAGGCTGGCGCACGCAAGGCTGCCGACAAGGCCGAGGACAAGGCTGAGGAGGCTTCTGACGCTGAGTAAGACGCAAGACGACTCTTAATGTCTTAAAATATCGACGCCCGCGCTGTGCCGCGCTCTTATTAACGGGGCTCAACGTGGGCGTCTTTCTCTTTCATGAGTTTGTTTCCACTCTAAAAACATATTGCAATTATGGCAATCACAGCACAAGACGTCAAGAAGCTCCGCGACCTGACCAATGCAGGCATGATGGACTGCAAGAAGGCGCTCACCGAGGCTGAGGGCGACTTCGACCGTGCACGCGACATCCTTCGCGAGCGCGGACAGCTCGTCGCTGCTAAGAGGGCTGACCGCGAGGCCAAAGACGGCGTAGCTATCGCAAAGGTTTCGCCCGACGGCAAGTTCGGCGCTGCCATCATCCTCAACGCCGAGACCGACTTCGTCGCTGAGAACGAAAAGTTCCAGACCCTCGCTAACGCTATCCTCGACCTCGCCGTCGAGGTGCGCCCCGCAACTCTTGACGAACTCAAGAATCTCGAGCTCAACGGTCACACCGTCGCCGAGAATGTAAACGAGCTCACCGGCGTTATTGGTGAGAAGATTGACCTCTCCGCTTATGAGAAATTTGACGCAGAGTACGTTACCCTCTACGTCCACAACAAGAAAATCGCAGCTGTCGTTGGCTTCAACGAGGTAGTCGATGCTGAGGTCGGCAAGAAGGTGGCTATGCAGATCGCCACCATGAACCCTGTCGCCATTGACAAAACACAGGTTCCGCAGGAGACTATCGACCACGAGCTCGAGGTCGCCAAGGAGCAGGCGCGCAACGAGAATAAGCCCGAGGACATGGTCGAGAAGATCGCCATGGGCCGTCTTGGCAAGTTCTTCAAGGAGAGCACCCTCGTTGAGCAGGTCTTCTTCGCTGGTGACGGCGAGGAGAGCAAGCTTACCGTTGGTCAGTACCTCGCTAAGGTTTCTAAGACTCTCAAGCCTGTCGCAATGATTCGCCTCGCGCTCGCTTAATTAGCGACTGAGGCGGTTTACGACTCAAGGCTTCACTGATAGGAGCTTTACATGCCCCGTGACGTTTAAACGCGTCATGGGGCTTTGTTCTTTATATACCGTCATGTGTAGAATTATTTTCTAATTAGGGTTCGCTGAATAACCCTGCCCCAAAAATTGTGCAGAGTAGCGTGTTGGAGCAAGGATGAGCCTAAAGTTGAGAAAACTTGATTGTAAGAAGTGGA
>SFOL01000123.1 GCA_004552385.1 Bacteroidales bacterium | reverse complement strand
GCTCCTCTTCACCCTCATAGCCTTCGTGGTCTCGTACATAGCACTGCGCAGAGCCCGCACGAAGATAACCGAGATGGAGGGTGAGAAGCGTTACGAAATATACGCCAAGGCGTATAACACTCGCATAAGGTCCATGAGCATACTCTCGGGCCTTACGAGCGTGGCTTACGCCCTGACGCAAGACAGCAACGACATATACCTGGTGGTGATAATCTCGCTGCTCATCTTGCTGTACTACCCCAGCCGGGCGTTCATAGAGAAGCAGATAGGAGAATGAGCGCGACGGGCGAGCGGCGCAAGATAGCCGTGGACTTTGACGGGACGATAGTAGAGAACCAATACCCGTCAATAGGCAGGGAGAGGCCATTCGCCCTGCGGACGCTCCGCGCCCTGCAAGACCGCGGATTCATATTGGTATTGTGGACATGCCGGACGGGCTCAGACCTTGACGCGGCCGTGGATTTCTGCCGGAAGGGCGGCGTGGAATTCTATGCCGTAAACGAGAACTACGATGGCGAGATGGAGCACGGGGAGTGCCCGCGCAAGCTTGACGTCGACATATACATAGACGACCGCAACATCGGCGGCCTGCCGTCGTGGGGCGAGATATACCAGAGCCTGACAGGCGAAGGCTCGGAACAGGCCGGCGACAAGAAGGGCGGCAAAGAGAAAGGACTATGGCAAAAGATAAGGAAATGGATATCAAGCCAATGATGAGCCCAAGGCTGCCAAACGACATATCCATCATAATAGTCAGCTACAACAACTCAGACTTGCTGATGCTGACGCTGGCTTCGGTTCGCCGCTCTGTTGAGGGGCTGAAGGCGGAGGTGATAGTAGTGGACAATGGCTCGCAAGACGACACCCTGTCGCGCCTGCGTAGCGAGACGCCGTGGGTGAAAGTGATAGACATGGGTCGCAACGCCGGGTTCTCAACCGCCAACAATGAAGCCATGAAGCAGTGCACGGGTCACATTGTGCTGATACTGAACCCCGACACCGTCTTGCCCCGCGGCACGGCGCACGCCATAATGGCCCACTTTGACGACAACCCCGGGTGCGGCGCGATGGGCGTTAGAATGGTAAACGGCGAGGGCCGCTACCTTGGCGAGTCGAAACGCGGCTACACGAGCATCTCCGCCTCATTTTTCAAACTAAGCGGACTGTGGCGGCTTGCCCCGAAATCCCGGACGCTGAACGCCTATTACATCGGCCATTGCCCGGAACGAGGCGTGTGCCACGCCCCGATATTGTCAGGCGCGTGCATGGCATTCAACCATGACATGATAGACCAGGCCGGTTATTTTGACGACACCTACTTCATGTACTCGGAGGACATAGACCTCTCGTGGCGCATGGACCAGACGTCGTCGGACGGTAACAGCTACCGCGGCGACATTTCAATAATCCACTTCAAGGGTCAGAGCACGCCCCGCGACAAGAAATATATCGGCTATTTCTACGACTCGATGCTACTATTCGCCGCAAAATTCGAGTTTCCGAAACACGGCCAGCTAATGAACAAAGTGACCGCGGCGGGCATACGCGTTGCCTATTACATAGCCAGGCTGCGCAGCTCAATTCAGAAAAAGAGAGAGAAACGCAGGAAGTTCACCCCTCCGCAACGGGTGCTGACGGTGCGCCCCGACGATACCGACGTCAGCACGCCAGGCAAGACGACGACGTTTGCGAAACTGGCCGGCGAGAGAGCCGAGGACTACGACGCCGTGGTTTTCGACATAGACGGCGACATGGGTGCAGCAATTGAATATATGCGCAAAAACGAAAGGCGTACCATGTTCGGCTTCCACAACCCCGACAACGGAGACACGCTCATATATTTTAACAACGGATGCCACAAAATATAGCGTCACATCCTCACAAAACGACGACCGCGATGACAGACAAACTCACAGAGCAGACACAGAGCAGGCTCACCTCCTTAAGCACGTTAATAATAACAGGCCTCATAGCCGTCCTCTCAGCCTTCACGGCAAACGCCAGAGCCGAGAAGAACCAGTTCGCGACGGCGACGTGCAGCAAGGTGATGCAGGACATATACAACATAGACTCTGATGCCTTCGCCGCCGACATAAGGGGAGTTGGAACTTCGAGCCGCGACGAGAGGGCTCGCACGGCTTTCTTGCGCGAGTACATGGCCTTGATGCAATATACGGCGGCCAACAACCAAAAGAACTACGATGCGTTTTTCGCAGCGTCTGACGCCGCTTTCGGCGCGATAAGCGGCTCAAAATATGAGGACAACCTAAGCTGCTGGCTGCACATACACAAGTGCATGGTGTACATATATGACGGCAGCATGCTGAGCGGCGGCATACAATTCTGGAAGTCGTACAGAGCCTTCAAGAGCGCGGAGGACAAATACGCCGCATATGACGGGCAGTTGCCTCTGCGAGGCATATATAACGTCATCCTGTCTCAGATACCGGAGAAATGGAAAAGCCTGGCCGGCTTATTTGGATTTGGCGAAGGCGACATTGCGACCGGCTTCAACCAGATAGAGCAGTACCGGCGCAAGGTTCAGAACATCGCAGGATTGAACGACGAGGCTGTTATGTTCTCATTTGCCAACATGTTCTTCAGCTTTGAGCAGAACATGCCAGCGGACATAATGAAGGCGATACGCGAGAATGACGCCCCTGCGGTGCGCTATGCGTACATATTGAGCTGCGGGCGCAGCCAGAATGGCGAGGCGGCCTACGAGTCGCTGCAGGCGACGCCAGGCGATGTGCTGAACCGTTTCCCACTGCTATATCACCAGAAAGGCAAATATGCGCTCAGGCGGCTTGAGCCTGACGAGGCGATAAAATGGGGGAAGCGTTTCGCAGAGACATATAGCGGTGTCTCAAACAAGAACGGTGTGTACGTCGACATGGCGTACGCCTACATGCTGAAGGGCGACAGGAAGAGCGCGAAAGCCATGGTGGACAAGTGCCTAAGCATAAAATCGGACTTCGACATAGACAGGCGCGCCACGGAAGAGGCCCCACTGGTGATGGACACCCCGATGGAGATATTGCGGGCGAGGCTGAACTTCGAATATGGCAAATTTGCCGAGGCGGAAAAGGAGTTGAAGAGTTACCGCCCAAGACAGAAAGACCTGGCGGAGTATTACTTCCGCCTTGGGCGCGCGACAGACAAGCAGGGCAAGTATGGAGAAGCGATGAAATGGTATGACAAGGCCATGAGCCAATCGGCCAACAGCACGCGATACTTCGGCCCCTACGCGGCGGTTCATGCCGCCGAGATATGCGTGAAAAAGAAGGACAAGGCAGGAGCTGACGGATATCTGGGCAAGGCTCGAAAACTGAACAATGGCGAGTATAAGAAAGAGCTGGACCAGAGGATAGAGCTGACCGAGAGGGTCGTAAAAAAGATGTGATTGGAGGAGGGAGGCTTTAAGCCCAAAGCGTAGCACAATCGGCGAGGCGCGGCAAGACCGCCCCCGCCGATTATTATTATCAAGACACGATCGGGCGCCCGGCCCTATTAGTCCCATGGCCCGGCGAACAAAAGATTAGAGAGTGAGAACCACAAAAGCTTTGGGCGAGGCACGAAAAAAAACTTGCGGCTGAGGTATCCCCCCAGCCGCAAGGCTTTTGCATACGCAAGAGCGAAGTTAACTTGCCCTGCTCACAAGCGCAAACCTCCGAATTACTTACGGAGACCGAGCTTAGCTACGATGGCGCGGTAACGCTCGATGTCGCGGCTCTTCAGGTAGTCGAGCATACGACGGCGGCGGCCGATCATCTTCTTGAGTGAGTAGTTGGTAGCAATATCCTTCTTGTTGAGCTTCATGTGCTCAGTGAGGTGGTTAATACGGAACGAGAACAATGCTATCTGGCTTTCAGCTGAACCAGTGTCAGTGTTAGACTTTCCGTACTGACCGAAGATCTCTTGCTTCTTCTCTTTGTCGAGGTACATAGATATATAGTGTTATTAAGACGGGGGCAAAGTTAAGAATAAGGTGCGAGTTGCGCAATAGTGTTTTAGAGAAAAAGTGCGTAGATATCACCGCGTTGCGCACGTCAGTCGTCCGCTGGCCTCCAAGGGCAAATTGACGCTGTGCGCTTCTTCTGCGTTATCGA